>JBKPOZ010000265.1:0-5422 GCA_046733355.1 Pseudomonadota bacterium | reverse complement strand
GTCGAGACGGGCAACCTCCTGGCCGAGGCGCGTTTCAATGCCGTTCTCGGTGTAGAAGCGCTCGCTCTTCAGCGGAACGAACTTGAAGGGGATGGTGCCTGCCAAATAATCCTTGGACAGGTTGGGCCTATCATATGGCAGGGCATCGTCGCTGCTCACCATTACGACTTGGTTCTGGTAGCCTTGGCGGCGCAGCATTTCCGCTGCGGCGAATCCGGCGGCTCCGCTGCCGACGATGACGATCCGATCGGGACCATTGCCGTCGCTGCCGGCCGACTTCGGGTTCGCCCGCTCAAGCTTCTGCCGGACCGAGATCATCCCGTCGCGGCGATCGACCCCCCAGCAGGCGATCGGATCGAATGCCGGCGCGCGAAGTGCCTCGCCGGTGCGCAGATCGAAACAGGCGTGATGCCATGGGCAGCGAAGGGTCCTGTCGACGACAAGCCCTTCTGCGAGAGGGCCATGATAGTGAGTGCAATGGGGGGAGATGGCAAATACATCATCTTCCACCCGCACCAGCACAACAGTCTCGCCATTGGCGTGACCGACCAGCGTTCCTCCTCGCGGCACGTCGTCGATGGGAATTCCTTTGACAAGGTCCGGTCCAATCGGGCTTTTTTCCTGTTGTGCCATCGTCGCCTCCAGCGGGAATTTCAGGGTCGCCTCTTTCATCTACGGGATCGGATCACTGAGTCATCCTCCGAGGTGTTCCGGCACGGCACGCCGCAATCCCGATTGTGGATGCTCACCTCTTCTTGATCAGTCCGAAGTGCAAGTAAATTACCTCGATATATGCTCAATGATAAGCTTGCTTCAGCTTGAGCGACATGATCTCAAGCACGAGCACGACGCCATTCAATCGGCTGCTGATTGCCGGATTGGAGCATAGGAAGCGCGTGCTGGATTTCAGGAGAAAACCGATGAAACCGATCACGTTTCGTGCGGTGGCGGCACGGGCTGCGCCGACCCTGGCCAAATCCGCAGTTCTCGTTGGAGCTCTTATGACAATGCCCCTGATGGCCGGACCAGGAGGAGCGATGGAGAAAAAGGGTACAACGCCCTATGTGACACACTTTGTTTTTCGCCCAGTGAACAGCATCGAGATTCCGGGACTCGGCTCGGCCACCTCGCTGGAGGCGGTCGGGACCACTCAAAACATGAAGGGCGAGAAGATGCTCGACAAGATGTCCGCACATTGCGCGGCCCTAAGTGTTGCGTCAGGAGACAAGCAATACATCGATGGCGATTGTGTGCTTGCCGACAGCGACGGCGACAAAATTTTTTCAACCTTCGATACCCGCGACGTCGACAAATCGCAGCCGGATATGGGTTGCGGCACTCATATCATCACTGGGGGCACCGGCAAGTACAGGGGGATCACCGGGAAAGAGCCATTGGCTTGCAACGCGATGCCTGCGCTTGCAGGCGGGGGTGGCTATACGGCCATGGATATCCCGCATAACACGACATGGGAGATCAAATGACTGAAGTTTCCGGACGCGTGAGGGCGCAATAGCCACGGCGGACCGGGCTGTCGGGTGTTCGCGATCATTATGCGAAGCTTTGCTGCTGGGGACGATTCTGCAATAAAGCACAACGCCGCAGTCGTCTTTCGATCGAGAGAACGAGCCCCATGACAACCAGCCATATCCTCGAAGGTTTTGCGCCAGGCGATCCGCGCGCCAATAATTTGGGATACTGGAATCACATCGCCGCCCGGACTGCGCCGCAGGCGATCGCCATCATCGATCTGTCGCGCGAAAAACCTGAGGAAGTAACCTATCGGCGGCTAGAGGAGCGCCTCGACGGCTTCGCTGCGCTGTGCCGAGCCAGCGGATTGAAAGCAGGCGATCGACTGGCCATGTCGATCGGCAACCGCATTGAATTCGTCGAGATCATGTACGGTGCCATGCGCGCAGGCGTGGTGCCGGTACCGTTAAACACTAAACTCGGCAGCGATACCATCGATTACATCCTTCGTGATGCCGAGTGCGTCGGCGCCGTGGTCGAAGCTGCGGCTAACGCTCGTGTGGCCGAACTTGTCGATGATGTCGCGTGCCGGATGAAACTCGTGCTCGATGGAGAACGCAAGGGCTGGTACGACTACGAATCAAGCCTGCACGCTATGCCCGCCAGCTTTACTCCAGAACCGGTCCCCGACCACCACCCGTCATTCCAACCCTATACGTCTGGCTCAACCGGCAGGCCGAAAGGTGTGGTGCTCACGCATGCCGGTCAGCTGTGGTGGATCCGTGCGGTGCAGCGCTACTGGCCAGCATCGGCCGCTGATCGCGTGCTGACCGCTGTGCCGCTCTACCATAAGAACGCCATGGCAGGCGCCATCAAGCCAATGCTGCATTGCGGCGGATCGGTGGTGATCCTGCCAGACTTCGAACCGCGTCGCTTCCTGACGATGCTTGCGAAATACAAGTGCACGGAAACAGGTGGCGTCCCGGCGGTGTTCACGTTGCTCCTGCAGCACCGCGATTTGATCGAATGTCTGGATTTAAGCGCCCTGAAGCGGCTCACCATCGGATCTGCGCCAACACCCATGGAGCTGATGGATGCCGTCGAATCGGCCTTCGGTGTGCCAGCGAGCGAGAGCTACGGGCTGACCGAAGGCGGCCCGGTGATGATCGGCCCACCGATCGACGGTCGCGTGGTGCCTCATGGCAGCTGCGGAGTTGCCTGGCCCGAGGGCGAAGTCAAATTGGTCGGTGATGACGGCAGCGAAAATGAAACCTATGGAGAGTTGTGGGTGAAGAACCCTGGCGTGACGCCCGGCTATTACAGGCGACCGGACATTAACGCTCAGCGCTTCAGGGATGGCTGGCTGCGGACAGGCGATCTTTTTACTTGCGACGCCAACGGGTTCTATTACTTCAGGGGCCGCACCGACGATATGTTCAATTCGGGGGGCGAGAACATTTATCCCCTCGAAGTCGAAAATTTATTGCTGCGTCATCCCGCCGTCGCCGATGTATCGGTCGTTGCTGTGCCGCATGCGATCAAGGGACATGTGCCTGTCGCGATGGTGGTCCTAGCGGCCGGCGCGGCAGCCAGCGAGGACATGCTCAAGCGCTTCTGCCTCGCCGAAGGCCCGGCCTATGCGCATCCCCGCCAAATCCGGTTCGTCGATGCGTTGCCTCTCAACGGCGCTGGCAAGATCGATCGCCAAATCGTCGCCGAGCAGATGCGGGCGTATCTCGCCGGAGCGGCCGGAATCTGAGTACTCGGACCAATTCCATCCTCGTCAATTCCTCACCGTTGACTTACCGCTCCTCCCTAGCGTTTCATTGCTGACGAGTTACCAGGCAGGTTAAGGGTGTGTAACGTCAGGAGATCATCATATGAGCCTACTGCGGAAAGTTCGAACTGCATGGCCTTGGATGGCGGTAACCGTTTTCGCATTGACGGTAGGCACGACCGAAGCAGGAGCCAAACCGCTCGATCTCATCATCGGCAATCTTCTGGAATCGACCGGGCCCCTTTCAGAGATCGGCCCGACATCCGAAAAGGCCATGAATCTGTCGGTGCAGGCGGCCAACCAGGCTGCCAAGGAGGCAGGCGTCGAAGCGACGGCGACATTGGTTTCGGCCGATTCTCAGGGTGATCCGCAAGCCGCACTTTCCGCGGCTCGAACACTGATCGACAAGGGCGCATCCTGCATCGTGGGGCCGGGGACAACGCCTGAGTCGATCTCTGTCCTCAATGGCATCACGATGCAGCGCAAGATCACTCTCTGGCCGACGGCCACGAGCACGCGTTTGCGCAAGGTGAATGACGATCACACGATCTATCGGACCGTTCCCGCCGACGATCTGCAGGCCAAAGCGCTTGTCTTGGCAATCGAAAAACATATCGGCAAGGGCAAGAAGGTCTCGGTGGCCTATCGCAACGAGCCTTATGGCGATGCCCTGGCCAAGAGTTTCACCGATAACTGGCAGGCCGCAGGTGGCACAGTGACGGGCAAAGTATCGTTCGATCCGCAGCAGGCGAGCTTCGATTCCGAAGCCGGGCAGATCGTCGAGGGCAACCCGGATGCCTATGTGGTGATCGACTATCCGGAAACCTTTGCCAAGCTCGGCGCAGCCCTGGTGAGGACTGGCAAATTCGATGCCAAAAAGCTTTTCGTGCCGGACGCCATGTCGTTTGCAAAGGTTCCAGAAAACATTCCAGGTGAGGCGCTCGAAGGTGCTTATGGCGTTGCGGCCGGCTCGCCGCAGGGCACCGGAGCAGTCAAACTTTTCAACAAGCTTTGGGATCAGGCGGGCGGTGTCGCCAACACTTCACTGACGGCGAACACGTTTGACGCTGGCATCCTGTGCTTCCTGGCCGCTGTCCAGGCGAACTCGACGGAGCCAGGCGCAATCCGCGACAAGGTCAGGACGGTGACGCAGGAAGGCGCGCCGCAGTTCACGATCGAGAACCTCGGTGAGGCGGTCAAGTCGGCGGCCTCCGGCAAGCCAATCGACTATATCGGTGTGTCGGGTGCCTTTCGATTTCTTGAGAATGGCGATCCGTCGACGAGTCTCTACGACGTCTTTCAATATAAGAGCGGCAAGCAGACCATGATTGAACAGGTCGCTGTGAAATAGAGTTCCTATGGGGCCAGAATTCCCAGGCGGCGGCGCGGCAACGAAAATTGGCGCGCCGCAATCGCGCTTTCCGCAAATGTCGCGGCCGGGAGTTTTGCTTGTGGCGATCGTCATGATTTTCTGTGCGTTGGTCGCGACGTTTGGGTTCGCCACGGCGTCGCAGGCGACACTCAACGGTCTCATCGCCGGTGGTTACATGGGCCTCGGCGCCATCGGCCTGACGCTCGTTCTTGGCGTGCTCAAACTCGTAAACTTTGCACATGGCGATCTGCTGGTCGCGGGCGCCTATTTCACCATCCTGTTCGGCTATCTCGGCCTGCCGCTGATTTTGGCGATGGCGCTGTCGATGGTCTGTACGGCATTGCTTTCCCTTGTCACTGAAAAGCTCATCTGGCGGCCGCTGCGTAATGCTGGCGCCGGCCATCTTCAACTCTTTCTTTCGGCGATCGGCCTGGCACTGGTGCTGCGCTTCTCGATCCAGTTCGGAGCAGGCAGCCAGGTGAGGACGCTCGGAGCCAACGTCGTCTCGTCGGTTGCCATCGGCCCTTTGCGTTTTGGGACGTTGCAGGTTGCCGCACTGCTGGTTGGCCTGATCGCCATGCTGCTCGTAGGCCTGGCGCTACGCTTCACCAATATCGGCAAGGAGATGCGGGCCTTTGCGGATAATCGTGCTCTTGCCGAGGTGTCTGGCATCAATACCAATCACATCATTGATGTGACATGGATCGCGTCCGGCTTCCTCGCCGGTCTGGCCGGGATTCTTTATGCGACGGCGATCGGCAGCTTCAATCCGAATTTCGGCATCACGCTGCTGCTCAGCCTGT
>JBKPOZ010000264.1:0-6575 GCA_046733355.1 Pseudomonadota bacterium | reverse complement strand
CCTCCATACAGACCCGCCGCACCGGCGGAATCGGTTCGGGGCATCGGCTCAGTCCCTCTTCGCTCGCCAGCGCATCCTTGTCACCGATCACTCCGGCTGCGGCGCGCGCCCGATCGAGGAGATACTCGAACGGCCGAGTGTCGAGGCCCTTGAGCCGATCGGACGCCTCGCGCTCGAGCGCCCGCAGCACCTCGACCTGTTTCTTGATGGCGGCGCGAACGGCCTTCGGATAGCCACGGCACGAGGCGGCCTCGACATCGAAGGCGAGCAGAACCGCAAAGGCCAGCGCCACGCCCGCGAATGCTGCGGCGGTCCAGCGCTGTTGCCGAGCAATCGAACAAGCAGTCTGGACGGCGATCATGACGCTAGGAGCCAAGCCGCCATGACGACGCTTGTGACCTTGCCTCAATCCAAATGAAACTTCTCGAGTTGGCGGTGCTCCGCGCTGATCCACCGAACCGTGCCGGTGGTCGAGCGCATCACTACCGTCTCGGTTTCGAAGACGTCCTTGCGCACGCGTACGCCGTCGAGCAGCGCCCCGGTGGTAACTCCGGTGGCGGCGAACAGGCAATCGCCCTTGACCATGTCGCTGATCTCGTACTTCTTGCGCGGATCGCTGATGCCCATCTTTGCCGCGCGCTCGCGTTTTTCTTCCGTGTCGAGCACGAGTCGGCACTGCATTTGCCCACCGATGCAGCGCAGCGCTGCCGCCGCCAATACGCCTTCGGGCGCCCCGCCGATGCCCATATAGATGTCGACGCCGGTATTGGCAGCATCGGCGGTATGGATCACCCCGGCGACGTCGCCATCGGTGATGAGCCGCACCGCGGCGCCCACGCGGCGCACGCCGGCGATGAGGTCGGCGTGGCGCGGGCGGTCGAGGATGAGCGCGGTGATCTCGGCCGGCTCGACCCGTTTGGCTTTCGCCAGGCGGCGGATGTTCTCCTCGGCCGGCGCATCGAGGTCGACCACGCCCACGGGATAGCCGGGGCCGATCGCGATCTTCTCCATGTACACGTCGGGAGCGTTGAGCAGCGTGCCCGCTTCCGCCATGGCCATGGTGGCGATCGCGCCCGGCATGTTCTTGGCGCACAGCGTGGTGCCCTCGAGCGGATCGACCGCAATGTCGACCTCGGGCCCGCGCTTGTTGCCCACCGTCTCGCCGATGAACAGCATCGGCGCCTCGTCGCGTTCGCCCTCTCCGATAACGATCGTGCCGTTGATGGGAAGCTTGTTGAGCTCGCGGCGCATGGCGTCAACCGCCGCCTGGTCGGCTGCCTTCTCGTTACCACGCCCGGTCCACCGCGCCGCCGCCACCGCCGCGCGTTCGGTCACGCGTACGATCTCCAGCGTGAGGACGCGTTCCAAAGCGAGGTCGGGCTGGATGGTGATCGACGGCACGATTCCGCGTCCCTCTTTATTCATGCTTTCCCCTCGCGCCTGTCTTGCCGTGGTCATGTCGCGCCTTTTCCCATCGAATACGGCACTAAAAGCCTATCCTATCAGTTTTTCTCAATCCGGATGACCTGTGGCTTACCCAGGATCACCTTATCCCGTCCGACCGCCGCAAGCGCCCTGCGCACCGCGTCCTCGGTGGTCGCATAGGTGATCAGAATGACCGGCACAGGCTGTCCCGAGCTGCCGGCAATCTCGCCGCCGTGTGGCGGCTCGCCGCGGTGCCGCTGTACGATCGATTCGAGCGAGATATTCTGCTGCGCGAGCCGCCTGGCAATCGTCGCGGCCGTGCCCGGCTTGTCCACCGCGAGAAGGCGGATGTAGTAGCCGCCTTCGTGACGCTGCATCGGCGCCTTCTTGCTCGTCGCCAACCGCGCCGAAGGGCGCCCGAATGGCGCCGTGCGCACGCCGCGGGCAATGTCGCCGATGTCGGACACAACCGCGGACGCCGTCGCAAGGCCGCCGGCGCCCGGACCGACCAGCGTAATCGGCGCGATCGCGTCGACATCGACGGTGACCGCATTGGTCACGCCCATCACCTGCGCGATCGGCGTTTCCTTCGGCACCATGGTCGGATGCACGCGCTGCTCGATGCCCTTGTCGGTCTTAAGCGCGACGCCGAGGAGCTTTACGCGATAGCCAAGCTCGTCAGCCCACGCGAGGTCCTCCGGAGTGATGGAAGAAATGCCTTCGACGTAGACCGCGCTTTGATCGACCTTGGTCCCGAATGCGAGGCTCGCCAAGATCGCGAGCTTCTGCGCAGTGTCGTGACCCTCGATGTCGAAAGTGGGATCGGCCTCGGCGTAGCCGAGCCGCTGCGCCTCCTTCAGGCAGGCCGCGAAGGCGAGCCCCTCCTCTTCCATGCGCGTCAAGATGTAGTTGCACGTGCCGTTGAGGATTCCGTAGACGCGCGCGAGCGAATTGCCGGCCAGCCCCTCGCGCAGCGCTTTGACGATTGGGATGGCGCCGCCGACGGCGGCCTCGAAGTTGAGCGCCACGCGGTTCTTCTCGGCAACGGCGGCGAGCGCGACGCCGTGCTTGGCGAGCAGCGCTTTGTTGGCGGTCACCACCGATTTCTTGGCTGCGAGCGCCGCGGAGATCGCCGCTTTTGCCGGGTCGCCCTCTCCGCCCATCAACTCCACGAACACGTCGATTTCGCTGTCGGTCGCGAGCGCCACCGGATCGCCGATCCAGCGCAGCTTCTTGCGGCCGATATCACGCTTCTTGCTGCGCGAGCGCGCGCTGACCGCCACGACCTCCATGGCGCGGCCGCAACGGGCGGCGAGCGCGTCGCGCTCGCGCTCGATCAGTCGGGCAACGCACGACCCTACCGTGCCCAAACCGGCAATGCCAAGTTTCAATGGAGCGGACATCGTCGGCCTGTGTGGAAGCGGAGCCTGCTAGCGCCGCTGGGCCAGGGGGACGACGTTGTGCAACTTTTTCGGACCGGTTTCAAGAAAGCGGCGGATATTGCGCGCGGCCTGGCGGATGCGCTGCTCGTTCTCGACCAGCGCGATGCGTACATATCCTTCGCCATGTTCGCCGAAACCGCTGCCGGGCGAGACCGCGACCTCGGCCTTTTCGACCAGGAGCGTAGAAAATTCGACGCTGCCGAGGGTCTGGAACGGCTCGGGAATCGGCGCCCAGGCGAACATGGAGGCGCGCGGAGGAGGAATCTCCCAGCCCGCGCGAGCGAACGCTTCCACCAGCACGTCGCGCCGGCGTTTATAGGTCTCGCGCATCTCGCGGACGCAGCCATCGGGACCGTTGAGCGCGGCAGTCGCTGCCACTTGGACCGGGGTGAATGCGCCATAATCGAGATAGGACTTCACCCGCGCCAGCGCCGCGATGATCCGTTCGTTCCCGACCGCGAATCCGATGCGCCAGCCCGGCATCGAATAGGTCTTCGACATCGACGTGAATTCAACCGCCACATCGATCGCGCCCGGGACCTGCAGCACCGAGGGCGGCGGTTGGTTGTCGAAATAGACTTCCGCATAGGCGAGATCGGAGAGCACGAAGATGCCGTGCTTCTTCGCGAATAGGATCAGCTCCTTGTAGAAATCGAGATCGGCGACGGCGGCGGTGGGATTGGAGGGATAGCAGACCACGACTGCAATGGGTTTGGGAATGGAGCGAATGATCGCCCGCTCGAGCGCCTCGAAGAAGGAAGGCGTCGGCTCCGACGGGACGGCGCGGATCGCCCCGCCGGCCATGAGAAAACCGAAGGCATGAATCGGATAGCTGGGATTGGGGACCACGACGACGTCGCCCGGCGCCGTGATCGCCTGCGCCACGTTGGCGAAGCCTTCCTTCGAACCCAGCGTGGTAACGATTTCCGTCTCCGGATTGAGCTTCACGCCGAAGCGGCGCGCGTAATAGGCCGCCTGCGCGCGGCGCAGTCCCGGGATGCCGCGCGAGGACGAATACCGGTCGGTGCGTGGCTTGCCGATCGTCTCCTTGAGCTTGTCGATGACGTGCGCGGGCGTTGGCAGATCGGGATTGCCCATGCCGAGATCGATGATGTCGGCGCCCGCATTGCGCGCCGCCGCTTTGGCGCGGTTGACCTGCTCGAAGACATAGGGTGGCAGGCGCCGAATGCGGTAAAATTCTTCCATGGCCGGGTCCTTTGGCCTGCGGTCATGCTCTCCAAGCCGGCGGGCGCGAGCCTTCTATCACGGCTTGTCGGCGGCGGCAGCGGCTTTGGCAGCCTCCGCGGCGCGGGTGCGGGCCGCGGCCAAATCGGTCTCGAGCTTTGTCTGCTCCGCGTCGCTGAGGAGCGTCGTCGAGCGCGACGGCGGCATGTCGTGAACCGCAGGATAGGCCGATGCCGTTGTCGGGCGTTGCGGCGTGGCTTCGGGCAAGCCGCCGATCGCGGTCGGCAGATGATCGGCGATCGTGCTGCCGCCGGAGCAGCCCGCCAGAAGCCCGGCGCCGGCAATCAACGCCGCCGCAAGGGCCCGCCGCGACAAGGACCATTGTGAGCGCATGCGGGATATCATGCCGTTCATTGCGGCCGGATTGCAGCGGCACGCGCCGACCGACCTTCCCCCCTCCCAGGCGAAATTGCTGCCAATTCAAAGAATTGGGTGCAAGCTCTAGGCCCGCAATATGACCAAAGCAAGGTTAGCCGCACGCCCTTTGGCGCCCGCGGCGCCGGCGCGCAGGCGGCGGCAAGCCGGCTGCGCCTTGCGGCGGTTATGGGGTAAACTCCATCTGAGCCCCGGAAAGGCGCCATTTGGCCAGCGCCCAACCGTGCATCGAGGCGTTTACCGTGAGAGCCCCATCCGAACCGAGCAAAACCGGCTCCGCCGACGTGGAGGAGTTCGCCCGCAATATCGCCCGCATGATGGAGGAGGGCGGCAAGGCATTGGCCGCCTATCTCAAGCCGCGCGAAGAGGGCCGCCGCGACGATCAATACGCCGAGATCGTCGACGTGGTGAAGACCATCGGGCAAGTCGCGGATTATTGGCTGCGCGATCCGCAGCGCGCGCTCGAATTGCAATCGAGTCTCGGCAAGGCCTATCTCGATCTGTGGGCCAACGCGGTCAAGCGCATGGCCGGCGAGCAGGTGCAACCGGTCGCCGCCCCGGATCCGAAAGACAAGCGCTTTGCCGATCCCGAGTGGTCGAGCAACCAGTTCTTCGATTTCCTCAAACAAGCCTATCTGCTGACGGTGCAATGGGCGAACCGGCTCGTGCACGACGCCGAAGCGCTCGATCCGCATACCCGGCAGAAGGCGGAGTTCTACATACGCCAGATCGCCAATGCGATCGCGCCGTCCAATTTCGTGCTCACCAACCCGGAAATCTTGCGCGAGACGGTCGCCTCGAACGCGGGCAACCTGGTGCGTGGCATGCACATGCTTGCCGAGGACATCGCCGCCGGACGGGGCGACCTCAAAATTCGGCAATCCAGGTCGGAAATGTTCGAGGTCGGCCGCAACCTGGCGCTCACGCCCGGCAAGGTCATCTTCGAAAATGAGCTGATGCAGCTCATCCAGTACGCGCCTTCGACGCAAACGGTGCTCAAGCGGCCGCTGCTGATCGTGCCGCCCTGGATCAATAAGTTCTACATCCTCGACCTGACGCCGGAAAAATCCTTCATCAAGTGGTGCGTGGATCAGGGCGTCACCGTATTCGTCATTTCGTGGGTGAACC
Source organism: Pseudomonadota bacterium (assembly GCA_046733355.1). Lineage (GTDB taxonomy): Bacteria > Pseudomonadota > Alphaproteobacteria > Rhizobiales > Xanthobacteraceae > VAZQ01. The sequence continues at coordinate 960 of JBKPOZ010000264.1, read as the reverse complement.
CCGACGCAAAGCTCGCCGAGAAAAGCTTCGAAGATTACATGCGCGAGGGACCGCTCGCCGCGCTTGACGTGATCGAAAAGGCCACCGGCGAACGCCAGGTCAACGCGGCCGGCTATTGCGTCGGCGGGACGCTTCTGACCGTGACGATGGCCTATATGGCAAGCAAGCACGATGCGCGCATCGCCTCGGCCACCCTTTTTGCCGCGCAGGTCGATTTCACCCACGCCGGCGATCTCAAAGTGTTCGTCGACGAGGAGCAGATCGCCGCACGCGAGCGCGAAATGAGCGAGCGCGGCTATCTCGAAGGCAAGAAAATGGCGACGGCCTTCAACTTATTGCGCTCGAACGACCTGATCTGGCCCTACGTGATCAACAACTATCTCAAAGGCAAGGAGCCGGCGCCATTCGACCTGTTGTACTGGAACTCGGATGCGACGCGAATGCCAGCGGCGAACCACTCATTCTATCTGCGCAACTGCTACCTGGAGAACCGGCTGAGCAAGGGCGAGATGGTCATCGGAGGCAACAAGCTCAAGCTCAAAACCGTGACCGTTCCGATTTACAATCTGGCCACGCGCGAGGATCACATCGCACCGGCGCGATCCGTGTTACTGGGATCGAAGTTCTTCGGCGGACCGGTGCGTTTCGTGCTCGCCGGCTCGGGGCACATCGCCGGCGTGGTCAATCCGCCCGATAAGATGAAGTATCAGTATTGGACCGGACCCAAACCGACCAGCGGCAACCTCGATAAATGGTTGGCTAAGGCCAAGGAGCACGCGGGATCCTGGTGGCCGGATTGGCTCGAGTGGATCAGGGATCAGGATTCGACCGAGGTCCCGGCGCGCGAGCCCGGCGGCGGAAAGCTCGCGCCGCTGGAGGACGCGCCCGGAAGCTATGTTAAAGTGAGGGATTGACGGCTGGACGCCGGCGTGCGGACGGACGGGCAAACCAGTTCAGAGG
>JBKPOZ010000263.1:0-27725 GCA_046733355.1 Pseudomonadota bacterium | reverse complement strand
GCCGCAGCAGCGTCGTCTTGCCGGCGCCGGAAGGACCGGTGAGGAACTGAAACGAATGCGGATCAATGCGGAAGGTGAGATCGCGCAGAACCTCCGGCCCAATGCCATAGCGCAGGCCCACATGCTCGAAGCGCACCATGGCTCAGTGATCAGATGTCAGATGCCGGATATCAGAAGGCTTACAATCTGATCTCTGACATCTGACATCCGGCATCTGACATCAGAAGTCGCGCAAGAGGCGCTCGATATAGTCGAGCTCCAGCTGCGGCCGGAACGTCTCGCCGAAGCGGCGGCGCAACTCTTCCAATATGCGGCGCGCGCGCTGCACATCGATCTCGCCCGGCACCTTCACTGTGGTGTCATCTCCGTAATCGCGACCGCGCAAGGGCCGGCCGAGCGGATCGGTATCCTGCTGCGCACGGGGCGGGCCGAGCCGGCCGGGGCGTCCGTTCGGGCCGGGACCAAGCATTCCTTGCTGCTGCATGGATTGCGCCAGATTTTGAGCGCCCCGGCGGAGCGCTTCCAGCGCGCGTCCCTGCGAGTCCACGGCTCCATCCGCGTTGCCTTCGCCAAGCTCGCCTTCAGCCTCACCCATCGCCTCCCCCGCGCGCCCCAGCTGGTCCATCTCGCCCTGGCCCTGCTGCCCTTGTCCGAAGCCGCGCTTGCGCATCTCCTCCATGAACTTCTTGAGCTGCTCCCGGAGCCCCTGCTGGCTCTCCCGCAAGCCATCCATGTTGCGCGCATCGCGCTGACCGCGCTGGCGCCGTTGATCCTGTCCTTCCTGAAATGTGCGGTCACGCAGCTGTTGTTGCTTGCGAATCATGTCGCCCAGCTCATCAAGCGCGGACATCATGTCATCGTCGCCGCCATCCATGTCCTGGCCGGGACGTGCGGTCTGCAGGTTCTCCAGCAGGGATTGCAGCTCCTGCAACATGCGTCGCGCGGCGTCGCGCGCCCCCGAGCGCGCCATCTGCTCGAGTCGATCGATCATGTTGCGTAGATCCTGCGGCCGCAGCTGACGCGCGTTCGGATCGAGTGGGCGCGCAAGTTGCTGCGGGTTCTTGCGCAGCTGCTCTGCAAGCGCTTGGAGGAACTTGTCAAGCGCAGCTCGCAGCTGATCAGTCAGGCGCTTGATCTCTTCCTCGCTTGCGCCGCGTTCGAGCGCCTGGCGCAGCGCCTCCTCCGCCGCGCGCAGCGCCTGCTCGGCGTCCGAGACGGTACCATCCTCGAGGTGGACGGCCATGTCCCACATGCGCGCGACCACTTCGCGGAGCTGATCGTCCGCCTTGGCTCTCGACAGCTGCCAGAAAATGGCGCGCAATCCGAGGAAGACGTTAGGCTCGATGTTGAAGCGATCGGGCCCAAGTGTGAGCGCGTCAAGCGCATTGAGCACGGTGGCCTGTGCGTCGGCGTCGAGCGCAAGCAGTCGCCGCTGCTCAATCAGTGCGCGCGCGACCGGTTTCATGAAGGGACGTTCCGGCAGCCGGAATGTGAATGGCGCGCTTCGCCCTTCGTTGCCGCCCTCGTCATTCGCGATGAGCGTCATCGTTACATCGACGCCCGCCCACGGATGGTCCGTCAGGTCTTTCGTGGTCTGCCCGATGGCGCTCTTTGTGCGCGCCTGAGGCAGCACGAGTGTGAAATTGGGAGGCTCGAAGAGCGCGCGCGCCTTTTCGCCTTTGCTCGGCTCCTCGCTCTGCCGCTCAAATATGGCTTGCGCGCCGACGACACCGTAGTCATCCTCGAGCCTATACGTGAGCTGGAGGGCGCCACGCGCCTGCGCCTCCGGGTCCTTCACCAGCGCTATGGTGGGCGGCCGGTCTGGAATAGCTGTGAATTGCCAGCTTACGTCGCGAGGCCCGGCGCCCCGAACAGTAGCGCTGCCTGCCTCGTTGATTACAAACCGGCGCTCCTCGCTTCCCTTCGCCGCCGCGGGCGCGGAAGATGCGGTTTCAACAACACCGTCAGCCGCGGCAACATTAAGCGCAATGCCACTCGCTCGCACAACGAGCGTGCTTCCTGCAGGAACGGCTATGGGGCCGGAAGCATGCACCGGTTCACCCGGACGCAATCCTTGCAAAATGAGCGGCGCTCTGCCCGTGTAAGCTGGCGGGTTAACCCACGCGTCGATGCGGAAATTGGCAGGCACCATGACGCCCTGCCAATCAAAAGCGGCCGCGACGCGCTTCATGCGGTCGTCACCGGCGGCGATGAAAGTGGCGATGACGAGCACACAGACCAGCGCGCGGACTGCAAAAGGATCGCGAAATGCGAGCCGCGGGGCCGGCAGACCGACTTTAAGTCGATGCGCTGCACGCAAGGCCCGATCCACATGCGCGCGCCACAACACAGTGGCTTGCGCATCCGGCGCCGGCGCCGCCATCCTGTCGGCTATGGCAGTGGCCGGTCGATGCGCCAGCCCCGAATTGTCGTCGAGGCGCTTGAGGCCCTCGGCGCGGGTGGGGATGCGCAGTATCAGGAATCGCGAAAATGCGGCGGCTGCAAGCAGGAAGAAAACACCAAGCCCGGCAAGCCGTCCCCAGCCCGGCAGCCACGCCCAGACGCCCAGCCAGGAAATCGCCAGGAAAAAGCCGATGACGGTGCCCAGCGACGCAATCGGCGGCCACAGCCGTTCCCACAGAATCGTCCAACGCGCGCGGCTAACCGCTTTTGTGAGCAAGTCACCACCAGCCGCATGCGGCGATGACTTTCGCACAGACGATGCGGCGCTCGGCAACGATTCGGGCAACGAAGTCTCCGAATAAGCGGCTGCTAATTAGCAGATCGCCATAAGCGAGTCACAAGCCAGTAGAGGGCCACCTACCGGCAAAAGGAAGGCGCCAACCATCAAAACCGCGAGCGCGCAATATGGTTCGCCAACAGTAACCTGCGCGTTATAGCCACGCCGGAAGGCAATCGAGGGCAATTAGCTCCTCGACCGCGAGACGCGGGCGCACAACGGCCCATTCTCCTTGCCTGACAAGCACTTCCGCGACCAGGGGCCGCGTGTTGTACGTGCCCGCCTGCACCGCCCCATACGCACCTGCGCTCATGATCGCCAGGAGGTCGCCTGAGTGAGGCTCGGGAAGATCCCGGTCGAGCGCCAAGAAATCGCCGGATTCGCAAACCGGACCGACGATATCGACGCGCCGGCGCCGATCGTGCAGCTTTTGGCCAATCGGCCAAACATCATGGTGCGCCTCATAGAGCGTTGGCCGAATGAGGTCGTTCATGCCCGCATCCACGATGACGAATGTCTTTTCCTCGCTCGGCTTCAGGTAAAGCACGCGGGTGACCAGAATACCTGCATTGCCCACAATGAGACGACCCGGCTCGAATACGAGTGTGCATTTGAGATCGCGTGTGGCCCGCTTGACCGATGCGGCATAAGCCTGCGGGTCGGGAGGCGGCTCGTCGCCTTCCCGATACGGAATACCAAGGCCTCCGCCCAGATCGATGTGGCTGATCGTGTGACCGTCGGAACGCAGCGCACGCACAAAGTCGGCAAAAAGCGCGAACGCCTCATCGAACGGGCCGAGCTCGGTGATCTGGCTTCCGATATGCATATCGACGCCGATCACCTTGATGGCCGGAAGCTTCGCGGCGAGCGCATAAGCGGCGCGCGCCTGTTTTAGCGGAATGCCAAATTTGTTCTCAGCCTTGCCGGTGGCGATCTTTGCGTGCGTTCCGGGGTCGATGTCGGGGTTGACCCGGATTGAGATATCCGCGGTGCGGCCCTTGGCAGTAGCAATCGACGAGAGGAGGCGAAGCTCGCCCTCCGATTCGACATTGATGCAGAGAATGGCTTCATCAATGGCAAGCGCGAGCTCGGTTTCGGTCTTGCCGATTCCGGAAAAGGTAATTTTGTCCGGCGGTATGCCGGCCATACGGGCGCGTTTCAGCTCGCCGCCCGAGACCACGTCAGCTCCCGCGCCGAGCCTGGCAAGCGTCTTGATCACAGCCTGATTGGAGTTCGCCTTCATCGCGTAGCAAATGAGAGATTCCACATCGGCGAAAGCCGCGGCGAAGACGTTGTAGTGACGAGTCAGGGTTGCGGTGGAGTAGCAATAAAACGGAGTGTCAACTGCGCGCGCGAGCTCGACGAGATTGACCGCTTCGGCGTGGAGCACGCCGTTGCGATAGCCGAAGTGATGCATGGCGATACCAGCGCATAGATGCCGGTCGTCATGCCCGGCCTTCTCCGCTCCGACGCAGTAGCCCTAATCGATTAGCCAATCCAGCGGGGTGCGTTTTGGCGGTGGCGGCCCGGGCTGCACGATCGGCTGCCCATCGGGGGTGAATTCGGGAGCGGATTGGTAGGGTGGCGGCGGGTTCGCCAAGCTCGCGCCCGGCGGTGCGTCAAGTCCGCCTTTGCGGCCGCAACCGGAAAGCGCCAAGGCGGCGAGCAAGCATCCAATGACCGCCAGTGTATGGCCTCGGCTTGCGCGCGCGGACGAAGCGCTCAATGTTACTTCTCCCCAATCATCGTAGCCCGGGTAAGCGAAGCGACACCCCCCGTTTCCGCTACGCTACCTCGACTACCAGAGCATCAAGGCCAGAATTGGCCGGTGCAACAGGGGCTTTTGACGGTCCTCGCGGTTCAGCGCGCGCGCTTCCCTTTCGACAATTGTTGCAGCCACCGTCGAGCTTCACGCCGAACGTTGCGCGGCGCCGTGCCGCCGTAGCTTGTCCGGCTTTTAACGGAGCTGTCGACCGAAAGAACGACGTACACCTCCTTGGAAATCCGCGGCTCGATTGCCTGCATGGCAACCAGCGGCAATTCCGAAAGCGGAAGTTTTTCTGCCGCTGCCTGCGCGACGATTCGCCCCGCCACGCGATGCGCCTCACGAAAAGGGATTTTCAACCGTCGCACCAGCCAATCGGCGAGATCCGTCGCCGTGGAATAGCCCTCGGCAGCGGCCGCTCGCATCCGCGCCATGTCCGGGCTCATGTCCCGCACCATGCCGCTCATGGCCGCGATCGAGAGTCCGAGGGCGGCGAAAGCAGCAAGCGTCCCCTCTTTGTCCTCTTGCATGTCCTTCGCATAGGCAAGCGGAAGACCTTTGAGGACGATGAGAAGCCGTTCGAGCGCCGCAATGATGGCGGCGGTCTTGGCGCGGACCAACTCGGCCGCGTCAGGATTGCGCTTCTGCGGCATGATCGAGGAGCCGGTGGTAAACCGGTCCGACAGTGCAATGAGCCCGGCAAGCGGGGATGACCAGATGACAATCTCCTCGGCAAAGCGCGAGAGGTGCACCGCGGTGATTGCGGCTGCCGCGAGCGCTTCCAACACGAAATCCCGATCGGAGACGGCGTCGATGGAATTGGTCATAGGTCCCTCGAAGCCCAGCGACTTGGCTGTCATCATCGGATCGATAGGAAACGCAGTTCCGGCAAGAGCTGCCGCACCGAGCGGGGATTGGTTGGCGCGTTTGCGCGCATCTGCAAAACGGCCGCGGTCGCGAGCGGCCATCTCCACATACGCGAGCAGATGGTGTCCAAACGTGACCGGCTGTGCCGACTGCAGATGCGTAAACCCGGGCATCACCGTTTGCGCATGCGCGAGCGCTTTTTCGGCAAGTGCGCGCTGATAATCTGCAAGCGCGCCATCGACTTCGTCGATTGTATCGCGTACCCAGAGGCGGAAATCGGTTGCCACCTGATCGTTGCGCGAGCGGGCGGTGTGCAGGCGCCCTGCCGCCGATCCAATGAGCTCCGCGAGCCTGTTTTCGACATTCATGTGGATGTCTTCCAGCGCGCGCTTGAACTTGAACTTGCCGCTCTTGATCTCGGACAGGATGGTATTGAGTCCGCGCGCGATCTCCCGGGCATCCTTGCCGCTAATGATGCCTCTTTTGGCGAGCATTGCCGCATGTGCCTTGCTCGCCGCGATATCCTGCCGAAACAGGTGTCGATCGACCTCTATCGAGGCGTTTATGTCCTGGAGCAGCGCGTTCGGGGATTTTCCGAAGCGACCCCCCCACATTTTGTTGGCCATGGCAGACTCGCGCCTGAGACCGTCCCTTGATACAGCACGGTGATGATTCGCGCGCTGCTGCCGCTGCCTGACGGCCTCCGCCACCGCCGGCTTGTCCTGTCCGCCGGACTAACAGCCGTCGCGTTACTTGTGGCGGCGGTATACGGGATGCTGCACTTTCCGCACAATGCATCCGATGCTCGCTGTCAGCCGGCCATAGAGTTGGCCAAGCGCATTGCGCCGCTCGCACATGGGGAAGTGGCCGCGTTTACGATCGCCGAACAGCCCATGGTGGTGCCGGATCTCGCTTTCAAGGATGCCAGCGGGGGCGAGCGACACTTGTCCGAGTGGCGCGGACGCACGGTGCTCCTCAACCTATGGGCAACCTGGTGCATTCCATGCCGCAAAGAAATGCCGGAGCTCAATGTGCTGCAGGAAAGACTGGGTGGGCCGATGTTCGAGGTGGTTGCGGTCAACATCGATACGCGCGATGTGGAGAAACCGCGCGCGTGGTTAACGGCCGCCGGAATTCAGAAGCTTGCATATTATGCGGACAGCAGTGCCAAAGTTTTTCAGGCGCTCAAGACGGTTGGGCGTGCACAGGGCTTGCCCACCTCGCTCATTATCGACCCCTCAGGATGCGAGATCGGCACGATTTCGGGCCCGGCGGACTGGGCGAGCGCGGACGCGCTCGCGCTGGTGAGCCGTGCGAGCGACGGCGAGGCGTATGCGCGTGCGCAGAGCCGCCGCGCCGGCCAAGCGACCAACTGACCAATCAGCGGGTGGGGACCGGCTTCTCGCCGCGATAGTCGTAAAAACCCCGTTGTGTCTTGCGTCCCAGCCAACCGGCTTCCACGTACTTCACCAACAGCGGGCACGGCCGATATTTGGAATCGGCGAGACCCTCGTGCAGGACCTGCATGACGGACAGGCAGGTATCGAGTCCGATGAAGTCGGCAAGCTCGAGTGGACCCATGGGATGATGCGCGCCGAGGCGTAGCGCCGTATCGATCGACTCGACGTTTCCCACCCCCTCGTAAAGCGTGTAGATCGCCTCATTGATCATGGGCAAAAGCACGCGGTTGACGATGAAGGCGGGAAAGTCCTCCGCGACCGCTATGGTCTTGCCCAGCCGACTCACGAATTGCTTGACCATGTCGAATGTGGAGTCCGAGGTGGCTATGCCGCGAATGATCTCGACCAGCTCCATGAGCGGCACCGGGTTCATGAAATGAATGCCGATGAAGCGCTCCGGCCGATCGGTGGAGGCGGCGAGGCGGGTAATGGATATTGAGGAAGTATTGCTGCCGACGATCGCCTCCGGCTTCAAAACCGGGCAAAGATTGGCAAAAATCGAGCGCTTGATCTCCTCCTTCTCGGTCGCCGATTCAATGATGAGATCGCAATCGCCGAAAGCGTCGTAATCCTCGGCTGCCGAGATGCGTTTGAGCGCCGCCTGGCGCTCCTCCTCGCTGATGCGCTTGCGGCTGACCTGCCGCGCCATATTGCCATTGATGGTCGCGATGCCGGCTTTGATACGGTCGGCAGAGACGTCGTTGAGCTTGACCTCGAAGCCGGCAAGCGCCGCAACATGGGCAATTCCGCTGCCCATCTGACCCGCCCCGATCACCCCTAGCCGGCGAATGCTGAGGGGCGTGCCTTCGGCACGGGTTTTTGGTCGTTCTTTTACTTCAACCATTTGTTTCGCCTGTTCTGCGTTCCCGAAACGAGACGCTCATTTCCGTTGTACGACCTCAGCGGCCCAGCTTGCCGAGCTCTGCCGTCAATTCCGGCAATGCCTGGTATAGATCAGCGACAAGGCCGTAATCGGCAACCTGGAAAATGGGAGCATCCTCATCCTTGTTGATCGCCACGATCACCTTTGAATCCTTCATTCCGGCGAGGTGTTGAATGGCCCCGGAAATTCCCACCGCAATGTAAAGTTCGGGTGCGACGACCTTGCCGGTTTGTCCTACCTGCCAGTCATTGGGAGCGTAGCCCGCATCGACCGCGGCACGCGAGGCACCAATGGCCGCGCCCAGCTTATCGGCAAGCGGCTCTATGTATTTCGCAAAATTCTCCCGGCTCTGCATGGCGCGTCCGCCGGAGATGATGATCTTTGCCGAAGTGAGCTCGGGCCGTTCCGACCTCGACACTTCCTCGCCCACGAAGGCAGAAATGCCCGGATCCGCCGCTGGCGATATCTCCTCGATTTTCGCGAGCGCTGAGCCTTTGCCGGCCGGCGGAAACGCAGAGGTGCGCACCGTAACGACCTTGAGGCGGTCTTTCGAGCGCACTGTTTGCACGGCATTGCCGGCATAAATCAGCCGTTCGAATGTGTCGGTGGAGATCACCTTGGTGATATCGGAAACCTGCATCACGTCGAGCAGCGCGGCGACCCGCGGCAATACGTTCTTGCCGGTCGTGGTCGCCGGCGCCACGATCGCCCCATAGTCGCGCGCGAGAGACACTATCAGGGCCGCAATCGGCTCGGCGAGCGTGTGTTCATAACTAGCGTGATCCGCCAGCAGCACTTTAGTGACGCCATCAAGGCCGGCAGCGGCTTCGGCTATGGGGTGAGCCGACCGACCGGCGACGAGCACGTGGACATCGCCGCCCAGGGCCTTGGCGGCGCTGAGGGCCTTGGCTGTTGCGTCCTTGAGCACGCCCTCTGCGTGCTCGGCGATCAGAAGCGTGTTCATCTCATCGCCATCGTTAGATTAGGCCGACCTCATTCTTCAACCTGTCGACGAGCTCGGCGACGCTTTTCACCTTCACGCCCGCCTTGCGACCCGGGGGCTCGGCAGTCTTGAGCACCTCGATGTGCGGCTTGAGATCGACACCGTAATCCGACGCTGTTTTCTCGGCGATCGGCTTCTTCTTCGCCTTCATGATGTTCGGCAGGCTCGCATAGCGCGGTTCGTTCAACCGCAGGTCTGTGGTCACGATGGCAGGTGTCTTGAGCTTCACCGTCTGCAAGCCGCCGTCGACTTCGCGGGTGACCATAAGCTCGCTCCCCTCAACGACGAGCTTCGAGGCAAAGGTGCCCTGCGGCCATGCGGTGAGCGCGGCCAGCATCTGGCCCGTTTGATTGCAATCATCGTCGATCGCCTGTTTGCCCATGATTACGAGGCCGGGCTGCTCTTGCTCGACGATCGCCTTCAGAATCTTGGCGACGGCCAGGGGCTCGGGCATCGTGTCGGTTTTCACCAGGATGCCGCGATCGGCTCCCATAGCAAGACCGGTGCGGATGGTCTCCGCCGCCTGCGGGGGACCGATCGAGACGCAGACTATCTCTGTTGCGTGCCCCTTCTCTTTGAGTCGGAGCGCCTCCTCTACGGCAATCTCGTCGAACGGGTTCATGGACATTTTGACATTCGCGAGCTCGACGCCGCTGCCGTCGCTCTTCACCCGGATTTTGACGTTGAAATCGATTACCCGCTTGACCGGAACGAGAATCTTCATTGCGATCACTTTTGCATCACAAACGCGGGGCGCCGCCAAATAGGGTGCAAAACTACTGGCCGATGCATTCCAGTGTCAACGTATGCCATGCGGGTGTAATGCGCTGGCGACCGGATCAGGACCGAGCTGAACGACCGTTTCCCGATGCGGCTCCATGCATTCGAACAAGTGCACATCCCTGGGCTTCAGTAGTGGAAACAGGATGGCGCCTGCGAGCATTCCGCCGAAGTGACACCAATACGCCACCTCGCTTTTCGAGGCGGCTTGCAGATTCCAAAGCTGAGTGATTACAAACAGCCCAATCACCCAAAAGGCGCTTATGCGCAAAGGAATGATGCCCAGCAAGATGAGGATCTTTGCGCAGGGGCGCAGCATCAAATAGGCGATGACCACTCCGGCGATTGCACCGGATGCCCCGATGAGCTGGATGGGCGAGCGCGGATCATAACCTACGAAAAAGAGCCCGCCGATCACTCCCGACATGAGATAGAAGAACAGATATCGCGCGCGCCCGAGCGCCCGCTCAATATCGTCGCCGAATACCCAGAGAAAGATCATGTTGCCGAAGAGATGGCCCAGGTCGGCGTGGAAAAACTGATAAGTGATCAGTGTCAGAAGCGGTGGGACGCCAGCCCCAGACGCATTCCCGCTCAGGGCCGCAGGCGTGAGACTGAGCGCATTTATTAGTCGCTCGAGCCCCTCCTGGCTGGCCTCGATTTCGTAGAAGAAGACGACGAAATTGGCTGCGATAAGCAGCCAGGTGACCACCGGCTTCACCGGCTGCGTGAAGGGATTATCGTCATAGATTGGAACAACCATCGCAGGATGACCGCCTCAGCGGTTCTGCCCCGGGTGCCACAAAACATCGCAGGCTCCTTTGTCGTTGGCGTGGCGGCCAACGACAAAAAGAAAATCCGAGAGACGATTGACATATTTTAGCGCGGCGGGAGTGACGCCCTCGGCTGACTTATCCGCAAGTTCCACCATGAGCCGCTCGGCGCGGCGACACACTGTCCGCGCGAGATGGAGATAGGCGGCGGCGGGCCGGCCGCCCGGCAGGATGAATGATCGCAACGGCGCGAGCTCGGCATTGAGCGCATCGATCTGCTGCTCGAGCCATTCCACCTGTTTGTCGGTGATCGTCAGCCGCGCCCCTGCGGGCCCTTTTTCCGCGAGACACAGGTCGGCCTCGACGTCGAAGAGATCGTTCTGCACCCGCGCGAGCAGCGCATCGAGCGCGCGGTCGTCATTGTGGACACGTACCAATCCGATTGCGGCGTTGAGCTCGTCGAGCTCGCCGTAGGCGGTCACCCGCAGGTCATATTTCTTGCGACGCTCGCCCGTGCCGAGCGCGGTCGTGCCGTCGTCGCCGGTGCGCGTGTATATGCGGTTAAGGACGACCATGAATCCTTAACGCCCGAGCACCCAGATCGTGAACATGATCACCACGAGGGCGATGAACTGCATGAGCACGCGCAGCCGCATGAGTTGTTGCGAGCGTTGCGGCGGTCCCCCTCGCATCATGTTGGCAAGCCCCATGCCGAGGACCACCGCCACGACAATGACAGCGATCGGAACAAGCGCGTAGGTCAGAACCTCACCCATCGCGGGGACTCCTTAGCACCTGGGGCGGGAGCAGGGCTATCCGAGGCGGGGTGCTAACCGCCGAGGTGCTTCTCGATGTCGTAGACCGGAAGATGCACCAGGTCCTTGTCCAGCTCGGCGCGCAGTGCATGACGCAAATTCACTGAGTAGGCTTGCCGTAAGACGCCGAGCGCGCGCGGCGGGGCGATCAAGATCAGGGATGGAATCTGGCCGGTCTGCACCGCATGATCGAGATGAGCGGCGAGCGCTTTCAGGAAACGCTCCTCCAATTGCGTGTGCCAGTCGGTCTGCTCCATGCTGCTGCGCGCACTGCCGACCGAGCTTATCGACCGGCCGGGAGCATCGGTACCCAATTCGTGCGTCTTGGGGTCGTCTTGCTCGTAGACTTTTTGCGTCTTCAGGTTGGGGAATTTCTCATCCCCGACATTTTCCAGCAGCAGCGCCTTCGCGCCGTCGCAAACCACAACCCATTCGCCCTGTGCAATCTTGACCTTGGACATTGCAAGCCTCCTCGCACACTTACCTGCACCGGCCGCAGGCGCTGGGGAGCATGCCCCTGCAAAACGCACGGGGGCGGGGTTGAGTTCTCGAAAATTCAATGCGGCTTTGAACTAGTTCGCGCCCTCCAGCAATCTCCGCGCAATCACGTGCGCCTGGATTTCGGCAGCGCCTTCGAAAATGCTCAGGATGCGCGCGTCGCACAGAATACGCGAAGCGGGAAACTCCAGCGCGAAGCCGTTGCCGCCGTGAATCTGCACGGCATTGTCGGCAGCCGACCAGGCGACGCGAGCTGCCAGAAGCTTCGCCATTCCCGCCTCGAGATCGCAACGCTTGCCCGAATCCTTCTGCCGCGCGGCAAAATACGTAAGCTGCCGCGCAATCATTATCTCGACAGCCATGGCGACGATCTTGTCGCTTACGCGCGCATAACTGATGATAGGCTGTCCGAACTGCTCGCGCTGCTGCGCATAGGCAAGCGCCTGATCGAGGGCTGACTGCGCCACCCCGATGGCGCGTGCCGCCGTCTGAATGCGGGCAGATTCGAACGTCTGCATCAGTTGGCGAAATCCCAGGCCTTCGACGCCGCCGAGCAGGTTTTCGGCGTTCACTTCGAAGCCGTCGAAAGCAATTTCGTACTCCTTCATGCCGCGATAGCCGAGCACCTCGATCTCGGTACCTGACATGCCGGTTGCCGGAAAAGGACGCTCGTCCGTGCCGCGCGGCTTCTCCGCGAGGAACATCGACAACCCACGGTAGCCAGGGTCGGCCGCATTGGTGCGCGCCAAGAGCGTCATGAGATCGGCGCGCACCGGATGCGTGATCCAGGTCTTGCTGCCGTATACGCGATAGACATCTCCATGCCGAACTGCGCGGGTCTTGAGCGACGCAAGATCAGAACCGGCATTCGGCTCGGTGAACACGGCGGTCGGTAACACCTCGCCGGTTGCGATTTTGGGAAGCCATTTGCGTTTCTGCTCGGCAGTGCCACCGCCGATGATGAGCTCCGCCGCGATCTCGGAACGTGTGCCAAGCGAGCCCACACCGATATAGGCACGGGATAGCTCCTCGGACACGACGCACATGGATTCCTTGCCCAACCCGAGCCCGCCATATTCGGGGGGGATGGTGAGGCCGAACACGCCCAGCTCTCCCATCTGGGAGATGATTTCGTACGGAATGTACACGTTCTGACGATGCCACTGCTGGGCCAGCGGCATCACTTCGGTCTCGGCGAATTTGCGCATCTCCTCGCGGATGCTGTTGAGCGTCTCCTCAAGGCCGCAATCGCCGAACGTCGCATCATGATGCGCCCCCATGAGCTCGATCAGCCGAGCGCGGCGGTCGACCATGCCGGAGGTGAATCCTTGCAGAATCGATCCCAGCCGCTGGGCGACAACGGCGGGGGACAAGCCGAGGTCGGATGGGCGCACGATCTCACCCGGGCTCATCGCAATGCCGCCGGCGAGCTGCTCGAGATACTCGGCAATGCCAAGCTGCACGAGCAACGCCTCCAGCGCGCCCAGCCGGCCCGCCGCATGCATGCGTTCGGTATACGCCGCGAGTTGGCGAATGGATTCGACGTAGGTGGCCACCCAGGCAAGACCATGGGTCGCCCGCTGCTCGCGCTCGAACAGCCCCTCGATGATATGATCGTCCGCCATAACGCGCTGACGCACGGCTGCGCTCGCGTCGACGAGCAGCATCTCGGCGGCGCGCGCGGCCTCGCGCGCAGTCGCGACCAGCTTCACGCCCTCGTCACGACCACTCGTCCGGTCGCGCATCATGCACCATCCGCTCTCTCACATTTCTAGGTGTAGCCCGGATTGCCCGGCAGCGAAATCGGGGGATGCATGTATGCGGACGTCGCCACACTCACGCGAGGTACGAGTCTGAACGGCAAATTCCCGGCCCCCTCCATAAAAGTTCGACCCGACGTCGGTGGCTCGTTAGGATGCAAGGCAGGCCCGAGATAACCGCGGTGCGCGGCGGAGCTGCAAATTGAACAAGCATTACCCATTTCGGTCGGCGCGAGCGGCCGTCCAGATGCGGCGCGCCTTTCGTATCGCCGTCGATGGCTACTGGCACTTCCTCGCCGCGGACGGCTGGGCCATTGCCAGTCACATCGCGCTCTCCATTCTCATGGCAATGTTTCCGTTTTTCATTCTGCTGACGTCGCTTGCCGGATTGTTCGGCTCAGGCGAGCTTGCCGACAAGATCGCCCGCCTGCTGCTGACGACCTGGCCGGTGGAGGTCGCAGATCCGATTGTCCGTGAGATCCATAACGTGCTTAGCGGCACGCATACCGGCACACTGACCATCAGCGCCTTGCTTGCAGTCTATTTCGCCTCGAGCGGGGTCGAGAGCCTGCGCATTGGGCTAAATCGGGCTTACGGCATGGTCGAGACGCGCAACTGGGTCGTGCTGCGGTTGGAATCCATCGGCTACGTGCTTCTTGCCGCGTTCGCCCTTCTGGCGCTCGGCGGCTTCATCATTTTGGGCCCGCTTCTCTATCAGGCGATGGTACGCTACGCGCCGGGGCTTGCAGATGTCGAACGCACCGTCACAGTCGCGCGCTTCTCGATAGCAAGCGCCGTGCTGATCCTCGCACTCCTGGTGGCTCACAAATGGCTGCCCGCCGGCCATCGGCGGCTTTCCGAAATCGCGCCTGGCGTGATCGCCACACTCCTTCTCTGGCTTGTGACCGGCGCTGCGTTCGGTCGCTATCTTGCCGAGTTTTCCTTCACGTATGTGCACACCTATGCGGGGCTTGCCTCGGCGATGATTGCGCTTGTGTTTCTGTATTGGACGGCGTCGATCTTCGTCTATGGCGGAGAGCTCAATGCAGCGCGGTTGCGCGCCCGCCTGCAGGCGTCGGCCACTCGCTAGATTACCCGCCTGCCTCGATCGCGTCGTCCAGGGTGCGCAGCCCGGTGCGCGGCGCATTGACGAGAACGGCCATGTTACCGGGCGGATGCCGGTTTGTGCGCATCAACTCGTGCGCGTGGGGAATCTTTTCCCAGGGAAATACATCGCTCATGCATGGATCAATGCGGCGGTCGAGCACGAACTGATTGGCCGCAGAAGCCTGCTTGAGATGCGCGAAGTGCGAGCCCTGGATGCGCTTTTGGCGCATCCATACATA
This sequence comes from Pseudomonadota bacterium, assembly GCA_046733355.1. GTDB lineage: Bacteria > Pseudomonadota > Alphaproteobacteria > Rhizobiales > Xanthobacteraceae > VAZQ01. The sequence continues at coordinate 13,035 of JBKPOZ010000263.1, read as the reverse complement.
GCGCGCGTCAAAGGTGATGTTATAGCCGGAGGTGCCGGCGCAGAATACGACCATTCCGCCGCGCTTCACCACGACGCAGGAAACCGGGAACGTCGCCTCGCCTGGATGCTCGAAGACCAGATCGACATCGCGCTTGCCGGTGATGTCCCAGATCGCCTTGCCGAATCTGCGTGCCTCCTTGACCCAGCGGTCGTATTCGGGCGTGCCGACCTTCGGCATGGCTCCCCAGCAGGAAAAATCGCTGCGATTGATCACCCCCTTGGCGCCGAGTTGCATCACGTAGTCCCGCTTGCGCTCATCTGAGACGATACCGATTGCATTGGCGCCCGATGCTGCGGCGAGCTGCACTCCGAAGACGCCGAGCCCTCCCGAGGAGCCCCAAACAAGAACGTGCTCTCCCGGTTTGAGCGTATGAGGCGGGTGGCCGAAAAGCATGCGGTAGGCGGTCGCCAGCGTGAGCGTGTAGCAGGCGGCCTCCTCCCAGGTCAGGTGCGCAGGCTTGGGCATCAGCTGGCGTGACTGCACCCGGCAGAACTGCGCGAACGATCCATCCGGCGTTTCGTAACCCCAAATGCGCTGCGAGGCGGACAACAGCGGATCGCCGCCGTTGCATTCCTCGTCGTCGCCGTCGTCCTGATTGCAGTGGACAATGACCTCGTCGCCTACTTTCCAGCGGCGAACCTTTTTTCCGCACGCCCACACCACACCGGATGCATCCGAGCCGGCGATGTGAAAGGCGTTCTTGTGGACGTCTAGCGGCGAGATCGGCTGCCCCAGGCCCGCCCACACGCCGTTGTAGTTCACGCCACCCGCCATCACGTAGATCAGGACCTCGTCCTCGCCGATCGGCCATGTCGGCAGCACTTCGAGCTGCATCGATTTTTCCGGCGGTCCATGCCGTTCCTTGCGAATGGCCCAAGCATGCATCTGCGCCGGGACGTGCCCAAGGGGAGGGATTTCACCTATGGGGTAGAGCTCCTTCGGACCGGTGGCCTGCAGTGAGCTAGTGACCAGGACTGGCATTGGACTCTCCGCAATGCGTTTTAATTAGATTGCCGCAATGTATGCTGCAGCGCAATAACAAACGGGTAGCCGAGCTGACATTTCCCAAGTTTACGTTTATCCTACTTTGGTTGCATTGCAGCAACTCACAGGGAGCGTTTTGGTTTCAAGGGAGGATTTATGGTCGGGATCGAGAGTCTCATTGTCATGTTGCTCGTCGGGGCCATTGCGGGCTGGCTTGCCGGCAAGCTCGTACGCGGCTTCGGCTTCGGACTATTGTGGAACATCATTATCGGAATCATCGGCGCCTTCATCGGCGTGTGGCTGCTCACGGCAATGCATTTCCAGCCGGGCTCCGGATTCATCGGCTCAATCGTGAACGCGACAATTGGCGCCGTCGTGCTGCTGGTGATCATCGGGCTGATAAGGCGCTAGCTGCCGCACGGAACCGACATGAACCAGCGAGCCCGCGCGATCATTATGTGAAGCGTGTCGTTCACGGCGGCATCCGCGAGGGCGCAGCATTTGAAGCATAACCGCGACAAGCCCTGGATCTTTCGGACCTATGCGGGCCATTCGACCGCCCGCGAGTCGAACTCGCTCTATCGCAGGAACCTTTCCAAGGGACAGACTGGCCTCTCCGTCGCGTTCGATCTGCCCACTCAGACCGGCTACGACAGCGATCATCCGCTGGCGGGCGGGGAAGTCGGCAAGGTCGGGGTTCCTGTCTCGCATCTGGGCGATATGCGCGCCCTGTTTGCCGAAATCCCGCTTGCCTCGATGAACACGTCAATGACCATCAACGCCACGGCCGCCTGGCTGCTCGCGCTCTATGTGGCACTGGCGGACGAGCAGGGCGTCGCGCGAGAGAGCCTGCAAGGCACGACGCAGAACGACATCATAAAGGAATATCTCTCGCGCGGGACCTATGTGTTTCCGCCTGCGCCTTCCATGCGCCTTACCCGCGACGTCGTTCTGTTCACGACGCGCGAAATGCCCAGGTGGAATCCAGTGAATGTCTGTTCCTATCACCTGCAGGAAGCGGGGGCGACGCCGGTCCAGGAGCTCGCGTTTGCGCTCGCTACTGCAATCGCCATTCTCGACAGCGTCAAAGGCGCGGGTGCCGTGGACGGCGAGGAATTCGAACGCGTGGTCGGGCGCATTTCGTTCTTCGTCAATGCCGGCGTCCGTTTTGTTACCGAGCTGTGCAAGATGCGCACCTTCGCCGAGCTGTGGGACGAGATCACCGCCCAGCGCTACGGCGTGGGCGATCCCAAGCACCGGCTTTTTCGCTATGGCGTTCAGGTCAATTCATTAGGATTGACCGAGCAGCAGCCGGAGAACAATGTCACGCGCATCTTGCTGGAAATGCTCGCGGTGACACTCTCAAAACGCGCGCGCGCGCGTGCCGTACAGCTCCCCGCATGGAACGAGGCGCTTGGACTGCCGCGGCCCTGGGACCAGCAATGGTCGCTGCGCATGCAGCAGATCCTGGCCTACGAGACCGACCTTTTGGAATATGACGATATCTTCGACGGATCGCCGGTCATTGGGCATAAGGTGGCCAAGCTGAAAGCGGCGGTGAAGGAGGAGCTGGCGCATATTGAAGCGCTGGGCGGAGCCGTCGCCGCCGTCGAGCAGGGCTACATGAAACGCCAGCTTGTCGAGTCCAACACGCAGCGTATTGAGGCGATTGAGCGCGGCGAACAGACGGTGGTCGGCGTCAATCGCTTTTTGGAAACCGAAGTATCGCCCCTTGCCGGCGCAGCAGGTGCGGTCATCACCGTCTCGTCGCAGGCCGAAGCGGATCAGGTGGAGCGACTCAAAGCCTGGCGCGCCGAGCGCAAGCAGCCCGCCGTCGCAGCAGCGCTGCGCGAGCTGCGCGCCGCCGCCAAGGAGGGGCGCAACATCATGCCTGCCTCCATTGCGTGCGCGAAAGCCGGCGTTACCACCGGCGAATGGGGCTTTGCCCTGCGCGAATGCTTTGGCGAGTACCGCGCGCCGACGGGCGTCGGCACCGCCATGCGCAACGAGACGGTCGGGCTCGACGACTTGCGTGCCGAGGTGGAACGGGTCTCGCGCAAACTTGGCCGGCGGGTGAAATTCGTGCTCGGAAAACCGGGCCTAGACGGTCATTCCAATGGCGCCGAACAGATTGCGGTGCGCGCCCGCGACGCCGGAATGGATGTCATCTACGACGGTATTCGCCTGAGCCCTGACCAGATCGTTGCGAAAGCGTCCGAAGAGGCCGCGCATGTGGTCGGGCTCTCCATTCTGTCGGGCTCGCATCTGGGGCTTGCGCGCGAAGTCGTTGCACGGATGCAGGCGGCAGGCTTGGGAAAAATCCCGGTCGTCGTCGGCGGCATTATTCCGCCGGAGGATGCGCAAGAGCTGCAGCAGGCCGGTGTTGCGGCCGTCTACACGCCCAAGGATTTCGAGCTCAACCGCATCATGGGCGACATGCTGCGCATCGTGGAGCAGAGTTCGCAACCGGGGGAATAGTCCGGCTCCACGGGTTGTTGCGAGCTGGCAACACCAGAAAACTTCCGCTCTCGTCCACGACGTTTACTGCCCCCTTTGGCGGGGCTCTGCCTTGACTCGGCCACTCTGGTGACCCGTGATGCGGCGGAAGCGCGAAACGGTTGTGGCGTGCGGGGGCATACAATGCAGACCAGGGTGCGCTGGGGCATCGCAGCTGGCTTTGCTCTGCTTACCTCGCTTGCTGACGCCGCCGAGCTGCCCCTTCCAGAAGTTTACCAGACCCGTCCTGCGGTCGTGATTTTCAGGTGGACCGGATTTTACGCTGGCCTGCATGCGGGGGGCGGGGGCGGATCAATAAACGAAGGTCCCTTGCCGTTCACCTTCGGCAATTCTTTTCCCACCATATCCTTGTTGCCGCCAATTGTCGGCGGAGGTCCTTCTCTGCCAATTTTCGTCGGAGGTGCTTCTCTCGTCACACCCTTGCCGTTCGATGTGGGGGTAAGCGGCTGGCTCGCCGGCGGACAGGTTGGGGCGAATTATCAGAGCGAGAACTTCGTCATCGGGATTGAGGCGCAAGTAAGCGGTGCACACCTTACCGGCAGTCATACGTGTTTGAACACGGTGACAGTTCTCAATGTCGTGGCGGCGACCGATTCTGCGAGCTGTAGCGCCAAAGTGGATGCCCTCGGAACGGTCGCGGCGCGCCTTGGCTATGCCTTCGATCACCTCCTCATCTATGGTAAGGTTGGCGGCGCCTTCAGCAACAATCACTACAATAATACAGTGGGTACATTACAGGGTACCACGGTCGGCGCGCTCAATTTCAGTGTCAATGAAACCAGATGGGGCTGGGTGGTCGGCGCGGGAGCCGAATACGCATTCACGGACAACTGGTCTGCAAAGATCGAGTACAATTATCTCGGTTTCCGCACGAGCTCGCTGCGCTTCACCGAGCCGACCGGCATTGCCCAGATGGATGCCGACATTCGCGAGCAGATCCACCTCGTCAAAGTCGGGATTAATTATCGCTGGGGTGTGAATACGATTCTGGTGAGATAGCATGCGGGCGCGCGGCGGGCGCAGAGGTCGAAGCTCGACGCGGCAAAAATGACGTGGGCCGGGCATTCGGCATGCTGCTCTAGTTCAGTAAAACGCTGTCTGATACGCTCAACAATAAGCGGACTCGAGGTCTGCGGGCTGAAAGGGCTCTCGGGCGGATTTGCCGGGAAATTGCTCAGAAACATGCCGGAACAGACCTTGTCCATCCTGCACTTAGGGCCACAATTCCCTGGCAGAATGTGAGGGAATTTACCGAGAAACAGTAAAAGACTTCGGCGCTCCTGGCTGGTGTCTCCGTGCCGTTTGCCCCCCGTTCCGTGCCGTTTGCCCCGCGTATCGTACGCGCGATGAGGCCAAGGGCGGATGTGTTTGACTAATTGAGCGCTTCTACAATCCGAAACCCAGGCATTCGACGATTGGATATCTCAGCCCTATGGAGTTCGAGAGAAAGGCTGGATTAGCTTTAACCCGTGTCATCCAAACGGGGTGCAGGCCAGTGGGATCAGTCCTAGCATTTAGTTGCGTTCGTGCCGCGAGAGTGTGAATTAGTTAACATGAACCCTAAAACATGGGGCAAATCGAACGCCCCGGAGGAGGCAAGTCGGTTCCTGCCACCTCTAGGCTGTTTCAGATTGAGCGGAAGCAGTTGGTGTCGGCTTAATGCAATGGCGTGCTCTTGAGCTGATTGCGGCGGCCTGTTTGGCCATCGCCGCCGCGTTTGCGTCGACGCATGCCGGGAACGCACAAACCCCCGCACTGGACTGCGCACCGCTTTCGAGTCTGCTTGACGACGGAACTCCTTTGGGGCTCGCTTTGCAAGCTCCAGCCGTAAGAAAGGTCGAGCCGTCCCAAGGCGAAGCAGCGTGTCGAGCTGCCCTCCAGGCTGATCCGATCGATCCGACTGTGATGTTCCAGCTTGCCCGAGCGCTCGTTCTGGCCAGCAAGCAACTGCAGGCAATCAAATATTATCTCGATGCTGCTGATCGCGGCCATGCGGGCGCGATGAATGATCTGGGCGCGTTGTTCGAATACGGAATCGGGGTGCCGAAGAATCTCTCGACTGCGATTGAATGGTACCAAAGCGCTGCCGGGCATGGTCACACAGGGGCGATGGCTCATTTGGGCCAGCTTAATGAGAACGGTGAAATCGCCCAGGATCTTGACGCCGCTAAGGATTGGTACGAGAAGGCAGCAAGGCTCGGCAATGTGGGCGCGATGAGCTCTCTTGCCCGTCTCCTCAGGGAGGCTGGAGATCCGGTTGCCGCCGCAAGCTGGTACAAAAAAGCAGCCGAGCAAGGTCTCGCAAGCGCGATGAATGCGCTGGGCGGATTCAGCCAAGCTGGTATGGGCGTCAGGCAAGACTACGGGAGCGCCAGGCAATGGTACAGAAATGCAGCCGAGCTGGGGGACGCGGACGCCATGGCAAATCTCGGAGCCCTGTTCGAAAGCGGACGTGGTGGACCGCAGAATCTGCAGGTCGCAAGAGAGTGGTATGTCAGAGGAGCCGCTCTCAAAGGCCGAGCCGCGATGCACAATCTTGGCGCCATGCTCGAGAACGGCCGCGGTACATCAAAGAACCTCTCGGAAGCCAGGTTCTGGTACGAGCGAGCCGCAGCGTTCGGCTATCCGCCTGCGCTCAACGCTCTCGGTCGATTGCATCTCGCCGGGGCCGGAGTTGCAAAGAACTATGCGCGAGCGAACAGCTTGTTTGAACAGGCGGCCGCACTGGGTGATGCCAAGGCCATGAACAATCTGGGAGTGCTTTATCTCGATGGGAGAGGGGTATCGCGGGATATCAAAGTTGCCCGCGCCTGGTTCGAAAGGGCAGTCGCCCTCGGTAATACGGAGGCACAGGCAAATCTGAAGCGCTTGGACGAGGCGGGCCTAAGCGACGGTACCCAGATCGCCGCGAGACGAGCATCCTGCGCGCAGACCTGTGCAGAGTTGCACAAATCATACGCGAATTCTGTTTGTGAGGGCTATTCGTCAACTGCTGATGGTGATAAGTCTGAACGCACGAAATGCATTGGTGCAGGCCTAACGCTAGCCAGGCATTGTAGAGCTACGTGTCGGGAATGGGCTCCAACTTTGGTATCCGATAACAAGTGCCTGTCATGCTTTCGATCCCTGATTGCGTGCAGCATCAACCGGCAACCGACCAACGCGGAAGCCGCTAAAACTCCCTTTGCGGTGGACTCGAGCGAATGCCTTGAATCGCTTTCTGATTGTATGAGCAGCTGTGGAAAAGCCAATTCACCATCCGAACTGGCTAATTAGATCATGTTTCGCTGAGCTTGAGGCACAGCAGGACGGCAGACTCGGACAGCCCGCGAACGGCAGAGGCTGACCGACCCCAAGCCGCCTATTAACTTCCGATTGTCATACCCGTACTAATCGGATCAAATTGGCCGAAATCTTTTAGCAATTACCCTTCGTTCGGAAGGGGGCCTGCAGTTTTGTCCACGGCACGCAGAGGAAACTTTAATGCATGCAACGTCCAAAATCGTGATTGCCGCCGTTGTGGGCGCTGTAGTTGGTGCGGCGGCTATGCAGGGGCTGCACGCCCAGTCCAAGCTGAAAGCATCAGCATCACCGAATCCGAACTGAGCGGTACCGCCCCGCCCGAGTTCCTTGCCATCGCCCGCAAAGCGATCGAGGCAGCCCATGGTCGCCCCCTGCACGGACGGGTCGTTACCATCGAGGGCCCGATGGCTCCGGAGCATGTGGCCATAGTCGAGTGGGACAGCGCGAAGGGTGCGGTGGCCTTCTACAAGTCCAAGGCATGGGTCGACATGGCGCCAGAACGTGGGAAATATCAGAAGATTGTACGGCGATACGTCCTCGACCTGGAAAAGTAAGTCTCTGGCGCGCGGCCTGCGTAATGGACGAGCAAGCGATCCGTCCTGCCTCTCCGACGCTGGTTCAAGCCCCTCTCTGGATTGGAACCTTTGTGCTACAATGATCTAAGATTGTTCCGTGACGGAGCCTAGCATGAGCTTGAGGGCCATTCTTGCGGCGAAGGGCGGCAACATCATCTGCATCGAACCGTCAGCCGAGCTCGCTGCAGCAGCGCGGCTGCTATCCCAGCACCGCATCGGCGCGCTGCTAGTCCGCGACACGGATGGCCGCACCTGATGCATCGTTTACCGGCCCGTTGCACGACGGCAACAGGGCAGCTCGAAGCATATTTGAGCAAGCCTCGCCGATGCGGCACGCTGATACTCGCGGCTTGCAGCCTAATTCCCGCACGGACTGCGAATGTCTCTTGAGGTCCAGCACTGAGAATAACAGTATTGATTGGCGTCAAGGCTCCGAATTCCGCAATTGCCAGAGCCCAGCGCCCGGATTGAAATTGCCCGCATACGGTAAAGTGGCAATCGTAATTACGATCATTGCTACATAGAAAAGCAGCAAACAAATTCCGGCTGCTTTTTGCAGGCGGGTAAGGGGTGTCCTGTGTTTCCGGCTCTGGTGGCACTTTTCCTGTCCAGGCCATGGCCTCCTCCAGCATTTGACGGCCGCATAAGCGGCACCGCGACATCGCTGAAAGCTGGCCGTTAGTGCTTCATGCCGACGTGCCGCACTGTCCGCCTGCCGAGCAGCGCGATGGCCCGGCCGGAATTATAAAGCTCAGGATTACTGTCCAGATCAGCAGCGGCTTCAGGTCGGTATATTGTCCGCGCTCTACCACATAAATCTCATTGAGATATTTCGTCTGCAACTGCGAGGCCACGAATGCGATGTTCATCAATGACACCATCAATGCCAACCATGTCGCGCGATGGCCAGGCGGTGCATAGTAGGCAGTTAAAGTAAGCAACGGCACCATGCTGAGCTGCGCAAACGGCGAGGATGCAGCTGCGTCGACGAAGGCTATGGTGCGGGCGCCGAAACCGAATACCGCTGCGGTCCAATGGTGCACCCCGCAGATCAGCGCCACGTTGGGAAGTGCCAGCACCGTACCCGCTATCGCGATCCAGAACAGCGCTTTGGTTACGGATGCTTCCGTCAACTGCCGACTGAAATCCACATCACCGCAATCGAGAGGATACCCCCGGTCTGGCGCAGCGTACCGTAGAACGCGGCGTCGAATTTGAGGTCGTCCAAGGTCCACCAGAAAAAGCCGTCGCCCACGGTGAGCGCAGCGCGGAAGGCAAACACGAGGTGGCATACAGAATGCCCATTCTGGTGTCACAATCGAGCTCGGCCGTCACCAGCACGAGCATATAGCAGACCACCGCCATCGATATGGTGAACACGATCTCCTGTCCAACGGAACGCCGCTGCCCCCCAGGGTCATGACGACGACGCCGAATACAACGCCTCCGCCGAGAATCGCCAGTCGATCGGACGCCGCTCCATGGTTTCGGTTCCGCGCAGGAAAACGCCGGCCACCGAAACCACCGGAATAATCAATCCGATCAGGAAAACGGCTTGCCGCGACATGAAATTCGCGAGCCAGCCGGAAAGGCCGGCGACGGCGAGGACGCCAGCTGATACCGCGAGCCGGCCCAGCCCCTGCACCATCCCGAGCTCGATGCGCATACTTTCATCGGCGCGGACATTGCCCGAGCTATCCGTGCGCGGCACCACCTCCGTGGACATGGCATCAGCGACTACATCCTGAACGACGGTGCCGATGACCAACAGCATGGCGCCAAGCACGTACAGATGTTCGTTGGGAGCAAAGGTAAGCCAATTCCCGGCAGCGCCCGCAAGCGTCAGCAGGCCCGCCGCCATCAAGAGCGCGCCTACGACGACGGCGCGCCCTGTTGCAGTGCAATACGGATCCCCAAAAAAGAGCCAAACTTGTGATGGCCATCACATCGGGGACGGTTTTTGTCAGCGGCATGGGGGACGAACAGCATTTTTGTGATCGGTATCACAGCGTCACAGGGCGGTCCGCGATATGATGACTTCAATGGAAATCGGGTGACGGGAGACTGCCATGATAGCTACTGGATGTTCAGCTGTGGAAGCATTCCCGATGGGGAGTGGCCGTCCGTCAGCTTGGCGTCGGTTCTTTTCAACCCTGACGGAACGACCGACTTGGACGGTTCAGGACAGAGTCGCTGAATATCTCGAGCGCCACGAGCGCGATTTGGCACCGGAACTGCGCATTATGCTGGAGCATCGCGCCGTTTGAGCCCAAACGGCAGGACCGCCCCGGTTTTTCCTGAGTTCTTTATAAATGGGTGAGGAAAGACGCTGAATGGCGCATGATCCGCGCGATCGACATGTTAAGGCCATTATCGACGCATTCCTCCAGAGCCGGAGCACCGAGCAGAGCCAGGATTACCTAGCTCGTGGCCGACGTTTTTCCACGTTCGAAGTTAAGCAGTTGAACCAAGGCTGGATCACGGCCACCCGAAGTTGGCTGGCCCGCAAGGCACAAGCGATTGAACAAAGAATGGATGATCTGGCCTCGGAATTACGTTTACGTGGACTTCAACCGCCCTACGACGCAATCAAGCGAGAATTGAACGATCGCTCTGCGAGCACAACGTATGCTGAGCGAAGGCAAGCTCAAGCAGAGCTTGCGCGACGGATTGACGCGTTTGTCCGCGATAGAAGCTGGCGCCAATAACGCGGCTGAGGCAAACCTCATTGCAATGTGCTGCATTTTAATGCCGAACCGGTTTGCGCGTGCCTTCCTGCGGTAAAACTTGAGGAGGGGCGGCGGCCACGACCCAACTGGCCTTGCTGATCTCTTCCTCGAGCATGCGCAATATGCGTTGTAACTCGGCGCGCTGAATGACCGCAGTGGCCATGCCGCCCCCATCTCCGGCAAGTTCGACACGGAAGTGTTCTCCTTGCTTGCTGATTGTCAGCCTTTCCGCGAGCTCCGCGGTGTTACTCGTGGCCGTGGCGGCCTGCGCGGGGGTCGGCGAGATCGATTGGGCGGTCGCCGCCAGTGCGGCCTCGCGCTCAAAATCCGCAAGCTCTTGCCGATGGTCCGATGCCGTCTGTTGCGCAAGACGAGAAGTGTCGGTGAGAAATTTTTTGCACCCGGCGACGACGGCGAGCGACAGGCGCCGCGTGAGCCAGCATGCCCAGAGATCCGGCTGACCCAGGTTGATGCCGACGAGTAACCGGTCTTCCTCCGGGCGATAGGAAAACGTTATCGTTTTTACGGTCGGCATCCGACTGAGTTTGTTTGCATGATTACCATAGGAGGTAGCGCAACATGGCAGCATGTGGGAAGATCGGTCCGGTTGGTACGCGATGGCGAATAGAATGTGATGACTATATTCGGCAAAACGGATAAGTCACAAGAATTGCAGGATCAGAACAGACCGCTGCAGGATTTACCAAGCGGGCGTGGTGAACCAGGAGGAGCGGGCAAAAACTTGAGCTGCTAAAGCAGTTTGCAGTCGTGTGCTACGGCGAGCTCGCGCGCGAATGGGCTTCCCAACAATTTGGAGGCTTGTGCTATTTGTGCTAGCGTCTGACGCATTTCAAATCTATGGCGCGCGTCATGGGGAAGTCGAGCCCTCCGCCAGAAAGCTTTTTTGATGCCCTGCCGAAGGAATTATTGCAGGCTCTGTTTGCCGAGGCGCTCACCATCGCGCTTTCTGCCGGTCAGGTGTTGTTTTCGGCAGGCGCGAAAGGCGACGGCTGTTATCGCGTCGAGAAGGGATTGCTCAAGGCAAGCGTCGCCGAGCCGGGAGGCGGTGAGCGCATACTCGCGGTGCTTGGCCCTGGCTCGGTAGTCGGCGAACTCTCCATGATCGATGATGCGCCGCGCTCGGCATCCGTCATAGCTCTGCGCGAGACGAAGCTGAGCTTCATCAGCAGCGCGGCGTTCAAAGCGTTCGGCGAGACGAGGCCGGAACTTTACCGGTATCTGACGACTTTGCTGGCGCAGCGCCTTCGCTATACCAACGACATCGTCGCTGCCACTTTCCTTTCACTCAAGGGCCGCGTCGCCCGCGCGGTGTTGAGCCTTGCGGACCAGTTTGGGCGCGACGTTGGCCAAGGCCGCATTGTCATTCAGCAAAAGCTTTCGCAAAGCGATATCGCCGCGATCGCAGGCGTGGCACGGGAGAATGTCAGCCGCGTCCTCCACGAGTGGGAGGGCCGGGCGCTGCTCACTCGCCTTTCAGGCTATTATTGCGTCGAGGACAAGGAGATTTTGCAGCGAGAGGCTGAGGATTACGTAGCTGGGCGACAGCGCAGTACGCCCCGCACTCAGTAGTGATAGCCCCCGCGGCACGGCAGCCTGAATGGATGACCGGCGACCCATCGCCGGATTGGCAACTTAGGGCCGCAGTACCTTTACCGCGCCTCGGGCGAGATTTGCAACGGCAGCCCCGGAGTTGTCCCGCTCTTCACGCCTGCGGGAGCTCGCGTCTGTTCCTTTCCGCTCGTCGGGGTGCGCGGCGTACTCGTTGCCGTTGCTTCCGATACCTCTTTCCGCGGTTCAGGCTCGGGCGTCATGATGTTAACGGGGGGAATCGAGGCTGCAGAAGGAAAAAAGAAATTGCTCGAATGCTTGGGTGCGGGAGCCGGGGGTACCGGAGTTTGAGCAGCCGCAGTGCTCATCGTTGGCTCGAGTACGTATTTCTTGGCATGCACAGCGAACAGACCTCTGGCCAGATTCGCCTTCACCTGGCGAGGATCTTCAAGCAACTTGAGCGATTCGCACATTTTTGGGGTGCACCCATGGGATGTCGCCAGGACGTGAGCCACGAAGCCAAAACGATCGATTTCGACAGCGCGACGGATATCGGCCAGCACTTCACCGGATCCCTGAGATTGATCCGCTGTTTTGAGCAATGAAAATCGTGTCCCAATGTAGGAGAGGACATTGCCTAAGCCGGCAGCGGATGCGTGCAATTGATTGGCTGCTCTGAGCAAGGAAAGTTGCATCTCAACGTAGGAGAGCGCAGCTGCAGTGGCTTCTGCATTGCTGAAAAGAGCTTTTTCGCACGAAGACTGCAGCGCTTCGGCCGCGACAGCATGAAGACAGGCGAGGGGCGAGCCGGGTGCAAGCCCTTGTGCACTCAACTGCGATGCGCGCATGGTGAGCAGGCGCTGTTCGGCCGCACGATCAACTGCAAAGGGCGCGGTTACCGCAATGACCAACAGCACCCCACCGGCGAGCAAGCGGGCCCATTTGGGGAGCAGAAACGAATCCGACCGCTTGACTCCCACGCCACCCCCCACATCAGGCAAGGCTCGCGGCGGGGTCGTTGTCTTTGCTGGACCGGCAGCAGCGAACCTGCGCGCCTTTGGCGCCGTACAGCTTTTTCTAGACCTGGTTGTGAGCGCAATTAGGGCAAAGAAAAGCCCTGTGGAGGCCTAGTCTAAACCACCCTGCCTCAGATCAGCCCGCTACGCGGTCTGTGAGCCAGGCATAGAAGCCGCCTCGCGAGACACCGAGCGCCTCGCACACCGAGTGGGCAAGTCTGTCCGAGAGACCATCCGCGCAGCCAAGCTGGCCTGTTTCACGTCCTATCGAGAAATCAACAATTAGTCAACGCACCACAG
>JBKPOZ010000262.1:0-5540 GCA_046733355.1 Pseudomonadota bacterium | reverse complement strand
TGCTTGAAGAAGCGGCTTCGCGGCACGCTGTCCGGCTATCGCCGGTATTGGAGGCCAATGCGCTAGAGGCCATTCTCGAGCTCGTCAGAGCTGGATGTGTGACGGTTCTGCCTGCATCCGTCGCACAAACCTTGGCCAATCAGTCCGAGCTTTCGATATCGTGGCTCAATCAGCCAAGGATTCCGGTGGGGCTCTATGTTGCGATCCCCGCGCACCGGCCTCTTTCGGTGTCGGCACAGGAAGTGAGCCGTACCATCACCGACGCGGTGGACCGGCTTATCGTACGCGGCACCTGGTGCGGGCGGTTTATCGGAGGTGCCTCGAGCAGTGCTAGCGCCTATGCAGTGGTGACCAATTGACGAGCGCCTTCGAGCTCAGCTCTATCCGAGTGCGGCAGCCACACCGCGAAACCGATCAAGCGCCGTCTCCAGGTTTGTCGACATTCCGGCGAGGGACGGAGAGCGGAAGCCAATGAGTGAGATCACGGTCGACAAACGAGGTCGAGCACTCTGGTATGTTGGCGCCGGTCACGCAGAACTCCGCGACGAGGAGTTGGGCCCGCTGATCCCCGGCACCGTACGGGTGCGCGCATCCCATGGAGCGATTAGCCGCGGAACCGAATCTGTCGTCGCCAATGGGCGTGTTCCGCCGTCTGAATTCCAGCGGATGCGTGCTCCCTTCATGGCCGGTACGTTTCCATTTCCCGTCAAGTACGGCTATTCGACGGTCGGTGTGGTCGAGCTCGGTTCGGCGGAGCTTCGCGGGCGCACGGTGTTCACGCTGCATCCGCATCAGACATTGTTCGACGTGCCCGAGGCCGCAGTGCTTCTTGTTCCAAGGAACGTACCGGCGTGCCGGGCAGTGCTTGCGGCAAATATGGAAACGGCGCTGAACGCCGCCTGGGATGCCGGGCCGGGCCCCTTTGGAAAAGTGGCTGTGGTGGGAGCGGGCGTGATCGGGGCGTTGACGGGCTTGCTGTTACGGAAGTTCTCATCAGCCAGTGTGACGCTGATCGATATCAATCCTGCACGCGCCACTGTCGCCTCTGCCTTGGGCCTGAGTTTTGCGACACCGTCGCAGGCTCCATCCGAGTGTGAACTGGTCGTTCACGCCAGTGCCAGCAGCAGCGGTCTCGCGACGGCGCTGAACTTGGCAGCAGACGAGGCAACCATCCTCGAGCTCAGCTGGTATGGCAATGCTGAGGTGGCAGTGCCGCTCGGCGGAGCATTCCACAGCCGCCGATTGAGGATCGTGGCAAGTCAGGTGGGCATGATTGCACCATCGCACCGCCGCAATTGGAGTCATCGCCAACGCCTGGAGAAAGCGCTGAGACTGCTTGCCGACGACCGACTTGACGTGCTGCTCGAAGCACCGGTGGCGTTCGGGGATCTCCCGGCACGCCTGCCTTGCATCCTCGACCCCGGAAGCGGCATCCTGTGCCAACGTATCGACTATCTCTGAGGAGAGCGCCTATGCACTGTGTCGAAGTTCGCGACCACATCATGATCGCGCATTCCTTCAAGGGAGCGGTGTTCGGGCCGGCGCAGGCGCTGCACGGTGCAACCTTTGTTGTCGATGCCGCCTTCATCGCCGATACCCTTGATGCAAATGGCATTGTGGTTGATATTGGCCGGGCCAATGAGATTCTGAGATCCGTGCTTGAACCTTTGAACTACAACAACCTGGACACGATTGCCGAGTTCGCCGGTAAGAACACCACGACCGAGTTCCTGACGCGGCATATCCACGATCGGCTGGCCCAGGCTGCGCGCGACGGCAAGCTCGGGAGGGATGGCGGAGACCTGAAGGCGATCCGGGTAACGATCTCGGAGTCACATGTGGCGCGGGCATGGTACGAGTCGCCCTTGTGGTAAAGCGCGTAGCGTTTGCGATACCAGAGTAGCTCGCCGTCCGGCACTCGCAGCGAACCACTTGACAGGATCGGTCATGCCGATTTGTTTACTTCGCGCGTCGGTGCGCGTCGAGCCGACAAGTCGCAGTCAAACAGCACCTCGTCACCCAATAGGTGGGCGTGGATCGGCACGCGGAGCGCATCGGTCATGCGATCGACCGGAGGCAATGCGAGGCCTGGAAGCCCGGAGCCCACGATCACGGGCGCAACCACGACATGCAGCCGATCGAGGCAGCCTGCGGCGAGGAAATGCGACAGGGTCCTCGGACCTCCTTCAACCAGCACACGCCGCAGGCCCAGCGCCGACAAAGCATCCAAGATCGCACCCGGGTCGAGAAGAGCCCGGGACCCGGGCAGGGCGATCGTCTCGATGTCGTTTGAGTTTCGTAATCGTGTTCCTTCATGGATGATCACGATGCGGCGCGTGCCATCCGCAGCAAACAGACGAGCGCTGGCGGCAAGAGTGCCTCTGGGGTCGATCACGACGCGTGCCGGACTCGGGCCCGACACACGACGTACCGTGAGTTGCGGGTCATCGGTACGCACTGTCCCGGCGCCAACGATGACTGCATCGACCACGGATCGCAGGCGATGCAAATGATCAAGTCCTGCTGGCCCGTTTATGTAATGAGAATGGCCGGAAACCGTGGCAATGCGTCCATCGATCGATTGACCGAGCTGGCCGACGACGACTGCGCCAGAGCGCGAAACGGCCCGCAGCGGACCGAACAGGCTCTCCCATGGCTCCGGCAGCACGTCCCCGGCGCGAATTCGATGCGGGACTTCGGTCCACGACAGCCCGGTGTCGAGGGTTGAACGGTCCATCGTCTATGTCCTTGAACCGCAATGATACTTAGGGACAGCGAACTGCCGCAAGGGGCGGTAAGATGAATGTGCAGGAGGCGCTGTCGGGCTGGCCCTAAGCTCAATCGCCCAGGGTGGCCGCGTAATGAGGTCATGCATCGATGAATGGTCGTGTGTTGGGTCGTCTTACCTTCGAGGAGATAGCGCGACTGGGCGAGCGCTCCGTTTTGTTGCTGCCGATCGGGTCGATGGAACAGCATGGGCCGCATCTGCCACTCAATACCGATGTGATCCTCGCACAGGCCCTGGCGGCGGCGATCGCCGGGCGCTTCGGAGAAACCTTCGACATCTGGCAGCTTCCTTCCTTGCCGCTCGGCCTGTCCCGCGAACACGCGTGGGCTTCGGGCACGCTGTCGCTGTCGATCAAGGGGATGACGTCGCTCATGCGCGAGCTGGCGCGCGAAATTGTGAGATCGCTGCCGGCGCGCAATCTCATGATCGTCAATGGCCACGGTGGCAATCGTGGCCTTCTTGAGGCGCTCAACTATGAATTCGAGGCCGACTTCCAGTTGAATGCCTGCGTGTTGCATATAGGTGCTCTGATGAGCCCGATGAGGGATGCTGGCTCGCCGGAAATTCACGCCGGGCGGGATGAGACGTCGCTCATGCTGGCCTTGGCGCCCGATGAGGTGCGCTGCGAGTACTTTGCAGATGTTGGCAAGCCGTTGGACGACGCGGAAGTGCGTGCAACCATCCTCGACCCGGGTGTGAGCTGGCCGTGGAGCAGCGACGACCCGCGCATCGCCCGCCGTGGTGTGATCGGTGATGTCGCGGAGGCCTCCACCGAGCATGGCAGGGCCATCCTGGAGCGGCTGCTCAACGCTGCGGGTGCAACGTTGCAGCGACTACTTGTGAATCAACAAGCTGCTCGAGAGCCGTGATGCTATTTGGAGATCAAGTAACCGCCAACGAGCATAAGGCAAATCCCCGCTCCCTTTTGCAGGATCTTCGTAGGGCGCAGCGACTCCCTGGCCACGCCAGGAAATGAAAGTGTGAGCACGATACCAAGTATAAAGACGAAAAGGGGCTGGAATGAATTCACAAGAAGAACCAACGCGACGGGCGCAAGGAGCGTCGCGTAAAGCGTGATCGCTTCGCTGACGCTCACCAATGTCTTGCTCAACACGATCAAGCCAAACCCGGGCACTTTCTCTTGTCTGAGAAGGCCGAGAAAATCTCCGCGGTACCTGGGAACGCAGCCTAGAAGGGTCAAACCGGCCATCAATTGACCGACAAAACCCCAAAAAAGCGCAACCCAAAAACCCTTGTCCAACGCGATCAACTTGAAAATGACGCCATTTATCGCGCTCAAGAAGGAAGCGACCAGCATCAATGCCACGACGTTGCGCTTGAACTGAATTCCACGCCGGCCAAACTCGAACGACAATGCAAGCGCGCTGCCAATAATAATGAGCGAACCGAGTCCCTGAGCAGGCGTGATCGTCTCCCCCAGGATGAAATAACCTAGAAAGTAAGCAAAGACGGGCACCGTTTGATAAAATGGCGTGACGAACGATGCCTCATCAATGTCGAGCGCGTGGAGATAGCAAACGGCAGCGAGGACGCTCGACATCCCGGTCGCGACAAGCGCAGATCCTTGGGCAGGGGTGACGTCGTACGCCTCGGGCTGAATGAACACTAGAACCGGGATCGCCACGCCGCTGAACAGCGAAGAGAATATCGCGATGGATCCGACATTTTTCTCCTTGAGGTATCTCGACAGCAAAAATTTGTCGTTGTGATTGGCGCAGGCGAGAAGGAATGGAGCCCACAAGGCTATGAAAAACCAGCTCATGATCGACACTCTGCCAGGCGCTGCCTCTAACCGCCGAGGCGGAAACTGGTGCTCCCGATTGCTGCAGCGGGCCCTCGTATGCGTCCGGCCGCCTCAGAACCGAAAACCCAAATGAATCGCAGCTCCAGTCATCGTACTTGCGCCAGCCGCTCGAAGGAACCGATGCGGGGGAATTCTATTATTCGGTTTGGTAACAAAGCCGTTTTTTCGAAGGCCATATGGGTGTCGAAACACATTTGCAGGCGCGGAGACGCTTGGCGGCGCCGGATCGGCAATGTGTGCATGGCGGGGACGGACGACGGCCTTGGCTAAGATTTCGCGGCGTGGAGCCCACCGCCTCATTCAGCACCACGGACATCGAGTCTTTCTTTGATCAATGTGCCTCGACGGGATCTCCCGAGCAGCATGGTCCCCCGCAACGGCTGCTCGAATACCGGCTCGCGCTTGTGCGAAACCTAGCCCGTCCACGGCCCGGTGATGTCGTCCTGGTCCTCGGTTGTGGCAACGGTCATCACCTGCTCGCGCTTGGACCTGAGGTAGTGCGTGGCATCGGGATTGACGTCTCACCGGGCATGATCGAATTGGCGCGCGCTCGTCTTCGGAGCTCTCCTTGGAGAGCCAATCTTACGTTTGAGGTGGATGATGCCGAGAAGCTCAAGGGAATCGCGGACCAGTCGATCGATCTGGCGATTTGCATCGGCGCTTTCGAGCACATGCTCGATAAGCGAGCAGTGTTGGACAGCATCTACAGGGTGCTAAAGTTTGATGGCCGTTTTTTCTGCCTGACGCCGAATGCTGATTACGTTTGGTATCGGACAATCGCGCCGCTGTTGGGGTTTGCGACCAAGCATCTTTCCAGTGACCGAATGCTGACTCAGGACGAATTTTCTGTGCTGCTTCATCAGACCGGATTTCGCCACATCCGGTCCGTCCTTTGGACGTTCATTCCCAAGGGGGACATGCCTGCCC
>JBKPOZ010000261.1:0-4207 GCA_046733355.1 Pseudomonadota bacterium | reverse complement strand
CAATCGCCGGCGGCCATCATCGGTGAGCTCGTCGGCATGGCAGCTGAGCATGCTCGAAACCTCAGCCTCAACGGCCTGCGCCAGAAGCGCTCGCGCGCCGTTGCGCAAAACCTCGCTCAGCGGATCGGTAAAAGTTCCTTGTTGAGAGAGTCGGAAAAGATTAGTGTCGGTCACGGCGTATCACTCCTTTGCTGGAGAAGTGGAGGCATCGAACACCGCCACGATACGCCGCCTTACCCCTTCACGCCGTCACCAACTTTCGCCCATAGCTCGGTAACCCTTAAGGTAAGGCGATGCCGGGGTTTGATGTGACGCGAAGCAGGGCGCGCTTGGTAGCGCAATGTCAGGCGACTGCCCACAGCCTAATTGATCGGCGACAGCCTAAACCCACGAAGCTCAAAGGTTACCCTGAAGGCCTCAGCGGATGACGTTTTTCCTGACGACCCTGCCCCCGTGGTTTTCCGGCCTCATTCTTGGCGTCCCGACAACTCTGCTCGCGACGGCGGGCCCGGTCATCGTGCGCCGGCGAGGGAATTATCGACAACGCGGCACGAGAACAGTCCGCGTCCATGCGCAATAAAAGTCTCAGGAAGGGAAGCCAGGAAACGCAAATGCAGGACATTCCGGCCGACACGGAAAAGCGCGGGCCGAGCTCACGGGTGCTGCAGGAAGTTATACGTCAAGCACCCGCAGAGTACGTCACTGTTGGCTGGCTGATATCGACCTTGCGCCGGCATTCGTTCGGCATAATCCTGCTGTCTCTTGGACTGCTAGCGACGACACCGGTAGGCTCCACGGTCCCCGGGCTTATCCTCGCGATCATGGCGGTACAATTGATTGTGGGTCGCGCTGAACCTGTTTTCCCGCATTTTATAATGACGCGACGCTTGCCGACTAAGCAGCTGTTCCGGCTTGGTGACCGCGCTATTCATGTACTGAAGTATCTTGAGAAAGCGGTTCATCCCCGCTGGCCGATGACCTTTGAAGTGGAGAAGCGCGCTATCGGAGTCATGGTCCTATTGTTGACAATTGTCCTGCTACTCACGCCAGTGCCCTTGAGTAACGTCGCGCCTGCGATGGTGATCTCGCTAATCTCTCTTGCTTATATCGAGGAAGATGGATTGTTGCTTTCTGTTGGCTTCCTTGCCGCGATTATATTAATTGGCCTTGGGTCAGCAGCAGTTTGGGGAGCAATCGTCGGCGCGGTCCTTATCAGCGCCGAGTAGGCACCTTTTGCGGCAGTTTATGCACCAGCTCCGGCCTTTCGTCCTCGACCAGCTGTCACATATCGTCGGAGACCTCTGAGAGGCCCTCCGTCTCAAGCAGGAACTTGTGCAGCCGTTCGAAATCCTCCTTCACCATGATGTGGTCGGAGACAAGCCGCGGTGCATAGATGCGCTTCAGCTTTGAGGCGAGCGGCCGGGCCTTCTCCGGGGTGTGTGCCACTGTTCGTATGCCTTTTGGTTGGCCAACGGTACTGATCGCGGTCGTGCCAGCTCAACCCATGTATTCTGTCTCACAAGGAAACGAGAGAGATACCGCTCAGTTCCAGCACTCCCGGCTGGCAGGGCTGCACACCCAACATCGTAGAGATTCGCTCCCTCTGCCTGCGAAGTGTCGTTACCGCGCGCCGCTACGGCGTAACGGGGCTCGGCCTTGCCATCTCGCGCCGTGCGGTAGTTGCTGAAAAACCACATTCTCTAAATTGCTGACCGTTCCAAATTTGAAACTCAAAAAGGACTGATTTTCAGCTTTGTCTCTAGGACGATGGGTCGGCTCCGTTCATTGTTCGTTAAGTTTTGTGGCAGCTCGTTCCTTTGAATGGGGGACTCAATGACCGCAATCTCGCTCGGACAAATTGCTCGCCGTAGCCGGCTCGGTAGGATGGCCATCAGCGCCGCGATCAAAGTTGGGCGATTTACGGACGATAGCGACAAATATTCAGTTCGCCCGGATCAGGTACGAGCGCAATTTGAAGTATTCACCGTCACGGCACGGTCCCAAAAATTTGCCGGTGGGTTCGTCGATCTCCTCCTCGGCAGAGGCGCCCGCCATCCGCGGTGATGCTGCATAAAAAACACCTCCAATTTATAGGAAATTCGAACGTCCCAACAGGAACCGCCTGAAGTAGATCGGCGGCGAGCGCCACATGATCGGCGCTGCCACGTCGTCGTAGCAGAAGGCGGCGCAAGTAAAGACACTGCCAAACCAGGAGCGGACTAAGGGGTCTGTTGCCTGCTGGAAACCAGTGCGCCGCTGGTACGAACCGCGGCTTGTGCTAGCCTTACCCAAGCCGGAGAACGAGATGGCTGATGCCTTGGTCAATCTATTTGAGTGGTGCAAGCGCGAGCGAGAGCGCTTGCAGATGCAGAGGGAAATGCTGCAGTCAGGCCGGTTTCGTATCCATGAAAATGACGAGTCCGGTCAGCGAGATATATCCGACCAGAACATCGCGCGGCTTACCGACACTATTGCTGAGTTGGATGGCCTCATAGCGGAGTACGAGGCTAAGCGTGGTTAAGGACTAGCGGGGGCTACGCGGTGCCCAGGATCGGCAGCGAGCGAACTACTCGGATTCGATTAAGCCGGCTGCTTTTGGGCGGCCGGAACATAAGCCTGCGTCGCGTGCCAGCCGCAACGCCCGCAATCGGGCGGTCTTTTCACGCGTGGCCGCACGCGCTGCCTGGTATTCGGCCACTGCTTGCTGTCCCTCTCGCAGCTGCTGTTCCTTTTTCTTGAAAGCCGCTTCGGCGCGGTCACGCGCCCGTTTAACGTCGGTGTCCAATGTCGTTACTCCTTTTGGAGCGAATCCGCTGGCAGGACAGACTTTCCTGCCTGAGGAGCGGATGCCGGCTGCCGATGTTGTGATGCTCAACCGATGCATCATCGCTCACGCATTCGCGCTGCCGCGAATGTCGGCCGGCCAAGCGGCGGCCCGACCCGCAAGCATTTCAATCAAGTATTGCGCTCGGTGACTGGTTGTTGATTGAGGATTTTGGCATAGCAAAATTGCAATCGGGGATGCGTCTCCAATCCCACACATGGAGGACTGAGTTTTATGGCAGCCCGCACAAGACAGGATGAGTTAAGAGAGCTCCCGCTGCGGAGAGCAAATAAGGCGGCGTGGGAAGCTGGTATTCGAACGGTCGGGTTAGAGGAGATCGACTGCTTAGGCATCGACCGACATGGCAATCTCTATTGGGATGGCAAGCCGTCGAGGGCAGGCATCTTTGGCTCACGCGTTGGCAAAAGATCGGAGCGGCAGCTATCGCCGGATCAGCAATCGTTGGGGGCGATCGGGGCAGCTACGAAAAAAGTTGGCGTCGCTCAATGGCCACAACCAGTTGCCGAAAATCATCCTCGGCATAAAGTTCACCGACGGAATCGAGGTTGTCAGATCGCAAGCTCAAACCGCCGCCGCCTGATCCGTTCTGTCACCAAGATTCGGCGATAGCTCAGGGTTACCGCCGCGCCGGGATCGGTCGATGCGGGCCGTGCACGACCAGCCGCCCCTTGGCCTTTAACTCCTCCAGGCTGCCCGCGCGCACGAAATCGGTCGTCGGTGTGTCCAGAGCTATCTTCCTCGGCAATCGTCTTTGCTGAGCCTTGGAACCTTGCTCCCTTTCAATATAGGTATCTACCGCATTACCCCCCTGTATAGGTATCTACCGCATTACCCCCCTGTTGAAAAAGGATTTTGGGGAGGGTGTCTGAGCAACATTGATTCAAGATCAAGCGCACCCGCGCAATCTGGAAAAATCCATTTGTCCGGATTCGATTGTTTCAAATTCTAATTCCACAACTTCATTTTGGAGACTTTTTCAACACTATCGACCCAACTCGGACATAAGTTACGAGCGTGAGAACAGATGGTAAGTAAGCGACTCGGCTCAATGTATCGCCGGGGCCGGTCGCCGCATTGGATTCAAGGTCAAAATCCTAATGCGCCAGCGGTGAAGCGGGAGGCGAAGGAGGATTGAGGGCGATCTCCGAGGTGATTGCGGAAGGTAATGTCGGGCTGATGCAGGCGCTCAAGCGTTTCGAGCCCGAAAAAGGTTTCCGCCTCGGCACCTACGCCACGTGGTGGATCAAGGCGGCAATCCAGGAATACATCTTGCGCTCATGGTCGCTGGTGAAGATGGGCACCACCGCCAATCAGAAGAAGCTCTTCTTCAACCTGCGCAAGGCCAAGAGCAAGATTGCTGTG
>JBKPOZ010000260.1:0-7843 GCA_046733355.1 Pseudomonadota bacterium | reverse complement strand
ACCAATCCGCTCGAGCCGCTCATTGCGGCCAAGCTTTGTCGACGCAAACGCCTCAATGAAGCTTCGCTGATTCCGAATCATTGCGGTTCTCCCTCACCCGAGAGAATCACCACTGCAGAATTTCGCAACGGTTCCCTTTGGGGAGAGGGTTGGGGTGGGGGTTACCGCCGCTGTTTCTACCGGGAGGTCAAAACCCCTCACCCCATCCCTCTCCCACCGAACTCGGGTTTACCCGAGTTCGGCACCCAATGACTGGCCCAAGTCGGATATATCCGACTTGGGCTGGGAGAGGGAGCCTGCCGAGTCCGTTGCACCGATGCAATTCAATCTCACCGAAACACGCTCTACTCCCCCCGATCGGGCCAGTGCGACGTATCTCTCCGCCCACCCGTTGGTCAGCCGCCGGTGGAAGCGCGATAATGCGCCAGCAGTGCAAACGCACCCTGCCTCGCTGGGAGAAAGTCTATGACCACCTTGGCTCCATCCGCTCAGCAATCGAATCTATGGTGGCTGTTCCTGCTGCAGGGGATAGCTGCGATCATCCTCGGTTTGATGCTCATCACCGCGCCCGCAGCCACGCTGGTTCTAATGGTGACGTTTTTGGGCTTTTTCTGGCTGATCGAAGGAATACTCTCGCTCGTGCACGCCTTTATCGACCGCTCCATTCCGTGGATCTGGTCGCTGCTGACGGGCATCATCGGTATCATCGCGGGGATTCTCGTGGTGCGGCATCCGCTGCTTGCGGCGCTGACCGTTCCTACGGTGCTCGTCATCCTCCTTGGCGTCGGAGGCTTGATAATGGGAGCCTGCGAGATCGTCGGTGCATTTGCGGGAGGTGGAATTGGCTCCTTCATTCTCGGCGCCATCAATGCGCTGATCGGGCTCCTGCTGCTCAGCTCGCCCGTGGCGGCCGCACTGGCGGTCCCTTTCGTCTTTGGCGTGCTCCTGCTTATTGAAGGCCTAGCGCTGATCGTCCTGGCATTTCGCCGCAGAGTCTGAGTTGTGCGCGGCGCGGCTCTCTTGCGCCAGGCTCTCTTGCGCCATGGTGTGTGCAGTCCCATTTCTCAGAACGATCCGGCTATTGCGCCAAGCGCCACCACTGCCGCGAGGGCTATCATCGCGCCGACGATGCCGACGATGACGATGTCACGGTAGCCCTCGCGATGCGTCGTGCCGCACACGGCGAGCAGCGTCACCACCGCGCCATTGTGCGGAAGGCTGTCGAGCGTGCCCGAGGCAATCACCGCCACACGGTGCAGCAGCGCGGGATCGATTGCATGTTCGGCGGCAATTCTCAGATAGACGTCGCCAAGCGCATCGAGTGCGATGGTGAGCCCGCCTGAAGCGGATCCGGTGAGTGCCGCCAGGATGTTCACGGCGGCGGCGAGCGACACCAGTGGTCCGCCCCCAATTGCGAGCACCCAGTCGGTCACCGTCGCAAAGGCAGGCAACGCCGCAACGACGGCGCCGAACCCAACCAGGCTCGCCACGCTCAAGATCGGCAGCACGGAAGCGTTGGCGCCCGCGTCCATGCTTTCGCGCAGCGACGGCAGGCGCCGATAGTTGACGACAATGAGGATCGCCGTAGCGGCGGCAAGCGCAACTGCGACTGCCCAGACGCCGCCGACGGCCGAAAGCGAAGTGCCCCAGCGCTCGGCGAGAAACGAAGTTTCCAGCCGTGGGAGAATGACTGCCACCATCAGCAGGTTCACGCTGACGACGACAATCAGCGGCAGTGCCGCTGTAAAGATCGGCGGCACAGCATCGCTATGGCGGCCATGCGGGATCTCGGCCGGATCGAACTCGCGCGCAGCCGTGGCGCGCTCCCGGATGAACTGGTCATCCGCCACCGCAGTTGCCGTGCCCTCTGCCGCTGCTCCGTAACCCTCTCCCGCGCGCCGCGCCACAGCCTCCGCGCGCGCGAGCCACCACAAGCCAAAGCCCAGCATGATCATCGATGCGATGATGCCGAGGCCGGGCGCGGCAAAGGGCGTGGTCGCGAAGAACGGCATGGGAATCGCGTTCTGGATGGCAGGCGTTCCGGGAAGCGCCGACATGGTGAAGTGAAGGTGCCCAGAGCGATCGCCGCGGGCATCAGCCGGCGCGGTATATCGGCGGACCGAAACAGGGCATGCGCCATGGGTGCCAGCACGAAGAATGCGACGAACAGGCTGACGCCGCCGTAGGTGACCAGCGCTCCGGCGAGCACCACGGCCAATACCGCCCGTTGTGGCCCCAGCCGCTCGCTCATATAGCGGGCAATGGCCTGCACCGATCCGCTGTCATCCATGAGCTTGCCAAAGAGCGCGCCAAGGAGGAACAGCGGAAAAAACTGCGCGATAAATTGCGCGGCGGCGCCCATGAACGTCTGCGTCCAATGGGGGAGCAACGGCTCTTTTGCGGCGGCGGCGGCGATCAGCGCCGCCGCAGGAGCCAGCAGCAGCACGCTCCACCCTTTGTAGGCGAACCAGATCAGGAGTCCGAGAGCAACAATGATGCCGAGGAGTCCCATTGAATCGCGTCAGACATTCTCGAGAAACAGGTCGAGATCCAGCGTGGAGCGCCGGCCCAGATCCTGCACGTGCTGCTCGAGAAACTCCCGCGCACAACGGCGGCCTTCATCCCGCAGCATGCAGAAAAACTCCCACTCGGCATTGAGCTTGGAGGAGTAGCCGAGCTCGGTCATCATGCTGCTGGCAATGCGGTGAATGCGCATTCCCGCCCAGCGCGCGCCTTCGCAATCGCCGGCATCCGCAACCTGGCGCAGCACGGCGATAAGACGCAGCTCCTTCATCAACGGCGAGTTGAAGGAGACCTCATTCAAGCGATCCAGAATCTCGCGCGCGGAACGTGGCGTGCCCGGCCGCTCTATCGGATTGACCTGCACCAGCACCGTGTCGCTCGACGCGCATTCGCGTACCAGCGGGGTTATCGTTGGATTGCCCACATAGCCGCCATCCCAGTAGGGCTCGCCGTCGATCTCGATTGCCTGAAACAAGGTCGGCAGACACGAGGAGGCGAGCAACACCTCCGGCGTGAGCTCTGCATTGCGGAACACACGGCCCCGGCCAGTGCGGACATTGGTGGCGGTCACAAACAGCCGAATAGGTGATTGCGCAAGATGTGCGAAGTCGACGCACTCGGCAAGAATATCGCGCAACGGATTGGCGCCGCGCGGATTGAGGTCGTAGGGTGAGAAAAGGCGCGCCGCGATATCGAATGCGAGAAAAATGGGCGAAGTGTCCATCGTCCATCGCCCCAGCATCATGTCCAGCGGAGTCCGCCGAAAGGGGCTGAATCTGGCGGCCTCGGCGGCGCGCCGCCAGAAATTCTCAAGCGCTTCCCTGGCGCCCTTGGCTCCGCCCGCCGCGTGACCGTGTGCCAGCAGCGCGGCGTTCATGGCGCCGGCAGAGGTGCCGGAAATGCCCTCGATTTCCAGTGGCGGCTCCTCGAGCAGGCGATCCAGCACGCCCCAGGTGAATGCACCGTGCGCGCCGCCCCCTTGCAGCGCAAGATCGATCAGCAGCGGACCTGCCGCACGCTTTCCCGCCGTATCAGAAGGAGCGTCCGACATCCTGCCTCATGCTGCGCGCTGCGCGGTTATCGCAAGCGGCGCCAGCGCCGCCATGCCAAGCGCGCTTGGTAGACGGAGCTTGAGACGGGATTATGATGCGGCGCGGATCTGCGCATGACAGGCGAGAGCACGATTCGGGGCATGCTTGCGCTATGCACGGCCATTCTTACGGCCTCGGCGCTGTACCTTGGCGCCTCGATTTTTGCGCCGGTCGCATTCTCGCTTTTCGCCATCGCCGTCGTGTGGCCGCTGCAAGCCGGCCTGCAGGCAAAAATGCCGAAACTTGCAGCGCTTTTGCTCACGCTTGTGCTGACATTGATTCCCCTGGCCATGTTCGGTCTTGCCGTCGCCTGGGCCAGTAGTCAGGTCGGCCAATGGCTGCTGAGCAATCTCGACCGTTTCCAGCTCATTTACAGCAAAACAAACGAGTGGCTGGAGGGGCACGGCATCTTTGTCACCGCAATGGTTGCCGAGCGATTCGACGTATCCTGGCTGGTTCGCGTGGCGCAGCAGATTGCAGCCAGGCTCAACGCCATGATCGGCTTCGCCCTTCTCGTGTTTGCGTTCACGATCCTGGGTTTGCTGGAAGTGGGCCAGGTCGATTTGAGGATCAAGAAGCTTGAACGCCTGCATCCGGATTTGCGGTTGTCGCAGGCCACGGCGCAGATTGCCGGACAATTCCGCAAATATCTCCTGATCAGAAGTGTCGCCAGCGCGCTCACCGGTTTCGTGACCTTCTGTTTCGCTGTTCTGGTCGGGCTCGATCTCGCCCCCGCGTGGGGCGTGATGACTTTTGTCCTAAACTACGTCCCGTTTCTCGGTCCACTGGCCGCAGTTGTTCTCACCACCCTTTTCGCCGCCGCCCAATTCGAAACGTTGCAGATGACGTTGATCGTCCTGGGCGGACTGAGCGTCATTCAATTCGCGATCGGCAGCTATCTCGAACCGTTGCTTGCCGGTGCCACGCTCGCAATTTCGCCTTTCCTGGTGCTGTTTGCCGTTTTCTTCTGGAGCTTCCTCTGGGGAATACCCGGCGCGTTCATCGGCGTACCCGCGACAATCGCGATGCTGACCGTATGTGATCAATATGCCGGCAGTCGCTGGGTGACGGTGCTGTTTTCAAATTCGGCAGCCCGGAAACAAGAACCATAGTGGGCCTTTGCAGAGCTGTAGGGTGCAAAGGCGGATGCTCGATGGCAGCGGCGATCACTAAAACTTCACGCGCGCTGTGCCCGCGGAGAGCGTGCGCGTGGTCTCGCCCCTCATCCCGACCCTCTCCCCGCTAAACAAGCGGGGAGAGGGAAACCTCACGCGTGGGCGATGTAGTCCATGCGACCGCCGTCAACCGCGAGGGTCTGTGCGGTGATCCAGCCGGATTCCGGCGAGGCGAGGAAGACGATTGCATTGGCGATATCGGCGGGCTCGCCGATCCTGCCCAGCATCGCGCGGCCGGCGAGGTTTTTCTCCGTTGTCGGCCAGTCGGCCGCGCCGCGGCCGCCTTGTGTCATGTCCGTGCGAACGAAGCCCGGCGCCACCGCATTCACGGTTATCCCGTCCGGCGCGAGCTCGAGCGCAAAACGCCGCGTGAGCGCGACGACTTCCGCTTTCGTCCCTGCATAGAAAGCGTTTCCAGGCAAAGCGGTGCCGAGCGCCGCAATGGAGCTTACATTGACGATGCGTCCGTAACGCCGCGCCCGCATCCCTGTCATCACCGCGCGTGTTGCATGGATCAGGCCGTCAACGTTGATCGCGCGCATGCGCGCGACATGCTCGGCATCATAGGTGTCGAGCGTCCCCTGCCATGCCATGCCGGCATTATTCACCAGGATGGTGACCTGGCCGAGCTCTGATTGCGCGTGCGCGACCATCGCCTCGACCGCACGCGGTTGCGCCACATCCGCCTTCAACGCGATGGCGCCGCGGCCCATGCCGGCAATCTCTGCAACGAGCGACTCGGCGGCCTGCGCATGTGCAGCGTAATTGACGCACACGGCGGCGCCTTTTTGCGCAAGAAGCCGCGCCGTTGCCCGGCCGATGCCGCGCGCTGCGCCGGTTACCAGCGCTACCTGCTTCGTCCAATCGGTCATACGCTATATCCTTTGCTGAAACGGGAAGACGCATCATTGTAGCGCGGGTGGAGCGAAGCGGTCTCCGGGTAAAGAGATCCCGGATTTCGCTGCCGCTCAATCCGGGCTCGGACAAGCGGTCGCAAAAAAACAAAACGGCAACGTGCAGCAAAACCGCAACGAAGCTTCCCTGATCAAAAACATTGAGCTGGGCTCGGCGCCGCGGAAGATCGCCTGGCCGCGGGTCGCAGACTACGTGCTGGTCTTCGGTGTCGGCGGCCAGGCGGTCTTCAATCTGCTGCTCGCCATCGGCTCCGGCGGCACCCTGCAGGAACATCTGCTCATCGTCGGGTTCTTCGTCGTCTGCAGCCTCTGCTTTTTCGTGGGCTACCGAAATTTGGGCGTGCTCGATCCCGACAACTGGGTCGACCACGTCATCGTGCTCTCGGTCGGCTTCGTTCTGTTCGCGTTTGCCGCATGGGGGATGCTTGCGACCGCGCAAGATGCAGGCCAGGCACTCGTCAAGGCGAGCTCGATTCTTCTGGCCGGGGCGTGCTTTTTCGGCGTGGTGATCGCCGCGCAGCTGCTCGTCGCCAGATTTCCGCCCGCAGGCAAGGCTCGCGGCCTGATCAGGGCGAACAACGCCCGTGGCGAACCGCTGGGTGCGAAACTGAACATCCCCTCGATCGATCGCAGGCGCGGCATCGCCCTGGGTGCGGGCGGATTCTTGGTGCTGCTTGCAAGCCTGCTGCTCGGTTCGCCGCTCCTCGGCTATCCGGACAGACTCATTGGGCCGGTGAGCAACGTCGTGTGGCTCGTCAACATGTTTGCGTTCGGGCTGCTTGTTCGGTCGCGACGCTATTTTCAGATGAGCGCCGATGCGTTGCTGGATGTCGACCGGCGCGCGCCGATCCTGTTTCTTCGTTCGTTCGAGCATGACGAGCGGGTGAAATTCGGCAGCGAACAACAGCACCTGCTCGATTTCTCGATCGAGACCCGGCTGGCGAACCATCTGATGCGATTCGGCCCGTTCATTGCCCTTCGATGCACCCCCGAGGCGGCACCGTCCAGGGTTGCGCGCGCCACAGCCGCGGCGCAAGAGTTTTTGGCCCTGGCTGGGAAGAGCCCTGCCCCGCCGCGCATGTCAGACCCTTCGGTGCATGCGCTTCTCGCAGCTGCATTTGACACATCCGCCCTGCGCAACGATTCCGGTCCGCAGCCCGCATTGAGAGACGTCGCCCAGTGGTTCGACGTCATCGAGGCGGTCTACAGCTATCACCTGCTGTTCGGGACCGGCTATTCCGATCTCGGCGCGGCCATCGATGCGACATCGCAAAACGCCGAGGTGGAGAAGAAGCTCGCCGCCAACGCGGTCACGTACGCACCGGAATTCGGGCTTGGGCTTGACGCTGAAATGGCGGTGCTCGGCCGCTTCTCCGAGTTGCTGTTGCCGCTCGGGGAAAAAGGGCGCGGCAGGCAGGCAATCATGCGCAATCTACTCATCGGCATCTGGGCGGTCTTCGTTCCGGCGGTCGACGATGACTGGCGCCGCGCGCGGCTGCAGGCGGTGATAGCGGCGGCCCACTCGGCTGGAAAATCATTGGTTGACGAGCAACGCACCTTTCTGCGCAATTTTGCCAGGCAGGGAGCCGACGCCGTTGCCAACCCGGAAATTCGAACCAGGCTCCTCGAGCTCAGCACTATCTTTGGCGGCACGCAATAAAATCGTACCGTGTAGATGTTGTGAAAAATAAGCAAAAGGGAAACGCATGAGCACTTTGGGACCTGATCGGCTGATCGAGAGCAATCGCGCCTGGGCGGCGCGCATGACCGCGGCGGATCCCGACTTCTTCCGCCGCCTCGAACGCCAGCAGTCGCCACGCCATCTCTGGATCGGCTGCTCCGACAGTCGCGTGCCGGCGAATACCATCGTCGGGCTCGATCCCGGCGAGCTGTTCGTGCATCGCAACGTCGCCAATCTCGCCTCGCCGCAGGATGCGAATTATCTCTCGGTGCTCCAGTTCGCCGTCGACGTGCTCAAGGTGCAGCACATCATGGTGGTGGGACATTACGGCTGCGGCGGCGTGACCGCCGCCGTCGACGGCAGACGTCGCGGTCTCGTCGACCATTGGCTGCACCCGATCCGCGAGCTGTCGCGCGCGCACAGCCGCGAGCTCGACGCCATGGGCGACACACGCGCGCG
>JBKPOZ010000259.1:0-21435 GCA_046733355.1 Pseudomonadota bacterium | reverse complement strand
GCAAAAGTAGGATTACGTGATGAGTAAAGTCATTGGCTTTGTGGTCTGTGGGTTCACATTGGCCGGATGTTCCGGATCGGCCCTTGATTTCCTGAAATCATCTCCATCAACCACGGCATTACGGTTTGAATCCGTGCCCGCTGGCGCCGTAGTTGAGGTCTCAGGACAGACCTGTCGCACGCCATGTGAACTCAAACTTGAGGTGGCTGAACTCTCGGCCACGTTTGCGCTTAAGGGGTACCAGCCCCAGACTGTTGCCGTGCATTCCGAGGGCTCGCGATTCTCTGCTCCTCAGTTTACCCCGAATCCAGTCTATGCGGAACTTAAGCCTGTTCGGGGCTCGGCCAGGAGACAGCAAAAACACGAAATGCCAGTCGCGGCCGCAGATCCGCGCGGCGCCACCCCGGCAGAGGGGACGACTCCTTCGGATTCGAAGGTGACGACTTCTGTTGTGCCGCCGCGCGCGTCAACATACGGTGCCGTTCAATAGCCTTGAGCTTGTTGGCGCCCACCGACGCCCTGGCGGTGCCCGATGCGCGAAATCCATCGAGTTTGTGTCAAGGCATTAATCTTTGAAGCCCGGCAGGTTGCAGCGTGCCGTAAGTCCTTCGCCGTAGGCGGCAACTTGCTGCCGAGCTCTGCGCTCGTCGGCTGGTGCTGGCCGCGCCTGCAGTGCTCGAGCGCAAGCACGTTGTTAGTATGCGGCGCGCTGCCAGGAGTGTTGGAGCGAGGCCGGTGTGTCGATGTGGCAGGGAATGGACATGGCGCCTGGGCGATTAAACGATCAGTTGCTTTCCAACGGTAAAATCGATCTAGGAGAGCCACTGCTTATCAGTAATTCCTCGGATATCAAGGGTTCCGTCCTCCAGGATACTATTGTTCGAGACAATTGCTCTTTGCACGTTCGAGGAAATC
Source organism: Pseudomonadota bacterium (assembly GCA_046733355.1). Taxonomy (GTDB): domain Bacteria; phylum Pseudomonadota; class Alphaproteobacteria; order Rhizobiales; family Xanthobacteraceae; genus VAZQ01. Next base: position 20,520 of record JBKPOZ010000259.1, on the reverse strand, counting down.
TTCTGGGCAATTTGACGATTGAAGCAGGCGCGACAGTGGTCGTCGAAGGTTCGGTCGATGGAAAAATAATCAACAGAGGAGGCCGACTCGTAGTCAACAACAAAGGTCTTGCGACGTGCATTACTTTCGATGGCCCCCCCGAAACGGAAGCCTGCGGCATCCTGAAAATAAATCTTACAGCCATTGCATCTAACTGGGAAAAGCTCAGCAAGCACACCCAGGCTGAATGTGCCAGTGTGGTCAAGGGAAATGCTTACGGCTGCGGCATCGAGCCGATCGTGAGGGCGTTATCCAAAGTCGGTTGCAAGATTTTTTTCGTGACTAATCTCCCGGAAGCCAAACGCGTCCGCGCGATTGCTTCGAACGCGACCATCTATGTTCTGCATGGACTGTACCCTGGAACCGGGCCGCTTTTCGCAGAACTTAATGCGCAGCCCGTGATAAATAGTTTGGTTGAAATGGCTGAATGGGATGCTTTCGTTTCATCCTGTCAATGGGGCGGTGGCTGCGCGATTAGCGTTGACACCGGCGGGAGTCGCATCGGGTTGTCATTTGAAGAGGCCGCTGCGCTTGCACCCAGAGTTCATGCGCCGAACCATGGGATCACGCTCCTGATGAGCCGTCTCAATGATGATAGTAAAGCCGAACGTCCGTTCAATGAGCGACAGATCAGTTTGTTTCGCGATTTGCGTCGCCTTTACAGCGGCATTCCCGCCTCACTGGCTAATTCGTCCGGCATCTTCCTGGCTCCGAGCGCTCATTTCGATCTAGTCCGTGCGGGCTCAGCCCTGTACGGGGTGAATCCGACGCGAGGTCTTTTCAATCCGATGCTTCCGGTGATCGAACTGCGTGCACGCATTCTGCAGCTCCGCAATTTGGAGCCCGGCGAAAGCATCGCCGATAACATAGGCGGCACGACAAAGCGGCGCATGCGCGTAGCGTTGATTTCGGTCGGATATGCCGACGGGTATCCATGTTCGTCCGCAAACAAGCTGCAGGTGCTGGTCGGAGGTTACCCCTGCCCGGTTGCTGGGCATCCATCCTTGGATCTGCTGCCGATCGACGTAAGTGACCTCCCCGATCCAGGCGCCGCGAGGCACGGGGAAACGGTTACGCTAATCGGCGGGGAAATTGGAATAGACGATGTCGCGGCGGCGAGTAAATCGACAGGGCGCGAAGTGCTTAGCCGTCTCGGGAGTCGTTTCCATCGCATCTATTACGCCGTCTAACAGCTTGAACGTTCACCTACATGCTAAGAAAGGAGCACGCCATGTTTGGAAAATCCAAGAAAACCTCGCCTGGAAACGATCAGGTCCCTTCGTCGTCGCAGCAGCTGCAACGTTCGCCAGTCGAGCCGCCGGAGGCTCGGCAATCGGCGGACGAGATTTCATCAATCAGCTCTGACATCACAATTGTCGGAAAAATTATTGGCAAGGGAACTGTGAAAATTTCTGGACGCATCGAGGGAGAGCTCCACGCCTCGATCCTTTTGATCAGCGATGGCGCACAAGTTGAGGGCGACATCGTCGCGAAAGAAGTGACCATCGGCGGATGTGTGAAGGGAACTATTCATGCTGATCGCGTCAAGCTGACTAGTAGCGCTATCGTAGAAGGACATATTTTTCATCGAATGTTATCGATTGAGGAGAATGCCCGATTCGAAGGATCGTCAAGACGTGAGGAAACCATCATCGATGGGACGCGAGTTCTGTCCAGCCAGCCGCTAGCTCAGGCTGACATCGACACCCTGGCAGCTATGGAAGCGAATCAGAAGCAGAACGGTCCGCTCGATAATAAGTGGCATGCTACTGAGTGATGGCCCGACCAAGTGCTGCATTCCGTAAGCCGGGCTTGTACGGCGGCAAGACCGGCGGCGGGCCGGTAGTCAGGTCTGGCTCGCCGCTTCAAAGCGGAAAGAAAACCGAAAAGCTCTAGCCCCCTCAGCGCCGATGCTCAGGTAGACCGCCACCCAGTTTGGTTATCGTGCTGCCCCGGTGTTTGCCGCGCCGCCGTGCCCGGTTGGGTTAGGTGCTGACTGCGTGGTGCTGTGGCCGGGGCCTGTCCTTTCTATGGGGCCTCGGTTCAACGCATTAAACTGACAAGCACCGCCCCGTGATCGTCAGACGATGATTACGACGACGATGAGGAGGAGGAAGACGAGCCGGAAGAGGACCTCGAACCAGCGCTGATCAGAGAACCGGGCGGCTTTTCTTTGCAGGGTTCTTGAACGCAAAGCAGCCCCGGCCAGGACCCAATTGGAGCTGCTTCGCGTCTGGGTTGGGCAAAGTGAGCAGGTGCTTTATCAGGGCGCTTCCAAATCTGGGGGTGAGCCCTAGCAGGCCATTTTCTGCAACAAGCTGAAGGTCAGCAGAACCGTAAGATCGGCGGGTTCTATCCTTCCAAAACAGCGAATCCTGCGCCCTTCTGTGAATCAAATTGCCTTGGGCGTCTGCTAAGTTCCGAGTGTCACGTGCCAGACTATGTATCACCGCCCGATCAAGCGAAGGATAAACTAGATTGGCTTTGGAGTGAGCCAGTTCAGAAAGTGCTCTTTGCCCTTGGCCAACTTATTAAGAAATTGATCCAGGCACTTCTTCCGACAGAACTGGTGACGATACCACTTGTGCCGAATGAACCCGAATTTGGTCGTCCCACAGTTGGCACAGCGTCGTTTCTCCTTCATCAGCCGACGAAAACTGATTGGTGCAGTTGCCGCAAGATTTCCTTTGCGTCTAAATCCGACACAGTGCCAGAGTTCAGCCATTCGAATTGTTTTCCGGCGTGGTTGTGCAACGGCTGTCCCGAGCATTACTTTCAATGCTGAGCTCCGAGATACGATGCCGAACACGCTGATCAAACCTCGGATCAACCTTCAGCCGAAAACGCAACGGGCGAAGCTCTACAAGGTCATTCTGCTCAACCACGATTACACGCCGCGCGAATTCGTTCGCTGTTCTCAAGGCCGTGTTCCGCATGAACGAGGATCAAGCGTATCGTGTGATGATGACGGCGCATAAGCGCGGCGTCTGCGTGGTCGCGGTGTTCACCAAGGATGTGGCGGAAACCAAGGCCACCGAAGGAACCGAATCAGGCCGCAGAGCAGGCTGTCGGCTTGCCTTCACCACCGAGCCCGAGCAGTAGGGCCAAGTCGGAAAAGAGCGGCACATTAGCCGCCGGGCAAATTGCCGAACGGGCGAATCGCAGTATTTACAGCCCGCCACCGAGCATGGGTGGTGTTTCCTCCCTAGACTTAGCCGCTCGGCTCACCGGGCGGCTTTTTTTGCAACATTATTAGCGGCTGTATCACCAGCTTGATCGTCTTCAGCAGTCGGCAAATCACCAATGCGCCTGGTACAGCGCTTCGACAGTCGCAATGCCCGAGATCATCCCGGCGGCAGTTGCAATCACTGAGGGCATGCCATCTGGTAATTCCCGGTTAATGACTGCGGCGACGAAGATTGCGGCAACGGGAAGCGCGATAACGAAATAACGTCCCTGCACACCTCGAACATGGTCTATATCAAGAGGTGTATAGGTGAGAAAAAAGATCAGATAGACGAGCATAAAATAGCCGAGAGCGGTAAAGCCGGTAATCACGATCACACGTGCATGAGTCGCGCGGTCCAGGTGCAGTTTCTGCAGAGGCACCAAAATGAGAAATACGGTGAGGATGAGATAGGTCCAGGGTCGAAGCAGAACATCCTGCCAGCCCAAGATGCCTATCAGCTCCTGCCACAGCCGGTCCCCCCATCCGGTGAGAGCTCTCCATGTCGCCAGCGCGAAATGAGATGGATGCTCCCACACATAAAACAGCTTCCAGAGTGGATCGAAGTGTTCAGGCGGATGATGTTCGTCTAATTGGAGACGCCAAGCTGCTATTTCCGCCGATACTGCGATTACCCATAGCGGTGAAAGAACAAGAGATGGCAGCACCACGACCGCAATGCTGCTCCATCGCCGGGGCAGTTCCTTGATCCGATGCACCATGAGTTCCAGCAGCACGAATACGATTTGCGGTTGCTTACTGAGAGCGCAGAGCATCATCCACAATGAGCGCTCCCAGATCCGCCCGGCACCAACTCCCCGCGCCGCACTGAGGCAAAGCGCCGTGATCATCAATGCAGAGCTAAGCGCTGCACCGTCCGCGCTGAGAACGGAACGGTTGTAGAGAGATACGGGAAGCAGCGCTATTAGCACAAACGCCCATTTCAAAACCGGTGTAACCGCAATCGCATAGGCCACTATCGCTGTGAAGGTTAACAGCCCGAACAAGCGCATCAGAAGCAGCATGTCGGGAAATTCGAGCCCAGAACCAATTATGCCGCCGACGATGTATGGGATGTAGGCCACCGGGTTATAGCCTTCCGTCCCGGCGAATGGCAGGAAAATAGCCGTCCCATCAACTTCGCCATCGCTCCTATCGCCAAGTTGTCGGTACACCGCCATGATTTGCCCGTAGCGAACGCCTTGTTCTCTGGCGCTAGCAAACCATTCACCTGCGGCCCTAAAGAAATGGAGCTCGTTGTACAGCTCGCGCTCGACGAAGATTCCCTTGCGACCGTCGACCTCCGCGGGGGGTAAAAGCTTCCCATGCGTGTAGGAGTAGATACGTAGGAAGTGAGCTATCTCGTCCGGCCCGCGAAGTGGTGGAACGATGAAGACGATGGCTGATCCGAACACAAGCGAGAGGACAACAAATACGATTGCGGAAGCGCCTTCAATTCGGGTCCGGATGTGGGCAAGCAGACCCCGCACCTCTTCGACGCGCGGTGGGGGAGGGGTTCGTGAAAGCCGAACTGCAGCAGCCTCTTCGACATCAACTCGACGCATACAAGAGCTGCCCCGCCACGGTTATTTTGCGTTATTTGAACAAGGTAGAACTCAGTTCGTTCCAACGCTGCCCGTACTTTCATCTAACGGTGTGGAAGGGTGGAACCTCACTCGGAACTGCCCATTGACTCTGCTTGGCGCTACGGCCGTTGAGATACGCGCCACAGCTTCCCTGCTGCGCGTGTGTGGCGAGGCCACGCTGCTGGGGTCAAAACTAAGTCATTGAATATCGTCCCGTTGAAGGCCGTGCGCGCTATGCAGCCATGCCCAACGATCCCAACATCTGGACCTTGATCGTCTTGACGCTGCTCGGCGGAGGCGTTCTCGGTGCGCTGATCAACCAGTTCTTTCTGCGCGCCAAAACGCACGCCGAACCGATGAAGACCGAAGCGGAGGCGGACAGAGCCAGAGCGGAAACGGCGAAAATCCTCGCGAGATAAAGCCGACCACACCGCAGATCGCCAAGGCATCACGCAAAAAGCGTATCCTCTACCATTAGTCATGGAGACGAAACATGCTCAGCAGGGACGTAGCTTTTCGGTCTTTAATTGTCCTAATGACGGCTGCCTCCGTTGCCCTGATCGTTGGAATTTATGAAGTCGACCGCCGTGAGAAAAGCACTTCCGATACAGTTTCAGCTAATTTGGGAGAGCTTGGCCAACGCGTCGAACTTCTCGGTGATCAAGTCCGTATTCTCAAGGGGTCAATTCATGAGCCAGTTGAACGCTAGTGAACGACAGGTTCAGGTGCTTGGTCAGCAACTGCAAGCTATTGAGTTGCGGCTAAACGAACTGGAGGACCAGAAGACATCCGCGCCACCTCGTAGCACGCCGCACTGAGGTAGAACATGTACGTAAGCCCGAGGAGCAGTTTTCAACAAAATACTCGAAGGACTTAGGACATGGAGAGTACAGGGACCGAATGGGGCCCTGCGGCGGGCGGCGCTCCCTCTGTCAGCACTGAAGCAAAAAAGCCCGTCAAGCTTGCTCGCCAGTGCCTCGCCTATATGTTGATCCGACCCTCGGGCTAAGTACAACAACTTAACGCGCGGTTTAAGTCGAGTTGGATAGAGTGCGTGCGGCATGGCCCTGAACGAGAAGCAGATCGCCGTGGTGCGTGGGGCACTGAAGGGGCATGTACAGAGTTCGCTCGAACTTGTCGCTACTCTGACCGAGTTCGCCAACGCTGAGAAAGACCGCAGCAACGAGGTTCATGTGAAGCTGCGGCAGGCGCAAAACAAGCTCGCTGAACAGAAACGTCGCCTCGCTCGATTCAATGCCGAGCATCCGGTGCCGAAGATTGAACTCGGCACTACGTAATTCCCCTCCACTGGCCGTTTTCTCCTGCTCCCATCGCCGGTGCTCGGCTGCCCCGTTTGATCGCGGCGTGCGGTGGTCTTCTCGCTTGGTGGCGCCGGGGGCAAAAAACAGCCTACGTCAGGTGAAAACCGTGCTCATCGATGGGGAGCGGTTGTTTGGAGAGAAACACACGGCCAACAAAGCATCAACCGAGACCGCGAAACTACCGCGCATTGCGTTCCACGGGCCGCGCAAGCCGCTCATACTTTTCTGCTGCTCGGAGCAGCGCGTCTTTGGCTTGGCGGTCTTTCATAGCCACTGCCAAAAGGCACATTTCTACAGCGCGGTCGCGCCAGCGCTGCGCATTAGACGAGAGCAGCATTTTCTCCGACCGACTGACGACCTTCGACATCATGCCCCTCCCAAATGGCCGCAGTGCCGGATAGCATGGATGGCGCTGTTGGCGGTTGTAGGGGCGCAACAGTTGGCAACGTTAAGCGCTTTTCCACAGAGAACTCACAAAGTCTGAGACAGGCACGTCCCCGCTGAACGCTGGAAGCTCATCGCCGCATCCGCTCGGGCTGCTGAGCGCGCGCGCTCCAAACGGCCCACGCCGCGGCTGAACAGCCGACCAGCGTGATGAACTCGCGTCGATCCAGTTGACCAGACTTCATCCACTACCCTGACGAGGGTGACAGCATAGTGGATGGGCGACGATCGGTCAGCGGCTCATTGCAGTGCGGAATGTCAGCCCGGCTAACGATCGGATGGGGTCAAAACCTGAAGTGAGCCGCACGCTTTGCGGTAAGTCCGGCATGCTCAAAGAGCTGACTTTGATTGCCCAGCAACTCAGCCCGGCAAAATGAGGGCGAGAGACAGGCACCTCTACTTGATCAACTCGTCAGCGCTTAAGCCCCTGGGTCGGGAGGTAACCCCCTGTCCATTAGGGGGTGGGGTGGCCGCCGGTCCCCCGTACCTACAGCGAACCGTATGGCTGTAGGGGACTGGCAAATGAGACGTGATCTATATGAAGAGGTTTACGCGCGCATCGTTGCTGAACTGGAACGGGGTGCAGCACCATGGGTCAAGCCTTGGTCGGTGACACCAGGCCAGAATGTGCCGCAGAATGCTGTGAGCAACCGGCCCTACTCCGGGTGCAATGTCGTCCTGCTATGGCTTGCGCGCGAGCGGCTGGACCACGCCTCGATTTCTAACTTTTCACCAAGCGCTGGAAAGCGGCGGGCATGTGCGCAAAGGCGAGCGCGGTCATAAGGTCTATTTTGTCAAACAGCTTCAGATAAAGGACAACAACGACGACGAGGCTCAATCACGGTTGGTGCCGATGTTGCGGGAATACACCGTCTTTAACGTCGATCAATGCGATGGCTTACCGGAGGCAATTCGAGCCGCGAAGCCAGCCCGCCAGCGCAATCCTAATACTCGTGATCCGCTCGCGGATGAGTTCATGCGCTCGATAGGTGCGAATATCCGCGAGGGGCATGGCGAAGCCTATTACGCGCCAGGACACGATGTTGTTTCAATACCCGCGTTTGAAGCATTCAAGAGCGCGGCGCATTACTACGGAACCGTATTCCATGAGCTTGGCCATTGGACTGGGCACAAGTCGCGCCTCAAGCGCGATCTGGGACAGCGGTTTGGCGCACGCGCTTACGCCGCAGAGGAACTGGTTGCTGAACTGTGCGCAGCGTTCTTGTGCGCGGAATTCTCCTTCGACGGTGACTTGAGACATGCCGGCTACATCCAACACTGGATTGAACTGCTTCGGTCCGATCGCCGCGCCTTCTTCACGGCGTGCAGCAAAGCGCAAGCAGCTGCCGATTATCTTCGTGGGTTGGCTCTCGCCGAGCGCGCTGCGGCCGCACCGTGATTAGGAACGTCACAAAGCAGCCGCGATCGTGACGCCACTATGAGCGTAACCGCCTCTCGGCATGGCCCACGCGCGAGCGAAACCGTCGACCTTCGTGGCACCAGGTGGAATTCTATCGTGCCGTCCTGCACGTCCGCAGAGCCAAGCAGGGCACACCAGCGTGCATTCATTGACGCAGCGTGCGCAGCGTTCACCGCTGAGGCTTTGCCCGAATTATCCGGCGGCGCAGCGGCAGCGGCCCGCCTTGCCAGCTAAGCTTCCTCCTAGATTGGATAGTTTGCCCTTTTCGGAATCGTGTACGGCACCCCTTTGCGTCGGGCGTGATCTCGCACTGAGCGCGCGTCGAGACTGTATGAGGGAAAAAGCTTTCTCAATGGTAGCTATTTGGTAGCTAGCAACTCAGGCTTAGCCCGTATTTACCCGTAAGCACTTGATTTCTTGGTGGGTGCGACAGGAATCGAACCTGTGACCCCTACCATGTCAAGGTAGTGCTCTTCCGCTGAGCTACGCACCCAATGACCAGCGCTTCACATATCGTCGTTACAGGTGCGAGGCAAGCCACGGGCTCTGGGATAATATGTTGAATTGTCATGCCCGCGCTTGTCGCAGGTATCCACGTCTCAAAATCTGAGTCCAATCAGAGACGTGGATGGCCGGAACAGGTCCGGCCATGGCGCAGGATCGGGATGCACGGCCCCCACGCCGATTGGTGTTCTGATGCACGAAGCTACGCCGCGAGCATTTTTTGCACTTCGTTGACCAGTTCGCGCAGATGCACCGGCTTCGAGAGCACCTTGGCGTTCTTGGCCGCGGCCGAATCCGAGTTGAGCGCGACCGCCGCAAAGCCGGTGATGAACATGATCTTGATGTCGGGATCGAGCTCGGACGCGCGCCGCGCCAGCTCGATGCCGTCCATCTCCGGCATCACGATATCGGTGAGCAGCAGTTCGAACGGCTCCTCGCGCAGCCGTTGATAGGCCGAGAGCCCGTTGTCAAAGGAGATCACATCGTAGCCCGCGTTCTGCAGCGCCTTGACCAGGAACCGCCGCATGTCGCTGTCGTCTTCGGCAAGAATGATCTTGGCCATCTTCCAGCCCGTCGGCGCGGCGAGGCGGAACGCGCCCTGCGCCCGAATTTCCCATAAGCCCGGTGCGCGGTAAATATCGGGTGAACCGGGGGGAACGCGCACGCGAAGCCCGCTTCGGCCATGGACAATAGCGGTTGCGTTGCCATACTGGAGACTAATTCGCGCCGGCTCCCAACAAGCCTCGCTTCTGTCAAAGACTGCATGTCCCAGGTCAAGGACGAACTCGATCCCCCATTCGAAGTGCTCGAGCCCGCGCACTGGCGCGGGCCGGTCCTGTTCAATTCGCCGCATAGTGGCAACGTGTATCCGCGCGGCTTTCTGGCCGCTTCACGGCTCAATCTCGCCAGCCTGAGACGGTCCGAGGACTCCTTCGTTGACGAGCTTGCCCTCGGCGTGGTTGGCCGCGGCTACCCGCTCATGCGCGCGCATTTCCCGCGCTGCTATGTGGACGTCAACCGCGAGCCCTACGAGCTCGACCCGCGCATGTTTGAAGGGCGCCTTCCCTCTTTCGCGAACACACGCTCTATGCGCGTTGCCGGCGGGCTCGGCACCGTCGCGCGGGTGGTCGGCGAGGCACAGGAAATCTACGGCCACAGGATCCCGGTCGACGAGGCCATCCGCCGCATCGAGGGCCTCTACAAGCCATATCATCGCGCGTTGCGGCGCCTGTTCACACGCATTCAGCGCGATTTCGGCGCCGCCATCCTCATCGACTGCCACTCCATGCCGTCGAGCACCGGCTCAAAGGACGAGCGGCCGCGCTGTGACGTAGTTCTGGGCGACCGCTACGGCACAAGCTGCGTGAACATCATTGCCGAAACCGCCGAGGCAACATTGCGCGAACTGGGCTACTCGGTCAGTCGAAACAAGCCTTACGCCGGCGGCTTCATCACCGAGCATTACGGCAATCCCGCCGTGGGCCTGCACGCGGTGCAGCTCGAGATCAACCGGGCGTTGTATATGGACGAGCGGCGTTTCGAGCGCTCGGCCTCGTTTGCGCGGCTCGCCGCCGACCTGGAGCATCTGGCCGACAGTTTGGCGGCCATTCCTTTGCAGGAACTTCGGCCCTATCGGGCTGCGGCGGAATAGCGCGTTGCTCATTTTCGCTTCCGGAAAGAAAAAGGGCCGCCTGCAACGCAAGCGGCCCAAGTCTAGGGAGGAAACGCCCAAGGAGGGCGGCGGTAACGCGCGAACGCTACCGCACCGCACAAAGATGGCACCGCAACGCACAAAACGCAAGCCGTAGATGCGTAAAGGGAACGCGTGTCCACACCGCTCCACCACGGTGGCTCGGCTTGAGCCTCGTGGCGCTCTGGAAAATAAGTTAACTACATCAATGACTGACGGCGGCGTCGCGTGCCAAGTCATCCTGGTAAGCGCTGCGTACATAGCTGCCATCCAGCAGCGTCGGGATCACTTTTAGTCGAATCCCGGACCCGCTCTGTTTTTTGGCGGAGCATGATCCGTGCCATGCGCGAATCGGGCCTCGCCGCCGACGCCCGGCGGGCAGTGAGCCCGCGTTGCCGTGTATGCTTGCGTGCTACTCTTTGAGGTGGGCTCGGCCAGCGGGGGCATCATGACGGCCATCGATTTTGCGGCCTTCGTCAATCAGCTTGCCGATGTGTCCGGCGAAACCATCCTGCCGTTCTTTCGCACTTCACTCAGCATCGCCGACAAGAACAGGTCGGGTACGTTCGATCCGGTGACCGCCGCGGACCACGCTGCGGAGACGGCGATGCGCACGCTCATCCAGCGCACCTTTCCTGACCACGGCATCATCGGCGAGGAATACGGCGCCGAGCGCGCCGATGCCGAATACGTCTGGGTTCTCGATCCCATCGACGGCACCAAATCGTTCATCTCCGGAATGCCCAACTGGGGCACCCTGATCGCGCTGTTGCGTGCGGGTGAGCCGGTATTCGGCCTCATGAACCAGCCCTTCATCAAGGAGCGCTTCAGCGGCGCGTCCGGCCGCGCGCATTATCGAGGCCCTGCCGGCGAGCGGGATCTGCGGGTGCGGCAATGTCCGACACTCTCCGAGGCAGTGTTGTTCACCACGAGCCCGCTGCTGATGAAGGCCACGGATCGCTGCCTCTTCACCGCAGTGGAGAAGCGCGTGCGCCTCTCGCGCTATGGGGGCGACTGTTACGCCTACTGCATGCTCGCGGCTGGGCATGTCGACTTGGTGATCGAGACGGGGCTCAAGCCCCACGACGTGCTGCCCTTGATGCCAATTATCACTGGCGCGGGCGGCCTGATCACCAACTGGGAGGGAGAGCGTCCGCATGCCGGAGGTCGCGTCGTTGCGGCAGGAGATGCGCGAGTGCATGCCGCCGCCATCGAGCTATTTAAGACATAGAGCACGACGCTTTAACCGCGCAAGCCAGCGGTTACCTGAAGAGCGGCGTGCCGGGCACGAACGCGTCGAAGGCCGCAAAAACCTGCCCGCGAAACCGGTCCTGCTCCATCAGGAGCTCGTGGCGTGCGCCGGGCACGATCAGATGAGATCCGGCGCGCAGCCGCACGGCAAATTCATCGATCGCCGGGGTGGAGACGATTGCATCAAGACCGGCGGCAATGATCAGAACGGCCTGGCGGATGCGAGCGGGATAGCCCGGCTCGGAGAGCTCCATCATCACACGAAATGCGGCATCGGCCCAGGCCACCGTGGGCCTGCCGATAGCGAGCTCGGGTGCAGCCTCGAGCACGGCAACATTGCGCGCATAGCGCACCGGATCCGAAGTGAGCAGATTGCCGAGGAAAGGGCGCTGCTGCAGGACCGCGGCTTCACCGCCTGGCACGTATAGCGAGCCCAGCCCGAGGAGCCGCATCGTTCTCACCATGCTGCGGGTGACGGCCGAGCGCCGCATGCCCGGCAGCGCGATCATGGGTGCGAGCAGCACCATGCGCTCGAACCACTGGTGTCCGGCACGGGCCGCGCGCAACAGGATGCTCGCTCCCATCGAGTGGGCGAGCGCGAAGACCGGCGGCGGACAGTCCGGCAGCACGATCTCGTGGATGAAGGTTTCGAGGTCGATGTGATACTGCGCAAAGCTGTGCACATGTCCCTTGCGTGGATTGCTGCTGAGCAGCCGTTCGGAGCCGCCCTGGCCTCGCCAGTCGAGAGTGGCCACCGCAAAGCCGCGCTCGCGCAGATCGCGCACCGTCTCGAAGTATTTTTCAATAAATTCCGCACGGCCCTGGAACAGGCATACGGTCCCCTTCCGCCCGGGCGGGGGAGCCCACCTCGCGAAGCGCAGGCCTACGCCGTCGCGCGTCTTCAACGTGCCCGTAACCACGCCATCGGGCACCGGATTGGCGGGAATGGAAATGAGATCCATTGGAAGGAGCGGCCGCCGCCTTATAGCAGGCAGGCCCAGCGGCTCAATCGCGCCAGGTCCCGCTGGGCGGTTCTCTGCGTTACAGGCGGTTAACGAATCCGTCGCGTTTTCAGTTGGTTAGCCTCTTGCAGGCGGAAGGTTCCGTCCCCATATCCGCCTTGCGCAGGCCCCCTGCGGGCTGCGCAAGCAACCGGTCCGGCCAGACAGGCGGACCAATAGCATTTCGCTCACAGGAGGTTATGCGATGCGAACTTTCGATCTAGCTCCCCTCTATCGCTCGACCGTTGGTTTTGACCGGCTCTTCTCGATGCTCGATGGGTTCGAGTCGACGCCCGGTTACCCACCCTACAACATCGAGCGCACCGGCGAGAACACCTACCGTGTTTCCGTCGCGGTTGCCGGCTTTGCCGAGAACGAGCTTTCCGTTGAGGCTAAGGAAAACACGCTGACGATCAAGGGCGAGAAGCAGGCCAAGACCGAGAAGAACGGCGGGGAGGTGCTCTATCAGGGCATTGCAGCGCGCGCGTTCGAGCGCGTCTTCCAGCTCGCCGACCACGTTCAGGTCAAGGGCGCAAGCCTCGAGAACGGTCTCCTGCACGTCGATCTCGTCCGCGAGATCCCGGAGGCCAAGAAGCCGCGCCAGATTCCGATCGGGACGGCGAAGCCGCACACCATCGAGGCGAAGGCCGCGTAATTTCGGAGCGCCCCGGTTTTCCGGGGCGCTTTGTTCTTTGCTGCGCTCTCTCCAGCTGAGGCGGATGAGAGGCAATGTGTAGCCCGCATGAGCGCAGCGAAATGCGGGACAGAAGCCCCCGGATATCGCTTCGCTCATCCGGGTTACGGGTCAGACCACTATTCTTCGAGCTCGCTCTTGGGAGACTCTTCTTCGGGCGCTTTTGAGAACGCCGCATCGCTCGATGCTGGCGTCGAAGCTTGCGGCCGAGGCCGCGGGAGAGGGGGAACCTCGGGCAGCTGCTGCATGCGACGCGACGCTGGCGAGCGCGGTGCTGGCCCCGGCAGACCGCCCTCTTCTTCCTCTGCAACCTGACCTTCGGCCCCGGGCACAATCCTCGAATTCGGACTCAACCCATCAGGCGCAACGCGCGGCGGCGCATTGGCCTGGGCCGCCGGCGACGGCTGGCGCACAAAGGGAGCAATCTTGGTAATGCGCGCCATGCGCGCGTCGACCGTGACCTGAAATTCCCGACCGCGTGGATCAACGGCGCGCAAGGTGTAGGAGCCGCCATGCCGTTGTGGCCGGCTCAGTGGCTCGAGTCCCTTGGAGCGAACGATCGCAAGGACCTCATAGGGCGGCACTGCTGGCTGCGAAGACAGACCAAATTGCGCGTTGGCCGGCAGGCAGTGTGCAAGAACGAGCACGATCGCCGCTATACCAATCGCTAATGCCCTGAGGCCTATTCTCAATTCATATCCAATCGGAATCCAAATGGGTCGATGCCAGCATGGTCCCTCAATGGGGCGGAGCTGGGGCGCTTAAGAATCGCGCTGTAGCACCGTAGTCCGGATGAGCGAAGCGACATCCGGCGCTGGAAGTTCCCGCACATCGCTGACGCTCATGCGGGCTACCGGGGCGCGTTGGAAAACCTCACGCGAACGCTGATTTGGGCATAGGCGAAGGGTTGTATTCCCGGCTAGAATTTGGCACGGTAAACTAGGACAGTATTGCTGTCCCAATTGCGGTTCGGTTCGGCACCATACGCCACTGTGACATGCGCAGCGGGGCGGTACCGCCGAGACGAGCGGCCACGCGCTTATGCCCGGGCGACAAGGCCGCCAAACGCAAGACCGATTTTGGTTGACGCGCGGCACCTGACGGTGCTGCGGACGCGCAAGATGCGCCAGTGAAGCCTCCTGCTCAATGAGGCTGCACCGCATCGGGCGCAGAGCAGGATGCGAGGAGCCAATGCGCGTGCACCGCGCAGCCGTCATGAACGAAGCCCGCGTTACGCCGGCGCCCGGGAAGCCGCAAGGACTTTTTGATCCTTCGCAGGAGAAGGATGCATGCGGCGTCGGCTTCATTGCCGATATCAAGGGCCGCGCCTCGCACACGATCGTGCAGGATGCGCTCGCCATTCTGTGCAATCTCGAGCATCGTGGTGCAGTGGGCGCCGATGCGCGCGCGGGCGACGGCGCGGGCATTCTGGTGCAGATCCCGCACACATTCTTCCGCGCCAAGGCCGACCGCCTCGGCTTCGCGCTTCCAAAACCGGGAGAATACGCGATCGGCCAGCTGTTCATGCCGCGCGACCGGGATTGGGGCCAGATCATTCGCGACATCTGGACGCAGATGATCAGGCGCGAGGGCATGACGCTTCTCGGCTGGCGCGAGGTCCCCACCGATAATTCGACGCTCGGGGAGTCCGTGAAGCCGACCGAGCCGCTGCACCTGCAGGTGTTCATCGGCCGCGGGCGAAAGATCAAGAACGACGACGAATTCGAGCGTCGTCTTTACATCCTGCGCAAGTCCATCTCGCACGCGATCTACACCCGCAAGGAACGCAAGCTCTCGGGCTACTACCCGGTATCGGTCTCGTGCCGGACCGTGATCTACAAAGGCATGTTTCTGGCCGACCAGCTTCTCACCTATTACCCCGATCTGCACGATCCCGCTTTTGCGAGCGCGATGGCGCTCGTGCATCAGCGGTTCTCGACGAACACCTTCCCCACCTGGTCGCTCGCCCATCCGTACCGGATGATTGCGCATAACGGCGAGATCAACACGCTGCGCGGCAACGTGAACTGGATGGCGGCGCGGCAGGCCTCCGTTTCCTCGCCGCTGTTCGGCGACGACATCGGCAAGCTGTGGCCGATCTCGTATGAAGGCCAGTCGGACACGGCTTGCTTCGACAACGCGCTCGAATTCCTGGCGCTCGGCGGCTACTCGCTCGCGCACGCCATGATGATGATGATCCCCGAAGCATGGGCGGGCAATCCGCTCATGGATGAGGAGCGGCGCGCGTTTTATGAGTACAACGCCGCGCTGATGGAGCCCTGGGACGGTCCCGCCGCCATTGCCTTCACCAACGGCCGTCAGATCGGCGCCACCCTCGACCGCAACGGGCTGCGCCCCGCGCGTTATTTCCTCACGCGGGACGGCCGCATCATCATGGCCTCGGAGATGGGCGTGCTGCCCATCGCCGAGCGCGACATCGTAAAGAAATGGCGCCTGCAGCCGGGCAAGATGCTGCTTGTCGATCTACAGCAGGGCCGGCTCATTCCCGACGAGGAGCTCAAGGCGACGCTGGCGAAGAGCCACCCGTACAAGGAGTGGCTCGAACGCACGCAGATCGTGCTCGAGGAGCTTCCGCCGGCAGCCGAACAGGCCCCTCTATCCAATCTATCCTTGCTCGATCGCCAGCAGGCCTTCGGCTATACGCAGGAGGATCTGCGCGTCTTGATGTCGCCCATGGCGATCGCCGGCGAGGAGGCGGTGGGCTCGATGGGCAACGATACGCCGATCTCGGCGCTCTCGAACAAGTCGAAGCTCCTGTTCACCTATTTCAAACAGAACTTTGCGCAGGTCACGAACCCGCCGATCGACCCGATCCGCGAAGAGCTTGTCATGAGCCTCGTGTCGATCATCGGACCGCGTCCCAACCTGTTCGATCTCGAAGGCACTTCGCGCATGAAGCGCCTGGAAGTGCGCCAGCCCATCCTCACCAATGCCGATCTGGAAAAGATCAGAGCCATTTCGGAGGTCGGCGACGGCCATTTCAAATCGCGCATTCTCGATACGACATGGCCCGCCGAGCAGGGCCCCGGCGGATTGAAGGAGGCGCTCGACACGCTGTGCGCGCGCGCGGAAGCCGCCGTGCGCGAAGGCATCAATATCATCATTCTCTCCGATCGCCGCGCCGGCGAGCAGAATATACCGATGCCGTCTCTCCTCGCCTGTGCAGCGGTGCATCATCACCTGATCCGTCAGGGGTTGCGCACGTCCGTGGGACTGGTCGTCGAATCCGGCGAGCCGCGCGAGGTGCATCACTTCTGCTGCCTTGCCGGTTACGGCGCCGAAGCGATCAACCCGTATCTCGCCTTCGAGACACTGCTGGCGATGAAGGACAAGCTGCCGCAGAAGCTCGACGAGAAGGAGATCATCAAGCGCTACATCAAGTCCGTCGACAAGGGCATCCTGAAAGTGATGTCCAAAATGGGCATCTCGACTTACCAGTCCTATTGCGGGGCGCAAATCTTCGATGCAGTCGGGCTGAGATCGGATTTCGTCGGCGAATATTTCACCGGCACGGCAACGCGCATCGAAGGCGTCGGGCTTGTCGAAATCGCCCAGGAGACGGTGCGGCGCCACCGCGATGCGTTTGGCGACGCGCCCATCTACCGCACTGCGCTCGATGTGGGCGGCGAATATCAGTTCCGCATGCGCGGTGAGGATCATGCCTGGACCGCGCCAACCGTGGCGGCGCTGCAGCATGCGGTACGCGCCAAGCTTCCCGAGCAGTACCGCATCTACGCGCAGGCGAGCAACGAGCAGTCCGAGCGCCTCCTCACCATCCGCGGCCTGTTCCGGCTGAAATCGGCGCAGGAGGACGGGCGCAGGCCGGTGCCGCTCGAGGAGGTCGAGCCCGCCGCAAAGATCGTGCGCCGCTTCTCCACAGGCGCCATGTCATTCGGCTCGATCTCGCGCGAGGCGCACACCACGCTTGCCATTGCCATGAACCGCATCGGCGGCAAGTCGAACACCGGTGAGGGCGGCGAGGAAGTGGATCGGTTCAAGCCGCTCGCGAACGGCGATTCCATGCGTTCGGCCATCAAGCAGGTCGCCTCTGGCCGCTTTGGGGTGACGACGGAATATCTCGTCAATTCCGACGTGATGCAGATCAAGATGGCGCAAGGGGCAAAGCCGGGCGAAGGCGGACAATTGCCGGGGCATAAGGTGGACCAGACCATTGCGCGCGTGCGGCATTCGACGCCGGGCGTCGGCCTGATCTCGCCGCCGCCGCACCATGACATCTATTCGATTGAGGACCTCGCACAGCTCATCTTCGACCTGAAAAATGTCAATCCCCAGGGTTGGGTGTCCGTGAAACTCGTGGCCGAAGTCGGCGTCGGCACCGTGGCCGCCGGCGTTTCAAAGGCGCGCGCCGATCACGTCACCATTGCCGGCTTCGAAGGCGGCACCGGCGCCTCGCCGCTCACCTCGATCAAGCACGCCGGCTCGCCATGGGAGATCGGGCTTGCCGAGACGCACCAGACGCTGGTGGCCAACCGGCTGCGCGGGCGCATCGCCGTGCAGGTCGACGGCGGCCTGCGCACGGGACGCGACGTGGTGGTCGGCGCGCTTTTGGGCGCCGACGAGTTTGGCTTCTCCACCGGGCCGCTCATTGCGGCGGGCTGCATCATGATGCGCGTATGCCATCTCAATACCTGCCCGGTCGGCGTGGCGACCCAGGACCCCGTGTTGCGCAAGCGCTTCGTCGGCCAGCCGGAGCACGTCATCAACTTCTTCTTCTTTGTCGCCGAAGAGGTGCGCGAGTTGATGGCGGAGATGGGCTTCCGCACCTTCCATGAGATGATCGGCCAGATGCAGATGCTCGACAGGCGCCAGGTGATCGAGCACTGGAAGGCCAAAGGCCTGGACTTCTCGAAACTGTTCTATAAGCCGGAGGCGCCCAGCGGGGTCGCCATCCACAACTGCGAAGCGCAGGACCACAGGCTCGCTCAGGTGCTCGACCAACGCCTGATCGCAGAGGCAAAGGCCGCGCTGGAGCGCGCCATGTCGGTACGCATACAGACGACCATCCGCAACACCGATCGCGCCACCGGAGCCATGCTGTCGGGCGCAGTCGCCAAGCGCTACGGCCATGAGGGGCTGCCCGACGACACCATCCATGTGAAGTTCACCGGCACCGCGGGACAGAGTTTTGGTGCATGGCTCGCGCGCGGCGTGACCTTTGAGCTTGAGGGCGACGCCAACGACTACGTGGGCAAGGGTCTCTCAGGCGGGCGCATCATTGTGCGCCCCACGCCTGACGCAGGCATCGTTCCGGAGGAGTCGATCGTCATCGGCAATACGGTGCTCTACGGCGCGATCGAGGGCGAATGCTATTTCCGCGGCGTTGCCGGCGAGCGGTTTGCCGTGCGCAACTCCGGAGCCATCGCCGTGATCGAGGGCGCGGGCGACCATTGCTGCGAATACATGACCGGCGGCATCGTCGTGGTGCTCGGCCGCACCGGACGCAATTTCGCGGCCGGCATGTCCGGTGGCATTGCCTATGTGCTTGACGAAGACGGCACGTTCGAAACCCGCTGCAACATGGCCATGATCGAGCTCGAACCGGTGCCGCAGGAAGAGGACGCAAGCGAGCGCATCTACCATCAGGTGCACGATCTCGCCTTCCACGGCCGCGTCGACGTGCTCGAAGACATGACGCGTTTTGATACCGAGCGGCTGAAGCTTCTGATTGGACGCCATGCGCAATTTACCGGCTCGACCGTCGCCGCGCGCATTCTTGCGGACTGGAAAGCCTATTGCCCGAAATTCCGCAAGGTGATGCCGGTCGAATACCGGCGTGCGCTTGCCGAGATCGAAAAGGCGCGCACCATGCAGGCGGCCGAATAGCAAAGCATGGGCAAGGTCACCGGTTTTCTCGAATACGAGCGCAGCGACCGCCACTACCAGCCAGTCGAAGAGCGGATCAGGCATTGGCACGAATTCATGCTGCCGCTGTCCGAGGAGGAGACGCGGACGCAGGCGGCGCGCTGCATGGATTGCGGCATTCCCTACTGCCACTCCGGATGCCCGGTGAACAATCAGATTCCCGACTGGAACGATCTCGTCTATCGCGGCAACTGGGAGGAAGCGGCGCGCAACCTGCACAGCACCAACAATTTCCCGGAAATGACCGGGCGCATCTGCCCGGCGCCGTGCGAAGCCTCCTGCACGCTCAATCTCGATGACAACCCGGTGACCATCAAAACGATCGAATGCGCGATCGCCGACCGCGCCTTCAAGGAGGGATGGGTGAAGCCGGAGGTCCCCTCAGAGCGGACCGGCAAAACCGTTGCGATCGTAGGGTCGGGTCCTGCGGGCCTTGCTTGCGCGCAGCAGCTCGCCCGCGCGGGGCACGACGTGCATGTCTACGAGAAGCACGCGAAGGCGGGCGGGCTCCTCACCTACGGCATTCCCGACTTCAAGATGGAGAAGAATATCGTCGCGCGTCGCGTCGCGCAGATGCAGGCGGAAGGCGTGGCGTTCCATTATGGTGCGCATGTGGGCGTGAACGTGCCGATCGAGAAGCTGCTCAAGGAATATGACGCGGTCGTGCTCGCCGGGGGCTCCGAGAAGCCGCGCGACCTGCCGATCCCGGGGCGCGAGCTTGCAGGCATTCATTTTGCCATGGAGTTTTTGCCGCAGCAGAACCGCCGCGTGAGCGGGGAGTCGCTGCATGGCGCCGAGCCCATTTTGGCAAATGACAAGCACGTGGTTGTGATAGGCGGCGGCGACACGGGGTCCGACTGCATCGGCACCGCGATCCGCCAGCGCGCGCGCTCGGTCACCAATTTCGAGATCATGCCGCAGCCGCCCGTTAAGGAGAACAAGCTTCTGACCTGGCCGGATTGGCCGCTGAAGCTGCGCACCTCGGCAAGTCACGACGAAGGCTGCGAGCGGGACTTCGCGGTGATGACCACGAAGTTCTCCGGCATGGACGGGCAGGTCAAAAAACTTCACTGCACGCGGGTCGACGAGAAGTTCAAACCGATTGCCGGCACCGAGTTCGAGCTGGATGCCGAGCTGGTGCTGCTCGCCATGGGCTTCGTGCATCCGGTGCACGAGGGGATGATCGAGAAGCTCGCCGTGGCGCTCGATCCTCGCGGCAATGTGAAGGCGGACACCGTCGCTTACCGCAGCTCGCTCGCAAAAGTGTTCGCCGCGGGCGATATGCGGCGCGGCCAGTCGCTGGTGGTATGGGCAATCCGTGAAGGCCGACAATGCGCATATGCGGTCGACAAGTTCCTCATGGGCACGACCGCATTGCCGCGCTGACCGCCTCCCATGCGGTGGCCTGCGTTGCTAAATCGGGTTTGCAGAGAAGAGAT
>JBKPOZ010000258.1:0-2904 GCA_046733355.1 Pseudomonadota bacterium | reverse complement strand
TCGCTGAGGTGTGGTGTCGGATGTAAGATGTTGCAACATTTCTTAGCCCTCCTGAAATCTGAGGGCGCAAGCACTTCTCTCGCTTGGTGCGCATTGCAATTGCGACTGCTTGCGTCGGATTGCAAAACGCATCAGCGTGGCCGGCGTTCCTGCTTCGCGTCACGCACACAAAATTTTGTCTCAGCCTCGTTGAGCGCCACGGCAGGGTTGCGGGTCGCACGGGCGGCCCAACAGGACCACCTGAAAGATGCGTTGGCAGGGGACGGCAAGAAAAATTGCGACCGCTTAACTCGTGAAGCTCGTTAACGCAGGGTCCATTGCGCGAGGGTCGCGCACCACCTTGTGCAACGCCGGCCACGACGGTTCCGCATCGAGCGGATCGTCGAACAGTTTCTCGATCCAGGGCATGCAATCGGGCGGAAAGTGGGTGCTGGTCCTCATGCTGATACCTGGATTTGGTCCTAATTCGGACCGTCTGGCGTCACGCTTTGGCCAAGGTGCTGGCGTGCCCTAACGCTGCGGCATGTATCGGGGGCCGGAAGAGCGCGGTTTGACATGACCTCGCGACCTCAGGAAATTGTGAGCGAAAGGAACCTTACGGCAAAATCGTCGGAGGTTGACTTTGCAATAGTTCTTACCCGCGTCATTACCTCCATCGAAAACGATCCGGCGCAGTTGCGGAACGCCGTTTACGAGCTCGCGCGCATCAAGCTTCGGACAGAGATTTCGCAGACAGAGGCGCCAATCGATGGTTCGGACAAAGGACATTTAGCTACGGCCCTTGAGTCGGCGATCGAACGTGTCGAGACTGTCTACTCGAAGCATAACCACCTGAGAGTGCTACAATCGCTAGAGCGGGGAACCAACAACTCTGGAATCGGCGCCTCCGAAATTGCGATCGAAGAACGTGAGCCGGCGCTGATCATCAAGGCCCGAAGCCCCCATACCACTCATCTGCCCAGCTTTCTGACCGGGGTCGTGGATAGCTCACCGAAGGGCAAAGGCTCATGGTGCTG
Organism: Pseudomonadota bacterium; assembly: GCA_046733355.1. Classification (GTDB taxonomy): domain Bacteria; phylum Pseudomonadota; class Alphaproteobacteria; order Rhizobiales; family Xanthobacteraceae; genus VAZQ01. The sequence goes on along the minus strand of JBKPOZ010000258.1, from coordinate 1,888 downwards.
GATGGGTGGCGCACACCTGCTAAGGGCGGCGATGGTCGCAATTTTCGCTGTTGTGGCGTGCGCTGTGTTGGATCGTCAATTCAACATTCTCGGAAATCAAGCTTCGCGCCCATTCGCACCTGTACTCCAGAAAATTGAGAAACCGGAAGCGAAACAGATTGTTCAAGCGTCTGCAGTCGACCTTCAGCTGCCTATAACGCCGCGGCCGCAATCCTTGGGATTTCCACTCCCAAGCGTGTACGGCATTTATGCGGTGAGCGGTGGACAGCTGTACGAATTGGAGCCGTTGATCGGCAGAGTGCCGGACCAAAGAGTTTTCATGTCCACGCCCGTCAAGACGGCGAGCCGCACAGTCCTTCCAGATGGTCGAGCCGTGTTCATCATCTATCGCCGGGATGCCGCGAACAGCGCGCCTGAACGAGTCTCGGTTCGTGTGATAGCGAAAATATTGCGCGCCATGACATTCAATACGACAGGCCAAGCCAGCACGGCGAACGTGCAAGACACGTGGACCATCCGCAACCTATCATACGACTTCAGAGTCGCTCCGCTAGGCGAAGGCTCTGAAATGCTAATGATCAGGCCGGAGAATGAAGACTTCGTGTTTCCGGCCGGGAGATACGGACTTGTGATCAAAGGCCAAGCGTATGATTTCACTGTTGCTGGACCCATCACGGAAGCCGCTCAATGCCTCGAGGGGATTAAGGCGGAAAACGGCACATTTTATTCCGAGTGCCGCCGTTCACAAACCGCCAGCTAACGCCTAAACAGCCCTGCTGGCGGCAAGCCGACGGCTGCGGATTCCAACACGGACTCAGACGTAGACATGGCGACACTCCCTTGGGAGAGTGCCCTGATCTGGATGCGGTCGCCTTCCGCGCTAAAAGATCGCCTGCTAAATCTTGGGCCGAGCTGCAGATGCGCTTCATGCAGCTGGCACGCCAAGGGTCTCCGCCACCGCATTGCGCCTATCTCAGGCCGAATTGTCACGTAAATCCAGTCAGGTAGCTCGCGGGCGGATTCGCTGGTTCGAGTCCGATATGGCCAGCCACGCAGTCGTCTCTGGTGTGACACTTCCGTGCTCCTCCGCGAATAGCGACAGCTAATGATCTTTCGCCAGCCCCTTCGCGAGCTTGCGGACGCAATCGAGGAAGAGTCGCGCAACGGGACTGATTGTCCGGTCCTTCAAAGTGATGATCGCTATCGGGAGCCGCCAACGAGGCAGCTCGATGGGGAGCACCTTGAACATCGCCCGCTGCTGCCCGAAGCGCAGCACCGAGCCGGGAATCGCGGCGAGAAACCGCCCGCTTGCCAGCAGCTTGTGGCGCAAATGGAGCGACTGACTCCAGATGGTTGTCCGTGGCCCGGCGACACCGATCGAGCGAAAGGCCTCCGCAACTGGGCCCCCGGGTCCCATCTCGACGGGGGAGAGAATCCACGGCTCGTCGAGTAGTTCGGGCAGCGCGAGCTTGCGCCGCTAGTGCTTGCCCCATGACCGGGCTCCCCTTCTGACCATTCAATGCTCAAGCAGCGCATGAGCGCCGCCAGTCGGCCGGGGAGAGGAGTAGAGACAACGTCGTCGAATGTGCTTCGCTTCGGCGCCGCCGAAGTCAGGCAACCGCGTTCCTTCAGGCGATAAGCGCGCTGCGTAGCCTCTCGTTTGGGCTGACTGAGCGCTGACCTTGTGTACGGCCTCGATCATCTATCTAGTCTGCGCGCGCACAGAGAGGGGTGACGGGAGTCCTCCGCTTACAGGGAGCCGGCGGGGTTCCCGGTGTCAAGGCAGCAATAATATTGCAACGACGATGGCAAACCCGACAAGGATCGCGGCGCCCGCCAGATAGGTATCCCATCCCTGGAAACGCTCGGTGCTCGTCGCCACGATTAC
>JBKPOZ010000257.1:0-9030 GCA_046733355.1 Pseudomonadota bacterium | reverse complement strand
AGATACTGCACCTTGATTTCCAGCGTGGTGCCTGCGCCCGCCACATGGTGCAGCAGGTGTCCCATGGAAATATCCATGGCGGTGGCAAGCGTGCCCCCGTGCAGCGTGCCCTGCGGGTTGGACATGGTCTCCAGCGCCTCGAAGGTGGCGATGCAGCTTTCGCCCGCATAGCTCACCTCGATGCCGAGCAAACGCGACAGAAAGAACGAGCCGAATTCCTGACGCTCCTCGCGCAACGCGCGCGCGAGCATGTTTTTGCCCTGCTCCGCAAAGCGGTGCTTGCGTTCCATCCACTCGTCTCCTTGTAAGGGCGTGAACTGCCGGTATATCAGCCATGTTGATCCGGTTGCCAGCGCTTACCTCGATGCCTACTTCCGTTCCTTACACCTATCAGGAAAGTCCAGTGATGTCGGTGCTGCAGCGATTCGCATTCCATCGACGCGACCCAGGGAAAGAAGCGCAGCTTGCCCAGCAAGTCACCACGTTGCAGACGACGCTCGCCCGGTGCAAAGAAATCGCAAGGCGGTCGCGACGCTTGCGCAGGACGCTCGCTGCAGCGATTGGCGTGCTGATGCTGGCATTGGGATATGTGCTGGGCGTCTATCACGAGCCGATCGGGCACACCGTCGCGCATCTCGTTTTCAGGTCAGGCCGGTCGGATGCCGCGGTTGGCTATGCTGCCTATCAAAAAGGGGATTACGAGACCGCCCTGCGCCTCCTGCGTCCGCTTGCGGCGAGCGGCGATGCGCGCGCGCAGTTCAACCTCGGCGTGATGTACTCCGAAGGTCAGGGGGTACCGCAGGACGATGCACAGGCGGGCCGATGGTATCGGCTGTCCGCCGAGCAGGGCTATGCGCAGGCGCAATACAACCTGGGTCTGTGGTACGCACGCGGGGAAGGAGGCTCACGCGATGACGTGCAGGCGCATATGTGGTTCAACCTGGCGGCGGCGCGCTTTCCGCCTTCCGACATCCTCAGCCGCAGCGCAGCCATCAAGAATCGCGACACGCTCGCGAGCAGGATGACGGCCGATCAGATCGCGCAGGCGCAAAGGCTCGCGCGCGACTGGCAGCCCAAGCCGGAGGGATGATGCTCAATGGTCGAGCATGGCCACGGCGCGGATCGGGCTGCCGGTGCCGCCCCTGATCTTGAGCGGGAAGCCAATGAATTTGAAGCGGCCCTTGCCGATGAGCTGCTCCATCCCGACCAGTCCCTCGACATGGGTAAATCCCATGTCGCGGCAAACGTGATGCACCTCGAAATTATTTCGTCCGGGGCGGCCCGGGCTCACCGCTTCAACGCCGAACATTTTTATTTTCTTGCCGCCGAGCCACCTGGCTGATTCCGGCGTGAGACCGGGAAAGTCGGTCAGGTACGCATCGCTCCCGTAGCAGCGCCGATAAAAATCCATATGCAGCAGCACCATGTCGTTCGGCTGGATGCTGATGCCCGCCGCGTGTTCCGCCTGCTCGAGATCCGCAATGGAAATGTCCGACTTGAGCGGCTTGTGCGAGAGATCGAGACAGACCGCGTCGAGGAAAAAATCCGCGAGCGGGACCTGATCGATACTCGTTGCGCCCGCCCGGGCGTCGAAGTGAACGGGGGCGTCCACGTGCGTGCCGGCGTGATCGCCAAGCGCAAGCGACATGGTGGCGGACGAGAATCTGTATCCCTCCGCCTCGCGCACCTCGTCATGGGTGCCGTAGGCGGTGATGATGATGGCAGGATGGTTCGGCAGGCGCGGCATCTTGTGAAAGATTTCGCGGCTCAGGTCGACGAATCTCACCGATTTCTCTCCTTCAGGTCTGCGCTTTTCGCCGGGGCTGCGGCGGTGACCGCAGCGGCGCCTGGAACTTACGTCACAGGACCTCGTTTGTAGGGCGGGAATTCGCACGGCGAGGATGTGTTTTGATGGAGGCTGCAGATGGGAACCATCCTGCTCATCATCCTGGTCCTGCTCGTTATTGGCGCGCTGCCGACCTGGCCATATAGCTCCGGCTGGGGGGTATACCCTTCCGGCGGGCTCGGACTGGTCCTGGTGATCGTGCTCATCCTCGTGCTCATGGGCAGGATATAGACGGACCTCCGGCGATTGCAGCTAGTGTGGCGGTTCAGAAGTCCGCTACATTCTTGCGGCGAGTCCGATTGCGGACTTCTGAACCAAAGCCACACTAGAACTTAAAGGTTTGCTAGTGTCCTTCGATTCCGAAGTTCGTAAATGCGGGTGCTGCACGATAAAACGAACTTCGGAATCGGGACACTAGCTTGGCTTGCTGCCTCGCATCGGCAGGCGCTCCGCCACCCAGATTCCGCCGATCACGAGTGCGAGCGCCACTGCGTGGAAGCTCACAAAAGGCTCGCGCAGGAGCGCGACGGCGAACACTGCCGCCAGCACCGGGACCAGATTGAGGTAAATGCCTGCCCGGCCCGGGCCAACGAGATCGACGGCACGCATGTAGAAGATCTGCGCCACATAGGACGGGAAGATCGCGATAAATGCAGTGACGAGGAAACCTTGCAGCGTGGGCATCCACAATCCGGTGGTGAACGCCTCCACCGCGAGCAGCGGAATTGAGCTCGCGGCCGCGATGAGCGCGAGCAGCGTGAAAAACGCGGTGCCGGGCATTTGCGGCCGATCCTGCAGCGCGACGGTATAGAACGCATAGCACATGCACGCGGCCATCATCGCCAGCGCGCCCCGGTTGAATTGCAGGTTCACGACCGCAAACAGATTCCCATGCGTGGCCACCAGCACCACACCAATTGCGGTGATGAAGGAGCCAACAAGCTGCATTCCGCTGGGACGGCTCCGGTGTGCCAGGAATGCGCCCGCCAGCACAAAAATGGGGAGGGCGCCCTGCAGGATGCTGAGCTCGACCGCTGTCGCGTAATGCGCGGCGTAGTAATAGAGGACATTGAATCCCGTGAAGCCGAACAGCGCCATGAGCGCGATGCTGAGCATGCGGTGTCGAACTTGCGGCCAGTGCATGCGTACCTCGCGGCCGTAAATCGGCCAGAGGATGCCGAGCACGATGATCCAGCGCGCGAAGACGAGCGTGAGCGGCGATATCTGGTCGACCGCCAAACGGGCGGCAATGATATTCCCCGCCCAGAAGACGGCACTGAGAATGAGCAGCAGCCGCGGCCAGCGATAAAGGCGCGCGCTACTGCGCACTGTGGGGTCGCGGTAAGCGGCCGCGCGCCGTCAATCGCCCTTGCCGCTGAACCGCGCGCCGAACGGGTCGGCAGGCGCGAAACCCGGCGGCTTCTGCTTCCCAAGAGGCTGCGCGCCTGAGAGGGTTGCACCGCTCATCAGGTCGATCTGGCCATTGCCCAGGCGCAGTGGAGCGCTGCTTGGCCTCACCGGCAAGGTTGTGAAGTGAGCAACAGGCGCTGGCTTTGACTGAGCCTTTGAGGGCTCCGGTTCCTGCGGGCCCGCCGCTACCGGCGTTGCTTCCTGCGGGCGCGCCGCTGCGGGGATCGTTCTTTCCGGAGATGAAACCTCCGGCACCGGTGTTTCACGTTCGGCTTTTGTGGGCCAGTGGAGCTGCGACTTGGGCGGCATTGCGCCGGTTTTCTTAAACCAGCATTTGCGGCCATCGATCTCGCGCCACGCATACCAGCCGTCCTTCGGGCTGCCCGGAGCGCTCATGCAATCGATCGCCCATGCCGACGGGCCGGCAAGCGAGCAGAAGACAATCGGGACGACAACGGCGATCCGCTTCATGGACGCACGTAATGCCATCGAATTGCGGCGCCGCTGAGATGCTCAGATCAGGAGAATGTACAGCTCGTTAACAGCAGTGCGCATGCCGCATGCGCGTTGCTGCTCGCCAACGGGAAAGCTTCTCGGTGAAATAGTGGAACGCTATGGGCACGCAGTCGAGGCTGACGCATCTTTGCGAAACCGCCAAGCTCTCGAAAGCGCAGAAGAGAACCATCTTGTCGGTATTTTTTGGTGGAGCCGAGGGGGGTCGAACCCCTGACCTCCTCATTGCGAACGAGGCGCTCTCCCAACTGAGCTACGGCCCCGCCAAAAGCAGCGGCGAAAAAGAAGCGCCGCGCGTGCGAGGGTGTCGCATTTAGGATGCGCGCACCGGGGAGTCAAGAATAGCGACCGGGTGCGAGGCGCGAACTCTCGCCTGCTTGTTTGCGGTTCGAGAAGTCGTTAAACGTCGCCGTCACCTTTCCGATCAAAGCCATGCGCGCATTGCTCGACGTCATTCTCATCGTTCTGCAGCTCTATGTGTGGCTGCTCATTGCCGCCGCGGTCCTTTCCTGGTTGATTGCGTTCAACGTCGTCAACCCGCGAAATCACGCTGTCGCGGTCGTTGCCGATTTTCTCTACCGGATCACCGAGCCGGTGCTGCGGCCGATCCGCAATGCTCTTCCCAGTCTCGGGGGCCTCGATATCTCGCCGGTTATTGTAATTCTCGTTATTATCCTCATTCAAAAGATTATCGAATATTACATCTATCCCTACGTGTTCTGATTGAGCGACAGTCCAGCTCCCTGGGCGCGTGCGGCGGGTGGCCTCGTGCTCGCGGTGCGCCTTACGCCCAAGGCCGACTGCGATGCGATTGAAGGCGTAGCGCGACTTTCCGGCGGGCGCAGCATGCTCAAAGTGCGCGTGCGTGCGCCGCCTCGCGAGGGCGAGGCAAACGCAGCGCTGATAAAACTGATCGCGAAGACGCTCGGCATTGGCGCGCGTCACATCCGGCTCACGACCGGTGAAGCGAGTCGGGTCAAGCGCCTGCTCATCACCGGCCCGGCCGACGCGCTTGCCGGCAGGCTCGAGGCGATTTGCGCTACCGGCAAAATGCCGAAGGGATAAACTCGTCCTGCATGGGCGCTCACATCATCGAGGGCAAGGCGATCGCGGCCGCCCTGCGCGGGCAGGTTGCAGATGCGGTGCATCGTCTCGCGCGAGATCGCGGCCTTGTGCCGGGGCTTGCCGTCGTTCTCGTCGGCGATAATCCGGCGAGCCAAAGCTACGTCGCGAGCAAGATCAAGATGACAGCCGGAAGCGGCATGCGCACGTTCGATCACCGGCTGCCGGTCTCGGTAAGCGAAGCCGATCTGCTCGCCCTGATCGGCCGGCTCAATTCTGATGATGCGGTGCACGGCATACTGGTGCAGCTGCCGCTGCCCGCGCAGATCGACCCCAAGAAGGTGATTGCCGCAATTGATGCCGGCAAGGACGTCGACGGCTTTCACCCCATCAATGTCGGGCGGCTCTCGACCGGGCTGCAGGCGCTCACCCCCTGCACGCCGCTCGCATGCGTGCGCCTTGCCAAGACGGTGCACGCCTCCCTTGCTGGCGCAGAAGCGATTGTGATTGGCCGCTCGAATATCGTTGGCAAGCCGTTGGCGCTTCTTCTCCTGGGCGAGAACGCCACGGTCACGCTCGCTCACTCCAGGACACGCGACCTGCCGGCGATCTGCCGGCGCGCCGACCTTGTGTTCGCAGCCGTGGGCAAGCCCGAGATTGTGCGTCGGGATTGGATCAAGCCGGGCGCGACCGTGATCGATGTGGGCATTAACCGCGTCAATAACGCGGACGGCACATCGCGCATTGTGGGCGACGTGGCGTTTGCCGAAACGTGCGAGGTGGCGAGTGCCATCACGCCCGTTCCGGGCGGTGTCGGGCCCATGACGATCGCATGTCTGCTTGCGAATACGCTGCGCGCAGCCAGCGCACAGGCGGGCCTGCCGCAACCGAATTTATGAGACGTCGGCGTAGGGTGGGTTGAGCGCAGCGAAACCCACCGGAAAGTGTGCATGTGGCGGTGAGTTACGGCGCTTCGCGCCTAACCCACCCTACAGCATCGAAGTGTCTAATCAGCTGTTCCAGGCGAAGGCGATCTTGTCGAGAACGCGCTCGCCGAAGCGCTCCGAGGAACGGGCGACCGGCTTGCCCGCCAGCGCGCGATAGAACCCGACCGCCGGCTCGTTATCGGACAGTGCCCAGACCACGAGGCTGTTGAGCCCGCTCTGCACCAGATCTCGGCGCGCTGCATTGAACAGCTTGCGGCCGAAGCCAAGCCCCTGGAATTCAGGGCGCATGTAAAGCTCGTAGATCTCGCCGTCGTAATAGAGGCTGCGCGCGCGATTGCGCCCGTAATTGGCATAGCCCGCAATGCACTCGCCGAAAGCGAGCACGGCAATGCGGCTGCCCTTGCGGATGGCGCTGTCCCACCATTGCGCTCCGCGGCGATTGATGAGCTTGTCGAGCTCGGGTCCCGGGATGACGCCCTGGTAAGCGCCTCGCCACGCTTCATCGTGCGTGGTCGCGATGCCTGCTGCATCGGACGGCTTCGCGCGACGGACCTCGATGAGGATTGTGCTCATGCGCGTATTAAGAAACATGAGCACGACACGCTTCAAGTATTATGTTTAACCTGAGGTTAATGCCGCGCCGGCCGTGCCCCTGTTTGCCGCCTGCCCGGCGTCAGAAATCCGCATAAAATGGGCACAACTTGCACGCCTGGCAGGATGTTGCCGCCGCGCCACGCACCCCTGAGAAATGTCGTAAACCGCCGGACGGTTCGCTGCGGCTGTGAATCGTTGGGTGCGCGCTTACCCGCGAACAGCGAAAAGTCGGCCCTCCGCCATTCTGATTCGTTTCAGCTCGCGGCTTGCGGCTCCTTGCGGCGCTCGTGCTTTCTGCGCTCGTTCGGGTCGAGCAGCTTTTTACGCAGCCGAATCGCCTTGGGGGTGATTTCGACCAGCTCGTCGTCGGCGATATAGGCAAGCGCCTTCTCGAGCGTCATCCGCATGGGCGGGGTGAGCCGCACCGCCTCGTCCTTGGCATGGGTACGGATATTGGTGAGCTTCTTGCCCTTGAGCACGTTCACCTCAAGGTCGTTGCCGCGGCTGTGCTCGCCGACGATCATGCCGCGATAGACCTTGCAGCCGGGCTCGATCATCATCGGTCCGCGATCCTCGAGATTCCACAGCGCATAGGCAACGGCGTCGCCCTGATCAGTCGAGATCAGCACGCCGTTGCGCCGCGCCGGGATATCTCCCCGATACGGCGCATAGGCGTGAAACAGCCGGTGCATCACCGCAGTGCCCCGCGTATCCGTGAGCAGCTCGCCCTGGTAGCCGATGAGCCCGCGTGTGGGCGCGTGGAAGATCAGGCGCACGCGCCCGCCGCCTGAGGGACGCATCTCGATCATTTCACCTTTGCGCTCGGACATCTTCTGCACCACGATCCCGGTATGGTCCTCATCGACATCGATGACGACCTCCTCGACCGGCTCCATCAGCTCCCCCTGCGCATCCCGCTGCAACAAGACTTTGGGGCGTGAAACGGAAAGTTCGAAGCCCTCGCGTCGCATGGTTTCGATCAGAATGCCAAGCTGCAGCTCGCCTCGCCCTGCCACTTCCATTGCGTCTTTCTCGCCCGACTCGCTGACGCGCAGCGCCACATTGCCTTCCGCTTCGCGCAGCAGGCGTTCGCGAATGACCCGACTTTGCACCTTTTCGCCTTCCGTGCCCGCAAGCGGTGAATCGTTGATGCGGAAGGTCATGGCAATAGTCGGCGGATCGATGGGCTGCGCCGGGAGTGGTGTCGTGACCTCCGGCGCACAGATCGTGTCGGACACGGTTGCACCCGGCAGTCCCGCAATGGCTACGATGTCGCCCGCCGAGCCCTCCTCGACCGGGCTGCGCTCGAGACCGCGGAAGGCGAGCACCTTGCTGACGCGCCCCTCTTCGACGAGTCTGCCGTTGCGGTCGAGCACCTTCACGCTTTGATTGGGGCGCACCATGCCGGATGTGATGCGACCGGTGACAATGCGGCCAAGATACGGGTTGGCTTCGAGAATGGTGCCCAGCATGCGAAAGGGACCATGCTCCACTTGTGGGGCTGCCACATGGGTCGTGAGCAGGTCGAAAAGCGTGGTCATGCCCCCCTCCTTCGGCCCTTCGGGGGAATCCGCCATCCAGCCCTGCTTGGCGGAGCCGTAGAGCACGGGGAAATCAAGCTGTGCCTCGCTGGCATCGAGCGCGGCGAACAGGTCGAAGACTTCGTCGACGACCGCGGCGGGCCGCGCATCCGCGCGGTCAACCTTGTTGATGACGACGATCGGCCTGAGTCCGACCTTGAGCGCTTTCGACACCACGAACTTGGTCTGCGGCAACGGGCCTTCGGCGGCGTCGACCAAAAGCAGCGCGCCGTCCACCATGTTGAGAATGCGCTCGACCTCGCCGCCGAAATCCGCGTGCCCGGGCGTATCCACGATATTGATGCGCACATCGCGCCAAAGGATCGAGGTCACCTTGGCGAGGATCGTGATGCCGCGCTCGCGCTCGAGATCGTTGGAGTCGAGCGCCCGCTCGGCCACGCGCTGATTGTCGCGCACGGTGCCCGACTGCTGCAGCAAGCGGTCGACCAGTGTCGTCTTGCCGTGGTCGACGTGGGCTATGATGGCGATGTTGCGCAGGTTCATTCGGGTTCACGGAACGGAAGAAATTTGCGGGCCACAAAGGGCCCGCGCGCGGCTTACATATAATGATCGGTCACGGCGAGGCAATGTGGTAGGCTGCCCTTCCTGAACGTCAGGAGGTTCGCCTGCGCTCTCCCGTTGCGGTGAAAAACAGCCGCCGCATCCTGTGCGTGTTCCCGCGCTACGCGCCGGCGTTCGGCACGTTCAATCATGCATTCCCGCTGATGAAGGGGGTGCGCGCCTTCATGCCGCCGCAAGGGCTGCTGCTGGTAGCGGCCTACATGCCGGCGCAATGGCCGGTGCACTTCATCGACGAGAACATCGCGCAAGCGGCGGCAGATGATTTCGCCTGGGCGGATGTTGTCATGATCAGCGGCATGCATGTGCAGGCGGTCCATATTCACGACATCGCCTCGCGGGCACACAGGGCGGGCAAGGCCGTAATGCTGGGTGGGCCCTCGGCGTCGGCTGCCCCCGAGAACTATCCGGAGATCGACTACATCCATATCGGCGAGATCGGCGACGCCACCGACGCCATGATCCAACGCCTCGACGATACCGTGGCGCGGCCGCCGGC
>JBKPOZ010000256.1:0-6814 GCA_046733355.1 Pseudomonadota bacterium | reverse complement strand
CCGAACAGATTGTCCGTGTCTGTGAGCGCTAGCGCCGGCTGCCGGTCGGCTTTGGCGAGTTCGGCCAGGCGCGGAATGGTAATCGCGCCTTCGAGCAGCGAATAGGAGGAATGGACGTGCAGATGGACAAAACCGGGCATGGCGCTCCCACCGATTCGCGGCGGCCGGTCGACTGTGCGAAGCGCTTCGCGCGAAGTCTATTCAGGCGTCCGCGCCTGACCCCGCTTTCCCCAGTGCTTTGCGCCCCTTGCGCTCATGCTTTAGTCGAAAATCGATGTCCAACTCCTTCTTTCGTAAGCCACAATGGGTCGGGAAAAGATCAGCGCTGCCCATTGTAAATTGCAATAATCTACAATCCCCCACTCTCCCCCGCACATGCGACACTTCCGGTCTTGGCTTGGGTTCAGTTCGTTTTCGCATTTTGGCTTCGGTTCGTTCTCTCAAACAATCGCCAGCACCTGCGCCCAAATCGCAATCATTCCGATGAGCAAGGCAAGCGAGGCGAGCACCACGGGCTCATCCCTTCCAAAACAGCGCATGCATTTCCCTCCACAGAACATCACGTGAACATAGTTCATGTTCCGTTCCTGTCAAGGGCGGTGTGATCAAGACGGCTGACACGTCTGACGCTGCCGAATTGGTTGGAAGCATTGGAGCTAGGGCTTGCCGAGTTGCGCTGGCCAGTACGAGGAGCCGAGGTAAAGCAGCGCGAAGGTCGCGACGGCGACCCCGATCCACAGCCAGATAAGCGCCCGCCGGTCCATCATTCGTCCCACCCCGGGCGAGAATGCCAGACGCGGGGCGTTGCCAATTGTGAACTGGCTCACTGATGCGGCTAGTAGCTCAGGCTAATCGAGCGGGACCGTCGTCCTGCGTGCATGCAGCAGGTGCAAGACGGCCGGCAGCAGCAGGAGCACGATCCCCGCGCTCACCAGGCTCGTCACCAGCGCATTGCTGAAGAAAATTGCCAGCGAGCCTTTGGACATCAGCATGGATTGGCGAAAGGCGTCCTCCGCCTTGTCGCCGATGACGATGGCGAGCACGAGCGGTGCCAATGGATAAGCGAGCTTCTTGAACAGATATCCGACCACGCCAAAGCCCAGCATGAGCAGTACGTCGAGATAAGAGCTCGATACCGCATACGCGCCGACAGTGCAGATGATGACGATCAGCGGGGCGATGATGGAGAATGGGATGCGCATCAGGGCTGCAAATGCGGGCACTGTGAGCAGCACCAGCACCACGGCTACGATATTTCCCACATACATGGACGCAATCAGCCCCCACACAAAATCCTTCTGATCGATAAACAGCATCGGACCTGGATTAAGCCCCCAGATCATCAGTCCCCCCATCATCACCGCCGCCGTTGCGGAGCCTGGAATGCCGAGCGAGAGCATGGGCAAAAGCGCGCTCGTGCCGGCCGCATGGTCGGCGGCTTCGGGGGCGATGATGCCTTCCGGCTCGCCTGAGCCAAAGGCGCGGCTTCTTGGCGAGAAGCGCTTGGCAAGTGCGTAGCTCATGAAGGAGGCTGCCGTCGGTCCGCCCGGCGTGATTCCCATCCAGCAGCCGATCGCCGCGCTGCGAGTGAGCGCCCAGGCATAGCGCGGCAGGCGCGCGAGGGCGCGCATCACCTCTCGCCATTCGATTTTCGATGACACGGCATGGGCGTGAAATTCCTCCTCGACCGCGATGAGCAATTCGCCGATGCCAAAGAGACCCATTACCGCAACGACGAAGCTGACCCCCTTCACCAGCTCGTCAACCCCGAAGGTCAGCCGCACGCTGCCCGAGACGGTATCGATGCCGACGGCTGCGAGCGCAAAGCCGATGGCAAGCGACACCACGGTTTTCATGGGCGCTCCTCCCATGCCGACGAAGCTGGCGAAGGCGAGAAAATAGACTGCGAAAAATTCCGGCGGTCCGAACGCGAGCGCCACGCGCGCGACCCAGGAAGCAAGGAAAGTGATCAGAACCACGCCGACGAGAGCGCCAAATGCGGCCGAGCCGAAGGCGGTAGCGAGAGCAACCGTCGGCCGGCCGTCGCGCGCCATCGGATAGCCGTCAAAAGTCGTCGCGACCGAGGAAGGCTCGCCCGGAATGTTGAACAGGATCGATGTGACGGAGCCGCCGAACAGCGCACCCCAGTACATGCTGGACAGGAGAATGATGGCGGAGACGGGTGTCATGCCGAAGGTCAACGGCAGCAGCAGTGAAACGCCGTTGGGCGCGCCCAGCCCGGGCAGGACACCGACGAGAATGCCCAGAAGCACGCCGATGAGCATCAGCGCCAGATGTGGAATCGTCACCGCAATGCTGAAACCGTGCAGGAGAAGCTCGAGGTTCTCCATGGTGCCTTCAGAAGCCGAGCATCCCGGCAAGCGCCCCGTGCGGCAGCGACACCTGAAACATGCGCTCGAATATCAGATAAAGCGCAACGGGCGTGGCAAGCGCGATCGCGAGGGAAGCTGGCAACGAGCGCCTGCTCTGCAGAAGAAGGGTCCCCAGCATGTACGCGCCCGCGGCCGCATAAAGGCCGATGAACGGAATGAGGGATACGAATAGAGCTGCGGGGATGAACAAGGCCGCAAGGTGGAGGAGCTGCGCCGAGGCAAGCGCGCCGCCTTCTTCCACAAGCCCACGGCCGATGTTGTAGAGACTGCCGAGCAGAATGATGAGCCCGGTAAGGAACGGAAACGTGCCCGCGTCAACGCCTTCCGCGGACCAGCCGATGCCGTTCTCCATGCTGGATATGGCAACCGCCGCGCCGAAACTCCCCGTGAGCGCTGCGGTCATGAGCTCCAGCGCGCGGCGCGAGACCGTCACAGTGTCATCATTCCATGGCGCCGCGAACTGGCCCCTTCGGCATCCAAAGCCACGGGCTTCGGGCTATGGATTCCGTCGCTCGGCCCTTCGGGTCCCGGCCGCAATGACAGGCCGGACTCAATGCACGAGCCAGCCCTGCTCAGCGGCGACCTTGCGTACCCGCTCGATATCCTCGCTCATGAATTTCTCGAAATCGGCACCCGCAAGGAACGTGCTCGTCTGCGAGCTCTTTTCGATATAGTCATTCCATTCGGGCGTATCCTGCACCTTGCGCATCAGCTCGACGTAGTACGCGACCTGATCCGGCGTCACCTTGCCGGGGAGCCATACGGTGCGCGGTTGCTGGTAGAGAGGAATATCGAGGCCCTGTTCCACGCATGTGGGCACGTCGTGCCACCCTTCGGTGGCGGTGATCAGCGGCCCCTCGGGCAACCGCTGCGGACTGAACACGCAGAGCGGGCGTTGGGTGCCGCCGCGCCATTGGCCGAGACTCTCGTTCGGGTTGTTGACGTGAGAGTCGATGTGTCCGCCTGCCAGCTGCACCGCCGCCTCGGCGCCGCTCTTGAACGGGATATAGGTGAATTTTACATGCGCGGTCTTTTCAATGATCCGCGTGAGCACTTCGTCCGTGTCCTTGGATTGCGCGCCGCCCATCTTGAACTCGCCAGGCTTGGCTGCGGCCGCAGCGAGATAGTCGCGCACGGCAGTATACGGCGCATCCTGTTTCACCCAGAGCAGAAACTCATCCTGCGCCATGGCGGCAATCGGCGTCAGATCGGTGTGCTTGAAAGCGACTTTCGCGACCATGGGCTGGGTCCAGGCATTCGATGTGCCGAAGATCACCTTGTGGGGATCGCCGGCCATGGCCTTGCCATAGGTGTAGCCCTCGGCGCCGCTGCCGCCGCCCTTGTTGATGACGACGACCGGCTGCTCGCTCAGCTTGTTCCGGGTGATCGCATTCTGGATGGCGCGCGCGAGATTATCGGTGCCTCCGCCCGGACCGGCAGTCGCGACGAACTCGATGGGCTTGCCCGGCTGCCACGCACCCATGACGGAAGCAGCGCACAATGCAGCCGCGATACGAACAGCCGAAATGTTTCTTGAACTCACGACTTCCTCCCTGGCACGGGTGAAGAACTGTAGCCGGATGAGCGACCCGCCTTCGCTCGCTTCGCGAGCTACGTCGGGCTCGAGTCCGCCGAAGCGCAGAGCGCCTAGGCGGAACCGATATCCGGGGCCTTTCCCCGCATGTCGCCAGCGCTCATGCGGGGTACGATTGCTACGCCGCGTCCGCAGGCTCTAATGCCGTGATCACCGCTTTGTCCTTTTGCAGCGCGCTGATCTCCGCATCGGTGAAGCCGTGCTCACGCAAGACCTCACGGGTGTGCTGCCCGTAGAGCGGCGCGCCGGTGCGCACCTTGCCGGGCGTTTTTGAGAATTTTACCGGCAGGCCGAGCGCTTGCACGCGCCCTTCCTTCGCGTGCTCCACTTCCACCACCATCTGGCGCGCAAGCGTCTGCGGGTCGGCGAGCGCCTGCAGCATGTCGTAGACCGGGCCGCATGGCAGGCCGGCTTGCTCCAGCTTCTCGAGCCAATGACTGGCCGGGTGGGTGCGAAACCGCTTGCCCAGCTCCGCCGAAAGCTCATCGAGGTGAGCCATGCGATCTGCGTTAGTGACAAAGCGGAGGTCCTCGGCAAGCTCGGGCGCCTGCAGCGCATCGAGGAGCCGCAGCCAGTTCGTCTGATTGGCTCCGCCGACAACGATCCAGCCATCCGATGCCTGGAACGCCTGGTAAGGCGCGTTGAGCGGATGGGCGGAGCCCATGGCGCGCGGAGCGATTCCGGTCGCCAGCGCGATGGCGGACTGCCAGTAGGTCTGCACCAGCGCCGCCTCGAATAGCGACGTCTCGACCCATTGCCCCTGCCCGGTCTGCAGGCGATGCGCATAGGCGGCGAGAATCCCCATCGCGGCGAGAATGCCGGCAGTGATGTCCGAGAGCGGCGCGCCGCATTTCACCGGCGGTCCACCGGGCCGCTCGCCCGTGAAGCTCATGATCCCGCTCATCGCCTGGGCGACGAGATCGAAGCCGCGGCGGTGGCGATAGGGTCCCGTGCGGCCGAAGCCGGAAAGCGAACAATAGATCAGCGCGGGGTGCCGCTTGCGCAGATCCTCGTAGCCAAAGCCGAGGCGCTCCATCACGCCCGGGCCGAAATTCTCCACGAGCACATCCGACGGAGCGATCAGGCGCCGGAGCACCTCCTTGCCGCCCTCTGTTTTGAGGTCCAGCGCGATACCCCGCTTGTTGCGATTCATCATCAGAAACGCGGCGGCCTCATCTCCGATTTTCGGCGGGACCATGTGGCGCGTGTCGTCGCCCTTCGGCGCTTTTTCCACCTTGATCACCTGCGCTCCCATGTCGGCCAGCATCATGGTGCAGGTGGGGCCTGCCATCACATGCGTGAGATCGATAACCTTAATTCCGGTCAATGGGCCGATCGGCAGCGCCTCGTGCTTGCTCATGGGGAAAACCTACTCGCCGCGCCACTGCGGCTGGCGCTTGTTGAGGAATGCGTCCAGGCCTTCGCGGAAGTCGTTGCTCATGTAACACATGAGGATCAGATCCTCCCCCTCTTCCCGCGACAGGCGCCGCGTCAGCCGGGAGAGCGCCTGCTTGGTCGCGTTGAGCGTCAGGGGCGCGTTCGCGGCAATGAGCGTGGCGAGCTCCTGAGCCCGTTTTTGCAATGCGGCAAGATCGTCGACGACCTCATTCAGGAGACCCAGCTGCCCCGCCTCCTCCGCATCGATCAGACGCGCCGTGAAGATCAGGTCCTTCACGCGGGCCGGGCCGACCAGGGCGGTGAGCCGGCTGATGCTCGACATGGAAAGGCAATTGCCCAAGGTGCGCGCGATAGGAAAGCCCATGCGCGTCGTCTTCGTTCCAATGCGCAGGTCGCAGCAGGCCGCAATGCCGGCGCCGCCCCCGGTGCAGGCGCCGTTTATGGCGGCAAGGGTCGGCACGCGGCATTCCTCAAGCGCGGTAAGCACCCGATCGATGCGCGCCTCATATTCGAGGGCGTGCTGCGGCGTTTTGAACTCGCGGAACTGGTTGATATCGGTGCCTGAGGCGAAAGCCTTGTCTCCCGCGCCCTGAAGCATGAGCACCTTGATGGAGCGGTCCTTGTTGGCCTCTTCGCATATAGCGGCAAGCCGCTCGTACATGGCGAACGTGAAGGCATTGCGCGCCTGGGGCCGGTTGAACGTCACCCGGCCAATGCCCTCCGTTACCTCGAACAGGAGATCCTGCTGCTGCGTGCTCATAGACGCGTTCCGGTATGCTGTAGGACGAGCGTAGCGTCGGGGTGTATCCCCGATTATCCGCCGTCCTAATCGGATTCAGCGAATTTGCACTGCCGCGTAAAGCGGCAATTGAGAAAATTCTCGTACACTTGCCATTCGATCTTGCGGGCGAGTTTGAACCGTTGCGGCTCGCCGGGCGACTAAAATGGTGAAAAAGCCATCAACGGCTGATTTCGGCCGAACCAGAATGGCGGTTGTGGTTGCTTACAGGTGAGGGCGTCATGCGAGTTCACAGCCGTGGCCATTGGCTCGATTACGATCCTGTTGCCTTGGCCATCCTGGTGATCGGCATCGGCATCGTTGCGCTGCTCGCCATCAGCATCTAGCGTTCAGCTGCGCGCAGCGCCGTACCGCCGCGGTTCCAGCCGCGCCCACCCTCGCCATAGATCTCAAAGCCGCTCTCGGTCACGGCAACCGTGTCCTCGAGCTTGATGAAACCCCGCTGCGGGTGCTGCAGCGTCGTTTCCACCGAAATGACCATTCCGGCCTCGAGCGGTCGGTCGGCATCCATGGCGTCGTAGGGCACCGGTCCTCTGGCGGTCAGGCGCGGCGCCTCATGACTGACCAATCCCATGCCGTGGGCGAGGAAATGCAGGTGGTTGTGGTGCTTTGATTTGTGCACCAAAGGTT
>JBKPOZ010000255.1:0-9836 GCA_046733355.1 Pseudomonadota bacterium | reverse complement strand
CACTTTGTCCCCCGGCGATAGCGTGTTTGTTAGGGCCGCCTCCCAGGCACCCGTGCCGCTACCGGAGAATATGAAGGCCTGGCCGGTCTCCGTTTTGAAGACCTTCTTGAGCTGCTGGAACAATGACATCGTCAGCTCGGGAAACTTCGACGATCGATGATCCTCCATGGCCACCATCATGGCGCGCGTCACTCGATCCGGTACGTTGGTGGGCCCAGGCACAAAGAGAAAATTCCGTCCCGGCATTCTTGGTCCAGGCATAAGATCCTCGCGCTCGGAGATTGAGGCGGCCGAACGAAGCCGCAATAAAATATCTTACTCAACCTGTGGTCCAATGTCATCGATACGTAATGCTCTGTTGAGCAACCGTACTGAACGAATTTTATCGCGCGGCTTGATCGGACCGAGAGGCGAGCCTGCAGCCGCAATCACCGGCTGGCGCATCGACCGTGAGGGTTACGCTGTCGTGCCAGTGGTATCGAAGGGGACTGGAGGCGCACCGCTGGAGTTACGCTCAGTTATTCGAACAATCTCTGAACGGGGTGGCGTAGCCTCTCCAGGGCTTGTTTGCGCGCGCGCTGGCCTGACGAAATCAGGGCCGGGCAGCGGAAGCAGCCGCCCTTGCTCGTTCAGGCCACCCGATCCGGTGCGGCGGTGCCATTCAGCAGCACCGCATCCAGGTTCTCCAAAGCTCGGTGCCTTCATGGCATCGCCGGTCTCGATGGTGGCGCTGCCGAGATGCGGCAGCAGCGTGACATTCTCCAGCGTGAGATAGCCGGGATTCACCTTCGGCAGACTGCTGCAGTCGACACGCCTGAACAGCTCCTTAGTGCTCGTTCGCTTTGCAGAGAAGACGAGCGGGTCTAGCACCGTGTAGCGATGAAACAGGACATCCCTGTGCCCAAAGTTTCCCCCCACGAGGCCCGACTTGTCTGGGAATCCCAAAGACGGCCGAGTGCGCGGAATGTGGCCAGAGCCCTGAGCCAAGCTGGACGCCAAATCCATTTCGTCACGATAACAGATGGCGGAAGCGTGGATGGCGCCTTGGCGTCAGTGTTTGAACCGATGGGATGTAGTCCGCTAAAAGAGCACTGCGAATTAACGAGGCTTGGGTTATTGAGGGGAGCGCCAAACTTCTGCCGGACCACAGGCCGCATGATCACACGGCGTATCGGGCGCTGGGGCCGGGGTTGCATCATTTCAATTTCTTCTTGTCGGTCGTGTGCGCGGGAAGCGTAATCGGTGGAGCAGCTGGCCCCGCGCTTGCGGATTATCGCATCCGCAAGGACTATGGCGGCTTCATCGACCAGTACAAGCGCAAATACGCCGCCATCCGAGACAGCGGAGAGCGGGTTATCATCGACGGCGTCTGCAACTCCTCCTGCACGCTGGTGCTCGGGATCGTCCCGCTCAACCGGATCTGTGCCACCCCGCGCGCGAGCCTCGGCTTTCACACGGCCCATTTCGACACGGCCTATACCTTCGGCATCAAGGTGACGACCTATTGGGCCTCCGCCGATATGCTGGCCTACTACCCCGAGACAGTGAAGAAATGGATCGACCGCCACGGCGGGCTCACCGCCGACATGAAGACGGTAAAGAACGGCCCCGAACTCTGGGCCATCATCCATCCCTGCCCGAAAGAAGTTTTCTGAGTGGCCAGGCCGAGGCGGAGGATACTTGGAACAGCCCGATGCGTCTGATCTAAAGGCATGTCGTCGGGAGAGACCATTGGCCATCATCCGACCGTGATTGTGACGCCGTGAGGCCCTTCTGTTGGGGTAACAGCCACTAGCCATGGTCACGGCGGGATTCTATTACCGGCGCATGTCGCCGCGTTTTGGTCCTCTGCCAGCAGGCTTTGTTCCGCCGTGCCTTCCCGCAGGCTCGAAAATTCCTCTATGCGGGAACGAATGGCTGCACGAGATCAAGCACGATGGCTTCCGCGTTGTCGTCCGCAAGGTGGGCAAGCGCGTGAAGCTCTATAGCCGCTCGGGCAATGACCTGACCGAGCGCTTTCCGCTGATTGTCGAAGCTATGGCCCGCTTAGGTGCACACTCTTGCATCATAGATGGAGAGGCCGTTGCATGCGGTGAGGATGGGATCGCCTCTTTTGATCGCATCTCTTATCGGCAGTACGACAAAACTGTTTTCCTCTATGCTTTCGATCTGATCGAACTGAACGGAGATGACCTGCGGCGTGAGCCGTTCGTGATGCGCAAGGCGAGGCTCGCGAGCCTACTTGGAGATGAAATACTCACGGGCCTGCTCGGGAGTGCCGTACCGGGATTGCGGTTTAATGAGCATATTGAGGCGGACGGCGTGGATGTATTCCAGCACGCTTGCCGGATGGGCCTTGAAGGCATCGTCTCCGAGCGCAAGGACTCGCGCTACGTCTCGGGCCGCTCGCACGACAATGCGTGCTCTTGCTATGCCACTCGCGCTATCGCTCATGATGGCTCCCGCGTTAGGCGCCAGCTCACAGGTCGAGGCGGCGATCAAGGCGTTTCAGGCCATAGATAGCGACGCCAATCGGATGGAAACGTTTTGTGAATTGATGCAGATCGATCAACAAAATATGAAAAACAGACGAACCCCTCCTTGGAATCCAAGATGGATAAATTGCTCAATGAGCTTGGCGCGGATTTCAAAGCAGCTTGGGAGCTTGTCGAAGACACTGATCCAGCATCCGAGGGACGGCAAATAGTGCTGCACTGGACCATGCTGCAGATAGATGCTCACATTAGCTTTTCCGTTCGGGCAAGTCAGCCGCTCGGCTCACCAGCGGGCGGTCTTTTCTATCGACAGCATTCGGACGTGGGGAGGAACGCCTAAAGCCGTTCCTGCAACAGAAGCGCTCGTCGCTGAAACTCAGTAAGACTGAACAGCCTCGCCGCCTCGTTCTCGGCGCCCTCACGTGTGGCGGCTTTCGCATAGCCCAAAAACTCGCCCCGGCATCGCATGAGCGCGACGCGCCACTCTCGCTGCTGAATCACCTTGTTACGGCGGCTGCTGTTGTTTCGCCTCACGCATCTTACTCCACCTCGACTCAAACAAAGCAGCCCCGGAACTCCCCTGAACCGGAGCATTCCGGAAGCTGACGCTAGTACAGCCTCTATTTAATCGAGGTTAGAAGGTGCCTTATTGGTGCCGCTTGCGGTTACGTTGCTGAGATTGGCCAGTGTCCCAGCGAGCATTATTCCGGCGACAAGCGCGAGCATGCCGGGCAACAACATGATACTGATCACGGTCTTATCCATTTGCGATCTCCACCCGTAACGCCGCACCCTACAAACTATTCAGAAACTGATTGCCAGAAACTCAACTGCGGCAATTCCGAAGACCAGCGCTGCAAGCGCGACCAAATCGTATTCAAGCCACCGACCCATCCCTGCCTCCCCTGCCAATCGGAAATTTCCGGATTGGCGGCTCACATCTCGTCTAATCTGATTCTAGGTCAATTTGCCAGCTTTGTTGCATGAGAGACCGCCGATCATTGCAGGAAGCAAACAGACTGCGCGAGTGCTGTTTTTTGGACAGGTGACGCCGCAACCCACGCAGCCGCCTTTGCCGCAAGGCCGCCGGGCGGGAGGCGAAGCTCTCCTATATGGGTCATGCCCTCATGGAGAACCGACAGCCGTCGCCACCAAGCGAGAAGGCCAGCGCATGCCGCAATCAGGCCGCGCAGGCCAGCACCGGCGACGGGACCGGGAACTGGATCGGCAAGAGACGCGAGGTGCGGGCCCCCAGGCCCAGTGGAGATATCCGCAATCAATCCAAGTGAGTCAAAACCCTGATCACCCAAGCTGTCGACAACAAAATCGATGGTCGATCTGGGGCGGAGACGGACCCATCACGAGGTCGAACTGGCGCTTGGTTCGCATCACGCCAGCGCGCACACGCCGCGGTGAGCGCGTGCTGACCGCGGGGCCCGACGCCATCGCTACATAGGAGGAGCCGGTAACAGCGTAGGGGCACAATCCAATCCGCAGTGGAGTGCGCGAACACCTGAGTGCCTCTGAGTGAACCTTTAGCGGCTCTCCTGCGACCAACGGCTAGTGGGGATACGCTCCTGTTGGGATTGGGGGGATCAAACCATGATTTCGAGGGTGGCATTTTTGATTGCGAGCTTGCTTGCAACTGTTCCGGCTGCGGCACAGTCCATGAGCCCCGAAGCTGCTCGGCAATTCGTCACCGGCAAACAGTTTGTTTTCACCTGTGTGGAGGGCTCACGTGGGCTTGGCCAAATACAGGATGATGGCTCCGTGATCGGCGCCGTTCAGATGAGTGGCTCGGGACCGGTGCACTCGATTACGCTTCCGCCGGGGACCCTCAAGGTGAAAGGTGACGCAGTATGCGCTACCCTCAGAGGCTTGCCCTTTGAGCCCTGCTTTAATCTCAGCAGAACAGGCGAGCACGCTTTTCGGGGATCGCTGTCGGGCCTAGATAGCATTGCGCATTGCGATTTTGTCCGGCACGTTGGCCGCTAAGCGGACCCAGATCATCGAGGGTCTTGTCCCTTACTGCACGACCGCGAAAAATCCCCTTAAGCAGCAGGTGGGGTGATGTGCGATGATACCTTTTGAAGCGAACAAATATCGCGCCTATGCGCGTGAGTGTCTCCGGCAAGCTGAAACGGCCGAAAAACCCGAAGCTCGGCAGAAGCTGATCGAGCTATCCCGCGTTTGGACTGCCGCCGCTTTGAATGAAGTGCGCTTCCACCAGACAAAACAGGCCCAAAGCTCAGCTTAGCGAGCCTCAGCCGGATTGAGTAGCGACGTTAGCGCAGGAAGAACGGCATGTCTCAAAATGACTCCCGCGAGCGAACGAAGATGACCCTTCTTCTCTCTCACGCACTTGGTGTTTCTGGTGATGGTAGGATTGCCATTTCGTTTACAACGAGAGAGCTAGGGACCATTGCATTCGAAGTAGATCAGCAAACAATTGACGCGATGCGAAAGGATTTAGCGTGCGCGGAAACACTCATTCGTTATTGGTCATAGTCCCACTGCGCGCCGGCCATCCGAGTCCTCCTCCGCCCGACTGAGTATGGATTGATTTAATTGGCCGCGCGAGTAATTCGATGCGGCCCCACCCTAGGCTGGCAGGGGCGTGACAGAGTACGTGCGGCATGGCCCTGAGCAAGAAGCGGATCGCCGTCGTACGTGCGGCACTGAAGGGGCATGTACAGAGTTCGCGCGAAGTTGTCGCTACTCTGACCGAGTCCGCCAAGACTGTGAAAGACCCCAGCAACGGGGTTCATGTGAAGCTGCGGCAGGCGCAGAAGAAGCTCGCGGAACAGAAGCGTCGCCTCCTCGATTAAATGCCGAGCACCCGGTGGCGACGGTTGAACGCCGCACTACGTAACCCCTCACTGCAAGCAGCGATTCGAACCCCTCAGTCGAGAGGCCCGCCCGTGAAGAACATCAAAGTTTACGGCGCGCGCCATCTCCGCAGGCTCCTGCAAGAGCGCCTCTAGCACTATCGGCCATCATGTCCGACGCGGATAAATATCGCGGCTTCACCGAACAATGCATGCGGCTGGCGGACGAGACCAAAAGCCTGAAAGTCAAAGCAAGCCTTCTGGAGATGCACTAGGAGTGGTTGAAACTCGGAATTGAAGCCGAGGCTGAGGGCGGAAACGGCAAAGGGCTTGTCAGCAAGAAAGCCGCCCGGATGTGAGCCGAGCGGCTAAAGTCAATGAGGGGAACATATGCCCAATAAAGGGCATCGCCCTCAATACCACGCCTTAAGGAACGGCAGGTCTGACCATTTCAACGGCCAGCTATACGGTCAGATCAACTCGCCGCGCCGAGGGGCAGCAAGTCACGGCATAGCATTAGCTCTTCACCGTCGAACTCGACGGTCGCGGCTGCCGAGCTTTGGCTTTCAATCCGTCCAGAGTTGTTGCCGGTAACCCTTGCGCCAAGCCGACCGCGCCTCGCTGGGTGCTGCGGGTCGAATATTTCTATGAGGATTTCGGGGGTCACCTTCCCAGCAGGCGCAACAGCGGATTCCTCCTACAAACGTCCATGCATTACGCCTCGCGCTGAACTACAAGTCCGACGAACCCGCCGCAAGGACGGGCAGTGGGTGCATGAGATTAAGCACAACGTGAGGAGGCAGCTACCCGGGCTGAACTCCACGATATTGCTCGGCTGTCGAGAGCGGAGCGGTCTTGAGCTTTCCCGCGCCGCGCAGTTCTAGTCTTGGCGGAAGCCTTCTTGCCGAGTGCTCCCGCATTCACGGCCTGACTTGCCGACGCGCCTGCTACTTCTGGTAAAGCTCGCGCGTGGCTCTATCGCTAGCCCTCTGTGATGCCTTCCTGCGACGGCTTCTGGCAATGCCGTACCAAAGGCCCAACGCGAGCACGATAGGGGCCACAATCTCCATGAGGGTCAGGAGGCTAAGGGAATGCAAATCGTTCAGCATAGCCGTACAACGAACCGGTGGGCAGAAAGTTCAGAGGTCGCAGGACGGCTACTGGCGGTCCCAGCGCTCACGCGGGCTATCGCGAAGCTTCACCCAGAATCGCTTGGAACGCGTCGGACATATCTCCGTTGGAGTACGGGCCAGTCGAGCCATATCCGTACGGTGCTGCAGCTCCCCGGAGCGGAAAGGCTGGTTTGCCCGCGTGAGCTCCTTGAGGAGAGATCAAATGGCGAGCGCAGAGGAACATCTGCTGGAATGGCTACGTGATGCCCACGCGGCGGAGGAGCAGGCTGAGACGATGTTGAGCGGCATGGCTCGCCGGATCGAGAATTATCCAGACCTTCAGGCGCGTGTCGTGCAGCATGTCCGCGAGACGCAGCGACACGCCGAGCTGGTCCGCGGCTGCATCGAACGCAGGGGTGGTGGTACCTCAGGCATTAAGGATGCCACCGCCAAGGTTATGGCACTCGGTCAAGCCATGAGCGGAATGTTCGTGGGGGACGAGGTAATGAAAGGAGCGATTGCAAGTTACGCGTTTGAGGCCATGGAGATCGCCTCGTATCGAATTCTTGTGAGCACGGCGCGCCAGGTTGGGGATACTGAGACAGCTCGCATATGCGAGGAGATTCTCCGCGACGAGGAAGCGATGGCGGATTGGCTTGAAAATAGTATTCCGGCGCTCACTCAGCAGTACCTGATGCGGGATGAGACGGGCGGCACAACGGCCAAGAGGTAAACGGTCTGGTCAGGTGTGAAATCGCGCTGGAGACTAGCCGGGCCTGGGCTGTACCTCTGCTTTCGCCGACTGCGGACATTATTTGACGGAAGCACTTCCCCACGTGTCTGTGCAGTCGCCTGGTAAGCTCGCGCGATGAGCGTAGGTGGAATTATCAAACCAACCTCACTATTTAAATCCGTCAACGTGCCAGCGTCCTCCCTTGCTTGCCGGAGCTGCAAAAGTGAAAGCGTGCTGGCTCGAAGGACCAGCACGCCCTGCTACGTCTCGCTTTCAGAGATTTTGGACTTCAGGCCCTTTGCTGACGGCGACGCCTTGCAAGGGCGAGCAGACCCCCACAAGCGGCAATCAGGCCGGGCAGACCAGCGCCCGCGATTGGACCGGGGACGGGGGCCGTTGTCACGCTGAAAGCGTTTGTCAGAATCGATGCCTGGGCGGTCCCATTGTTGCGGCTGTTGACTTGGTCCTTAATGGCAAACAGCTCGCCTATTGGCGCAACGTCGCGGTAGTTGCGCCCGGGGCAAGCAGATTTAGCACAACGTTGTTGCTCAGTACCTCCCCAGTGTCACCTGGCCGGTCCCAGTCGTGAGGCTGCTGATGTGGATATTACTAAACGTCACTCCATCAACGCTGCAGGAGAAGCCGGCCGCTGTGTACGTACTAACCGGAGCGATGACGCAATCAGCTGCGTGTGCACTCAGTGGGGCACCGAACAAGCCTACTGCTGCCGTTCCAGCGAGAACGAATTTTTCTCACGTGACGTTCTCCGCTGACTTCTGCACCCCACGATACGGGGATGGCAATTCTCTACAAATATAGAGTGCTAAGCGCCGGACCATCAACGCGCGTTTTTGATTTGGACAAAGTACCCCAAAGTTCAATCGCGGCGAAGGATGAAGCGCAAGACTCGGCTAGCGCCAGTTTGACGTGTGATGGCTTGGTCCGTGGATAGGCTCCGTCGCAGCCTGCAGGACCTTGTCGCCTTCCTGTCCGAGCTGCATGCGCTGCGCATCGACCTATTCCTGCATCAGCAGGGTCTGGACACGACCACACCGGCCGGCAAGGCACTATTCCAGATGATGGGTGTGTTTGCCGAGTTCGAACGGGCGATGATTCAGGAACGAGTCGGCGCGGGCCTTAGGAGAGCTAAGAGTGAGGGAAAACGGCTCGGCGGGCCGCCATTAGCGCCCGCACTCGAGCAACGAATTCGCGGAGCCCTCAATGCCCGTGGGCGCACTCAGGGCGTGCGCAAGATCGCTGCTCGATTTGGAGTTGACCCCTCCACAGTGCAGCGGATCAGCCGCCCTTTCGAGCCCGCAAGCGCAAGCGCACCCGCCTGAAGAAGCGGAGAGACTGACAACGGCCCTATCGAGTGACATGAAAAAGAGCCCCGGGGCTGGGGGTCAGCTCGACCAGGGCTCTCGACCGGCTGCCGCCCTTCAGACTAGGGGCCTGGGAGTTGGCGCCAGCGGTCGGAAGCTAGACTGCCCCCTCTTTGACGTGTTTGTCGAGTCGCGAAGCGGGAGGTGGCCGCGCGGTGACCCCGATCACGGGCGGGAGACCGGCACGATCCGAACACAGCTCTGCCTTGCGGGTAACTTGGCCCCTATTCCGGGGCCGTTTTTTCAAGAAAAACCTGCGGCGTCCTGGTGGAAACCACTGGCGGCATGTTGTCGTCGCGGGAACACGCAACCGCCGAAGACCTTCACTGTTGGTCGCATCGCGAGCTGAGCGAGCCAGACACACGCCAGCACGCGCGGCGATCTCGCCCCATCACAGCCCTGGAAAAGGGATCGACTCGCTACTACCGAAAATCCTATACGCTGCAGTGTCATGTTAGTGCGTCCGAGTGATCTCCCGGCGGCTTTTATTGAACCCTGCCTCCCGAGCTCTGCACCAACTCCGCCCTCGGGCGAGGTTTGGCTTCACGAAATCAAGTGGGATGGCTTTCGCGTAATCGCGCGCAAGGACGGCGCACGGGTCAAACTGTACAGCAGGCCCGGCAATGACCTGACCGACCGTTTCCCCTTGATTGTCGAAGGTATGGGCAAGCTGCGCTTGCACTCGTGCATCATAGACGGGGAGGCAGTCGCATGCAGAGCGGACGGGATGCCCTGTTTTGAACTCATCCGGCGCTGGGAGAGGAACGAGGGCGTTTTCATGTGGGCTTTCGAGCTGATCGAGCTAGACCGGCAAGACATGCGCCGCGAACCGCTCGAAAGGCGCAAGGCCACGCTGGAAGGCATGCTGAGTCAGGCCGCTCCGGCTATTTGCTTCAACGAGCACATCACGGGTGACGGGGAGATTGTTTTCCAGCGTGCGTGTGAGCTCGGGCTTGAAGGGATTGTCTCGAAGCGCAAGGACTCGCGTTACATCTCGGGTCGGACCCTACACTGGATCAAGAGTAAGAACCCGAATGCGCCTGCCGTGAAGCGCGAAGCCGAAGAGGATTGGGGCAAATGGCCGACAAGGGACAGGCGTTCGAGTCGGTAACGCTCAGCCATATTCGCTCGCACGGCTGTCGAGACTGCTGATCTATTGCGGGGCGATCAAGTGCAATCGCAGCAGGATCATAAACGCGGATCATCTGCCTGACGAATTGCCGATCCGCTCGTTAGGTCCGCGAATGGTGTGCGCGCGTTGTGGGCATCGCGGAGCCGACGTGCGC
>JBKPOZ010000254.1:0-5758 GCA_046733355.1 Pseudomonadota bacterium | reverse complement strand
GCCTCGACATGCTCGGCGCGATGGGCCGGATGACGCGCAAGGCGAACGCGCTGCTCCAGGCGCGGGTATCGCGCAACGTCAACGAGGCGGCGGAGAGCAAGCTGTCGCTGCTCGACCGGATCGCCGACGTGATCGCGGCGTTCTCGGGGAGCATGGCGTTCCTCATCCTCAACGGCGTGTGGTTCGTGGTGTGGATCGCGATGAACGTCGTGCCGATGCCGTGGTTCGAGCCGTTCGATCCGTTTGCGTTCGGCCTGCTGACGATGATCGTGTCGCTCGAGGCGATCTTCTTGTCGTGCTTCGTGCTGATCAGCCAGAGCCGCCAGTCCGCGAAAGACCGCGTGCGGTCCGACATCGAATACGAGGTCAACATCAAGGCCGAGCTCGAGGTCGCGCACCTCCACGAGAAGACCGACCGCATCCACGAGGAGATGCTCGACCGGTTCATGCGGATCGAGAAAGCGGTCGGCGTCGCGCCGGTCCGCAAGCCCGGCACCAGCGGCGAAATCGCGAAGGCCGCGTCGAGCGCACCGACGATGCCGCACTCCGGCGACTGACGACGTATAGTCGCCGCGTGCTGTCAGTCGCCGACGACCGACATCTGGGCGCAGAGGCTGCCTGCCGGTGGCACGGGTGAAACGAAAAGCGCAGCGCACCGGTTTTGGGCAATCAGGACGCGATCGCTCAACGATCCTCGCCAGGACTTGCTTTTAATCGTGCGAACCGGGCACAGAGCAGGGCAAGCGCGAGCAGCTCCCGCAGGTCCTTGGGGTAGGGCTGAATCCTTCTGAATCGAGCTGCCCGCCACTACCGTTTGCCCCGCCTCACAGCGCGACCGCGTCTTGCTCGAAAGGGCGGCTGATCCGCTGCACCGTGCCGGGATTAACTCCAAACTGTTTGGCAATGACGCGGACACCGGGCCTTCCAGGAGTCGCCAGAGCCTCACGGATTCGTTTTTCGAGTGTGGGGGCAATCGGGGGCCGGCCGAGGCGTTTACCCTCACCCCTAGCCCGCGCGAGACCAGCACGGACTCGTTCCGCAATCATCGCCCGCTCGAACTCAGCAAACACGCCCATCATCTGAAACATTGCTTTGCCTGCAGTGTCGTGCCGATCAGCGGCTAATCATGCTGGCAGCGCGATGACGAAATGACAATAGCGCAGCCGAGTGTCTTTCCTACAGCGGGCTACGGCGCTTTTCAGTCGCCGCGTCATGGATCATGAGCTATAGTTTCTGTTGTCTGCGGGTGAGGACCTGGAACGATTTCCCAGCTGGGACGAGGGAGGGTCGAGATGCGCAGGACGAGGCTCAGCGATGTAGCTGCTGTAACCGATGTGAGCGACGAGGGCGATCTGGGGGGTATGCCCTTTTTACCCCCGGCGCCTGCGACACTATGGACAGACGCTGCCGCCATGACGAGCGCTCCTGCCGTGTCAGGCGCCGCTCTCGTGCCTGGCATTGGCTCAATGGCAGTCGTTGCCCCGGCCCTGCCGGCCGCCACCGCGGCAACCGTCCATTCCGTTGCGTCGCCTGCGCAAAACGCGGCAGTACCGGTTGGCCCCAAGGGCGCCACGCCGGACCAAGTTCGGCAGGCGGTGAACGCGACCAATCTCAGCGTCACCGGCGCAGGCGTCACGGTCGGCGTTTTATCGGACAGCTTCAATGCTCTGGGCGGTGCGGCGGCGGACTATGGCGGCGCACTGCCGCCCGCCTCGCAAGTGGTCGTGCTGAAGGACCGTCCCGCCGGCACGGATGAGGGGCGCGCGATGATGCAGATCGTGCACGATCTCGCGCCCGGCGCCAATCTCGACTTCCACACCGCCAATCCCACCGAGCAGGATTTCGCCAATGGGATCCTCGCCCTCGCCAACGCAGGGTGTCGCGTCATCTGCGACGACGTCCTCTATTTCCATGAACCGTTCTACCAGACGGGTGTCGTCGCCAATGCGGTGCAGACGGTCGAGCAACAAGGCGTCATCTTCCTCACTTCGGCGGGCAACAGTGACGCCCGCGGCTATCAAGCCGCGTGGAACCCGATCCAGATGGCGACTGTCGGCCCAACGGTACTTCGCAACACTCAGAATTTCGGCAACGGTAGTGCGACCCAGACCGTCACCATCGGGGGCAACTTCGACCGAGATCCCCGGACCTTTGTGCCCTTCGTCTTTCAATGGAACCAGCCCTACGGGGCAGTGACATCGGACCTCGAAGTCGTGCTGTTCGTAAACGGCAATGTCATCCGTCGCTTCACGAGACATGACAACGCTGCCTCAGAGCAGAACGATCCCTACATCCGACTCGCTCTCCCAAGGGGCACCACCTATACGATTGCCATTCAAAACCTGTCCAAACC
This sequence comes from Pseudomonadota bacterium, assembly GCA_046733355.1. Taxonomy (GTDB): domain Bacteria; phylum Pseudomonadota; class Alphaproteobacteria; order Rhizobiales; family Xanthobacteraceae; genus VAZQ01. The sequence continues at coordinate 3,405 of JBKPOZ010000254.1, read as the reverse complement.
CAATCCGGCGGGCCTCATCCCCAATCCGGGCCTCATCAAAGAGGTCGCCATCGGCAATCCTGGGCTGGTCACGATCAACGGTGAAAACTCGGGCACCACGCAGGGTCACCAAATCTCGCCCTACGCCCTCGCGGTGGGAGCGGTGGATTCAAGGAACACTCCGAAGCTGGACGGCACGCTCCAGAGCGAAACCTTCTCGTCGACCGGGGCCGGGACGCAACTGTGGTTCAATAACGATGGCTCGGCCATTCCCGGTGGGCCGCTCGTTTATAATCCGCTTGCGGTCTCCGGCATCGACAACATCGCAACCACTGTTGATCCGCCGCCTCCGCTAACGTCGTTCGCCCCCTTTTTCGGCACCTCGGCCGCGGCACCGAGCGTAGCCGGCGTGGCAGCCGACATGCTGCAGGCGAACCCCAATCTGACGTTCGCGCGTGTCAAGCAAATCTTGCAGCAGACGTCGTTGCCCTTCGGCGATAAGAACATTGCCGGTGCGGGTTTGGTCGACGCCGCGGCCGCCGTGCAGCTCGCGCTGCAAACGGCAACATTCGCCACCACGGCGAACTTGGTCCTGCGCACGAACGCTCTTGATTCGACCGGCCGCAACCAAAACCTCAACCAAAACCTCTATCGAATGTACAACATCGGAAGCAACGCGCTCCTGGCGGCGAACCAGCTGGGCCGTGTTGGAAGCGATTGGGGATTTGTCACGCTCGGCGGCTTCTTCGACGGCGACACCGCCGACATGTTGCTGCGGAACTCCGCCAGCGGCGCATTCCAGGTCTATAACGTTGCCCCCAACAACAACATCGTCACAAATTCGGCCTCGCTGGGCGCGGTGGGACTGGACTTTCAGGTCTTGGGTTTCGGCAACTTCGGCAGCTTCGGCAACACCGACATGATGCTGCGCAACGTCAATACCGGCGCCCTTCAGGTTTACAACATCAATAACAACCAGATCACCAACTCGGCCTCCATGGGCGCGGTCGGCTTGGATTGGCAGTTCTCGGGCGTCGGCAATTTCAGCAGCCGCGGCACGAGCGACATGCTCCTGCGCAATAAGGATACCGGCGGACTGCAGGTTTACGACATCAACAGCAATGCGATCACCGGCTCCTTCTTCATCGGCAACGTCGGCCTGGATTACGAGTTCTCGGGCATCGGCAACTTCAGCAGCGTGCCCGGCGAAAGCGATCTGTTATTGCGCAACCGCAGCACGGGCGCATTGCAAGTCTACAACATCGCCAACAATCAACTCACCGGCTCTTTTTCCCTCGGCGCGGTGGGCACGGATTGGACGTTTGCAGGCGTCGCCCCGGTGAGCGCAGCAGGCCGCTCCGACCTCGTGCTGCGGAACTTCAACACTGGCGCGTTTCAGGTCTACAACATCGCGGGCAATACTCTCGTCGGATCAGCCGACTTAGGCGCGCCCGGTCCGGATTGGCAGCTTGGCGGCTTCGCGGCCAGTACTCCGACCGGCTCAATCGGCAGCTCGGGCGCTCCGCTGGATTCGACCTCTCAGCCCGCGGCGATGGATGGCTCAACCGCCCAGACGGGGACGAGTACCTTCCAACTCGCCGACGCAAATGGAAATGCGGTCGGCTCCCCGGTTGATCCGTCCTCTTTCAGCGCCTTGATGGTCAATCCGGCCCCGCCGGGCACCACCACGGCCAACATGGTGCTGCGCAACGCCAGCACTACCACCGCCACCTACGAGATCTACAACCTTGGGGCCAACCGCATCTTGGCCGGGTACCCGCTTGCTCAGGTTGGGAGCGATTGGGGGTTTGTCACTCTCGGCAATTTCAACCTAAGCGATCCCAGCGACATGTTGTTGCGCAACTCCACCAGCGGCACATTCCTGGTCTATGACATTATTGACAACAACATCATAAGTTCAACTTCGCTGGGCGCGGTGGGAGTCGAATGGCAACCCATGGGATTCGGCACCTTCGGCACCTTCAGCACGCTCGGCGAAACCGACATGATGCTGCGCGACGTCAATACCGGCGACCTCCAGGTCTACCAAATAGATAACAATGAGATCACCGCCTCCGCCTTCCTGGGCACAATCGGCTTGGAGTGGCAGTTCTCGGGTATCGGCAACTGGGGCAGCAGCGGCACCAGCGATCTGCTCGTGCGCAACTCCAATACCGGTGATTTGGAGGTCCACAACATCAGCGACAACCAGATCTACGACTCCGCCTTCCTGGGCACGGTCGGCCTGGAATGGCAGTTCTCGGGCGTCGGCAACTTCAGCAGCGTGCTCGGCGAAAGCGATCTCCTGTTGCGCAACTCCAATACGGGTGAATTGCGGGTTTACAACATCAGCAACAACGAGATCATTGGCTCGGAGTCCCTGGGCAAGGTCGGCTTGGATTGGCAATTCGCGGGCGTGGCTCCCGTCAGCGACCCCGGCGCCTCGGACTTGGTCTTGCGCAACGTCAACACCGGCATATTCCAAGTCTACAACATCGCTAACAATCAGCTGACAGGGTCCGCCCCGCTGGGCGCGGTCGGCGTGGAGTGGCAGCTCGGCGGCTTTGCCCCGACGATCTCGCTTCCCCCCGACGTCATCACTCAGCCCGAGGCGCTGGCTGGCTCAACCTCTCAGCTCGTGCAGGCAATGGCGGGTTTCGGCTGTGGTGCAGCCGACGCTTCGAATACCATCCCGTTCGGTGCCGAGACGTCACAGCAGACATTTCTGGCGACGCCGCAGCACGCCTGAGGTCGGGGCGTCCGACGCGAGCCCTTCTGCGACCGCTCGCCAAGATCAGGCCGGGAAGGCCAGCACCCCGGCTATTTGATGGACCAGAACGCCGTTATTATTCGCGATGCCAGGGATGAGGATAGAAGTTTGGTTGAGGCTACCATCCATTCGTCGGCAGCTCGCCGATAGTGTGCTACCAGCGACGCCGATATTATTGCAGCTATCCTGAAACGAACTTTGCTGTCCCATCCCAGTGAACTGCAGCGAACCGTTGTTGTTCGCAATCCCTCTAATCAGGATTGACGTGTTGTTGAAAGACCCATCGACGCGACGGCAAGAGGCAGAGAGCGTACTTCCGCTAACCTGGGTTCATCCCAAAGGCCGCTCGGCTAGGCTCCCGAGCGGCCTTTGTGCGTCATAGAGGGCGCGCGGTGGGGCTAGCGGCTAACCACACACTTCACACCGCAAACCTGTGCGCTGCTCAGGCGAAGTTGTGCCGCCGTCGCCACCAGCCGAGACGCGCCACCGCTCGCAGCCGCCGTCGCCACCAGCCGAGACGCGCCACCGCTCGCAAAGATCAGGCCGGGCAGCCACCCCCGCTCCTGGACTAAAGGGCGGCACGGCTCCTACCCTAATTTGGATTGCTGCTGTAACGTAGCCGATGCAATCCTACGATTTGGGGCAAACCAAGGAGG
>JBKPOZ010000253.1:0-29685 GCA_046733355.1 Pseudomonadota bacterium | reverse complement strand
CGATGACATCGAGCGCGAAGTCGGATGGCCGCTTCGGCAAGCAGGACTTCGTGTATTTGCCCAAGGAGGACGTCTATCGCTGCCCAGCGGGTGCGAAGCTGACCTATCGGTATACGAGCGAGGAGGACGGCAAAATGCTAGTACCACCAATAACAACACGACGATCGCACAGAACTGCCCAGGCGGGATTGGTGGTAACACGCAAGCGTTCGCCGACTCAAGCGTTGGCGGGGTTGCAAGCGCCTCTAGCGGCAACAGCAACTGTGTAGCGCGCTAGAATTAACCATTGGTGCATCGTGTAGGGCGGGTCAGGCGCGCCGCACCGCAACCCGCCATGACCGCGCCGGGCGCACGCGAGCATGAGCGAGCGGGCGTGGTGGAGGGGCAAAACGTGCAAGGCCATTCGAAGGATGTCTGCAGCTGGCGGAAGCAGGCGCACGCCCCCGCGGACACCAGTCGCAGTTTGACCCGATTCGGACATGAGCCACGAATTTCTGCCGTGCTGCACATAAGTCGCTTTGCTAGGATCCGGTACTCCGGTTAAGCGGCAGGTGATTGAATAGCCGCAACTTTGTTCAAGCTGCCGAATTGTGCCAATTCCAGACTGAGCAGGTACAGTAGGGATAACGATGAAGCGACGGGAATTTTTTGGTCTGCTTGCTGCTGCTGGGATCGCGCGGCCGACTGTAGGGGCTGCTCAGGAACGTCTGCCATTGGTCGGATTTCTCAGTAGCCGATCATCCGAGGACTCGAAGCCACATGTAGCAGGGTTTGTTCGGGGTCTTGGGGCGTTCGGATACGTTGATGGCCAGACTACAAGAATCGAATATCGCTGGGCTAATGGACAGTATGATGCGCTTAGAAACCTCGTGAGTGAATTGGTAGCGCTCCAGCCCGCCGTAATCGCCGCAGGGGGCGGAGCGCCTTCAGCGCGAGCAGCAAAATCGGTCACAAGCTCCATTCCGATTACATTCGTTGCGGGCGACTCCGTGAGTGAGGGCGTGGTTGAGAGCCTTAACCACCCAGGAGCGAATATCACGGGTGTTGACCTGATGAGCGGTGAACTTACGGGAAAACGGCTCGGCTTGATGTCCCAATTGCTGCCGCCTGGTGGTGTTATTGCTTTTCTGGGAGCAGCTTGCGGGCGGATGATTTCAAACTCGCTGCAGCTGGAATAGTACGAGAACCTTTGGTCGTTGGGGCCAGCACGGATGAGGAAATAGAACGCGCTTTTGTGCGTTTGGTTCAAGTAAAGGCTGCTGGCCTAGTCGTTGAAAACGATCCTTTTTTCGATTCTCAGCGCGAGCGGCTCATACGATTAGCCGCACAGCATTCTATTCCCGCAATTTATCATATCCGCGAATTTCCCGTTGCCGGAGGTCTAATGAGCTATGGGGCAAACTTGGTAGACGCTTACAATCAAATGGGTGTCATGGTCGGCCGTATTCTCAAGGGTGCAAATATTGTCGATCTGCCAGTCATCCGTCCGACAAAATTTGAATTGGTTCTCAACCTTGGTACTGCAAAAAAGCTTGGTCTGACCATCCCCCCAACCGTGCTTGCGATCGCCGATGAAATCACAGAGTAGAAGCGGACACCCGGGCCTCTCACCGCCGCTCATCCCATACACGCTCCATAATGATGGCTCATTTCGAGTAATTTAGCTTTGGGCACGCGTTGCTGCATCTGCTCACAGCCGCTTTTCGCACTTCTCGGACCGGAGCCCATGAAGTGGCATGTCTGCAGCTGGTGGAAGCTGACTTGGCGCCCGCATCTGTCCGCACTTTCACCAGGTCCTTCAGAGAGCGATTGAGCCCTGGCAAACTGCGGCCCATTTCCGCGGATCCAAAGTTCAGGCCAGCACGTCTTAATACCGCGCGCAGATTCTCAGGCCATGCAGGACGTTATAGGTATCAGAAAGGAAGACCATGCCGTCGAGGAGGCCAGCGCCAAGCCAAAATCATGATTGCGGAAAAAACGGCAATGACGATTAGAGAAGCAAGCCAGTCGGGCATGGTGCGTAGCGGAGCGGGGGAGGGGGACCGCGCACGCGAGCGTGAGCGAGCGGGCGTGGTGGAGGAGCAAAACGTGCAGCGCATTCGAAGGATGTCTGCAGCTGGCGGAAGCAGGCGCACGCCCCCGCGGACACTAGTCGCAGTTTGACCCCAACCGGACCCCTATGTCTCTTCGTCCTTACCAGAAAAGGAAGCCGGATGGGAATTTGTAGTTCAGGCCGACTTTGACTTCCGAGATGTGGCTGTTGAAGGTCGGGCTGAAGGTCGTCGGGTTTCTTGGGGGCGCGCCTGGAACAGGACCGCAACCGGCCACGAACGCGCCCGCTGGCACCGGCGCGGCCGCGCATACGGCGCTGAAATTCTGCCCCTTCGAGCCGAAATCCATGTAATCGTACTCAAGGTTCAGGAACCAGCTGTTGGTAATCGCCCATTTGACGCCAGTGCCGACCGTCCAGCCGACGAGCCTGTCACTGACATTCGCAGGTGAAAAGCCGAAAGGAGCAGCGCTAGTAGAAACAGCAAACAGAGGTGGACCCCCCAACACAACAAGCGTGTCTTGGCCGTTAATGGCCAAGCCATACTCGTGCCGGGACATAGCCGCCCCCACTTTGGAATAAAACATCCAGCGATCACTGGCGACGCCGATCGTGGTCGTGGCCGTTGCCGTCCATTTTGTGGAGACGCTGTAGCTCTCGCTTGCGAAATTGGGAATCGCGCCGGGAGGGGTGCCAAACGTGGGTAGTAAAGAGGCGCCGCCATCGCCGTTCAGGCGGGTCCAGGACCAGTCGAAGTCGCCCCCGATAACAAGCCTGCCGATCTGGTACATCCAGCCGATTTGCGCCCCGCCAAGGAATGACTTGGCGGTCGCGTCGGTTGCCTGGCCGCCTCCCGCGAATGTGAACCCGGTGCAGCAGTTCTGCATGTTGGCGGTCGCGCTCGGATCGCTGAAGGTGGTCTTCTCCCAGCCGCCGCCGACGTGGCCGCCGACATAGACGCCCGACCAGTCATACGTGGCTGCCGCGACAGGTGCTCTCGCGAGCGGCACACTCAAATCCGCAGCCAGAGCCGAGCCTGACGCGAGGACGCCGCCGACGAGCGCACTCAAGAACGCTTTCATCCCACCCTCCACTCCACAATGTGCCGCTGTAAAATACCGGATCGCGCGGCGAGCGGATGTAACGCGGCGGCCACAGTGGCGGAAAATGTGCTGGCTCGCATTGCTTCTTGCATGCAAAAGCGAGTTAGAGCGTTTGGGCCAATGTCTCTTGTTGGAACATCACCGACCGCGATCTAACAATGGAATGTCTGCGGCGGGTGAAAGCCGACATCGGAAAAAGCTGCCGCCATCGCTGTGGGCGTGCCGAATGGTAGATAAGCGTGCATCATTCAAGCTTGCGCCTGTGAAATTGCAGCGCGCGCTTTTCCTCCGCCGCTGCGCGGGGAGGATGGCGCGCCTTTGCCGGTTCGCGGCGGAGGACATCCGTTCAACCAAACCACAACCACACTCCTGGGTGGGACGACCACGAGCATAGACACCTTTAATTTGTCCGGCACGGCCGAGGGACGCGATCGCGGCATCGAGGCGGTGTTCTCGGTGGGCTACAACTTCGTGTTCAACTCCTGGCTCATCGGCGCGCAGATGGATGCTTCCTGGAATCGACACAAGGATGTCGTGACGCGCATGCTGGGCACCCAGACAAATACGAGCTCAAGCCTTGTTACCAGCGACGTATTTCCAACCAGGTCGAGCTCGACGTTGGCCACAGGAGTAATCGATTTCAACCTGCAGAAGAACTGGACCGTATCGGAGCTGGCCCGCATCGGCTATTTCGTCACGCCGAAGACGCTCGTCTACGGCGGACTCGGATGGAGCGTGTCCGGCTTCGACCTGGTCAGCAATTTCGACAACAACGCGCTCACGGGCGGCTGCGCCGCCACCACCGCCGCTGGAATCCCGGGCGATCTGCAGGCAGCCGGGTCCTGCACCTTCACGCTGAATGGCTTTACCTGGACGGCCGGGGTCGAGCAGGATTTCGGCGGCTGGCGCGGATTCCTGCAGTTCAAGGGTATCAACTATCGGGCCAAGGACATCATCATTCTGGGCCAGAACAATGGCACCACCAGCACGAGCGGAATCAACGGGGCTGTGCCGTTTACGGTAACGTCGGTGCAGGGCTTCACCGACGTGCGGCACGTGAGCGCGCACACGCTCGAGCTCAATGCGGGCATCACCATCCCGCTCGGGGTTGCGTTCAACCACTGGCGGCCGTGATTTTGGCGTAGCCCGCATGAGCGAAAGCGACATGCGGGAAGGAAGACCCCGGATTTCGCTGCGCTCAATCCGGGCTACGTTAGTCGAGGGGGCGGTGGTGAAGAGGTTGTTCGGTGCGGTTGCGGGGGTGGCGCTGCTCGCGGCGGGAGTCGGCAGCGCGGCGGCTCAAGTTCTTCCTGTGCCGCCAGTCCGGAGCGGATGGGCGCCGGTCAATGCCTGGGACGGCGCCTACGTGTCGGGAGCGCTCGGCCTCGTGTGGCAGCGCGGCGACGTCGATCAGCGCGTGTCGACCCTGGACAACACCACCGATATCGTGACCACCGCGCCCGGTTCCGTTACCACCACCATAGAGACCAGCACATTGTCCGGCACTGCCGAGGGGCGCGACCGGGGCATCCAGGCGGTGTTCTCGGTGGGCTACAACGCCGTGTTCAATTCGTGGCTCTTCGGAGTGCAGACGGATGCATCCTGGAACCGCAAGAAGGATGTCGTCACCCGCATGCAGGGCACCAACACCAATACGAACTCCACGCTTTTCAACAGCAACTTCTTTACTCCTTTTTCGCAATCAACCCTGGCCACGGGGGTGATCGACTTCAGCCTGCAGAAGAACTGGACGGTGTCGGAGCTCGCCCGCATCGGTTATTTCGTCACGCCCAAGACTCTGGTATATGGCGGACTGGGCTGGAGCGTCTCGGGCTTCGACCTCTACAACAATTTCGGCTCGCTGACCGCCGGCTGCGCAAGCCTCGGCGAAATGCCGGTCGTCAACAGCGTCGGCGTGTGCACCTTCACCATGAGCGGCTTCACCTGGAGCGCGGGGCTCGAGCAGGATTTCGGCGGCTGGCGCGGCTTCCTGCAGTTCAAGGGCATCAATTACGCCGCCAAGGACGTCATCGTGCTCGGCCAGAACAACGGCAACTCGAGCACCAGCGGCATCAACGGCACCGTGCCGTTCACGTCGACCACCGTCACCGGTTACACGGACGTCCGCCGCGTGAGCGCGCACACGCTCGAGTTCAACGCCGGCATCACCGTCCCGCTCGGGGTCGCGTTCAACCACTGGCGCCCCTGATCCTGGCGCGAACGCTCGCACGCCTCGCAGCGTGACGACGTCTGCCCGGGCTTGAGCCAGGGCATCCGCGGTTTTGTCCGCGCCTGTAATACCGCATTTCGGCCGGCTCATCCTCCCTTGCGGAGTGCGGAGCGCGAAGGGCGCAGGGGTGGGCAAGGCGCCCTGTCACAGCGCCAGCGAACGAAATGGCGTGGCGCCGTGCCCACGCGCCGACTTGGTTATTTGGTGGAGCATGATCGTTCCGAAAACCGGATCCGACCCCGGGTCAAGCCCGAGGGCATGCTTTTCGGGATCATGCTGTGCCGCGCGCGCTTCCTCGGCCGTGGCGCGGAGCGCTCTTCGGTATGAACCTACGGATTACGTCCCCGTGGAGGGCACATTTTCAAAGCTCTCGTCGTCCGGGCTGCCGTGGCCGGGCTGCGGCTGGTAGTTCGGGTCCTCGAACTGGTGTTGCTCCCGGCCCCGACCAGGCTTCGGCTTGATCTCCTGGCGTTCCTGACCACCACCGCCCTGCTGCTGCTGGCCACCTTGGCCGCCCTGCTGATTTTGCTGCTTGCGTTCCTCGGGCATCAGATTACTCCTTGCTGCGACCATCAAGAATAACGCTGCGCCTGGGTGAGGCGTTCCCGCCCCGCACGCGGCCGCGCGGGCTTCGAGGTTGCGCACGCGATCGTGAGCGAGCGGGCGGAGGACGCCCTCGTCAGCCCCAGGACCCTGCCATACTGATGACATGGTTTGCGTCAGAGTCGGGTGTGCCGTCGGTCCAGTCCAGTCCGGCGGCCCTGTGATTAGTGCAAAGCCCCGCGGGCGTATCTCGCGGGGCTTTTTTCTGGTTTTTTGCCGCCCGGCGTCGCGTCCCGGTGTGAGGCAGCTCACAGAACCGGCGCAGAAAGCGCAGCATAATCAGGGCTTCAACCGCAGAGACCTCGATTTCGCAGGGCGGTTGACGGGGGTCCCCGCTGGCGTGCGCTGCGCCGGCGGGGCTCTTGGCTCCTCGCTTAGCGCTTGACGGCGCGTTCGTGTTATGTTCACATGACCGGCATGGAGCTGCTTTTTCGCGTCATCAAGACCAATTCCCATGACGAGGTGATCGCCACGGCGACGAATTTCATCGTCGCGAGCGCCGCCTACGACACCGCGGTCTCCCTGTGGCCGAAGGAGCGCATCGAGCTGCGCCAGGGCGCGCGCATCATCCACAAGTCGGCGCACCGAGCCGGCCTGAGGCGGTGTCGCCTGCAACCGATGGTTGATTGACACTGTACAGCACATCTGGTAAAAGGCCGCATCATCCACAATTGCGCGCAGGGACGTAGCCCGGATTGAGCGGCAGCGAAATCCGGGGGGCGCATTCGTCCGCCGAACGGGGGCGCATTCGTCCGCCGAAGTGCGAGCGCGCTTCGGCGGACTCCAGCCCGGCGCAGCTCGCGAAGCGAGCGAAGGCGGGTCGCTCAACCCAGGCTACGATCCCGAGCGCGAGAGCGCCGGAGAGAGGATCCCGGATTTCGCTTCCGCCTTCGCGCTCAGCGCTTCGGCGGACTCCAACCCGCCGTAGCTCGAGCGGAGGCGGGGCGCTCAATCCGGGGTACGATCCTCGCAACCGCCGGTTGATTGACACTGTACGCAAAAGTCGGTAAAAGCAACCATTCTCCAAAATTGCGCCGATGCAGCCGCCCCAAGGCGGCTTTGCTTTTTCGTGACGCCGGTCACAGCAATGCGGACGGCGGGATGCGATGGCTTTCAGTGCCGGCATCCCGCCGGCGACAAAACGCAGAGGAGAAAGCCATGCGTTTGCGTACGTTCGCGATCGGTGCCGTGTGCATCTGCATCACGGCGAGCTCGGCCTGGTCTGCGCCGCGAGGCGTCGGCGACACGGGCGGCATCAAAGGTGTGGTGGCGCCGCAGGCCAAAAAACTGTCCCCCAAAGGAGGCGCTGCGTGCTTTCGCGCCTGCATGCACGGCGTGAGTGGCGCCGGCTGGGGCAATTTCTGCGACGCCGCCTGCTACGGCGGCTGACCGCAGCCTGGATCGGGCGCCAGCGAAATTCCGGGGCGCGCCTTCCCGGCTTTCGCTTCCGCCTACGCGCTCGCGCGCTTCGGCGGACTCCAGCCCGACGCAGCTCGCGAAGCGAGTGAAGGCGGGTCGCTCAACCCGGGCTACCATTGTACGATTCAGTCCGACGTGCGGGCAAAAAAAGCCCCGGCTGGGGGAAAGCCAGCCGGGCCCAATCTGAGGATCAGATACGCAAGTTTCCGGGCTCGGCCTTGACCGGGTCCGGCACACAAATGCGCAAGTCGGGCAAGCCCGACTTGCGTGCGCCCTTCGGGCGCAGGCCCCCGTCTTCGCCTGCGCGGGGGCAGGCCTCCGCGGAAAAGTGCCCCCTGGTCCGCGGAGGCAGGCCCTCCCCTTGAGAGGGGAGGGATGACAGATGCGTTGAGCTAGAACGCCCCGAAGCCGGGTCCGAACTTCAGGTTGATGCCCGCCTTGACGACATTGACGGTCTCCTTGAAGCTCGGAGTGACAGTGAAGGCCACAGTGCCGCAGCCTGGAGCGGTGCAGACGAACGCGGTCGAACTGTTGTTGTCGAATTTGTAGTAGTCCCACTCGACGAAGCCGGTGAGCCAGTTGTTGAATGCGTATTCCCCGCCGACTCCAGCGGTCCAGCCGCTCCGGGTGCTTTCGTTTGCGGTGGCCACGTCGACGCCGTTCACCCGCAACGTATGGTCGGCGCGCAGCCAGGCGCCGCCGCCCTTGCCGTAAAGAAGGAACTGGCCCCAGGCATAGCCGACGCGCCCGGTGACCGAGGCGAGCGACTTGATTTCCGTATGGTTGGTGAATGTTCCTCCGCCAAAGTTCGTGAGAACGACGTTGGAGTTGTCGGTGTTGGCGCTGGTCCAGTCGTAGTCGCCCTGGATGCCGAGCACGAAGGCGCCCGTCTGAAAATTGCAGCCGCCCTGCAGGCCGCCGAGGCCGCCGCTGGCCGTGCTGTTGCCGAAGCTGCCAAAGAACGGATCGTTCCATTCGCTCTTGGCCCAGATGCCGCCGGCGTTGCCGCCGACGTAGCAGCCGGTCCAGGTGAAGACCGGTACTGCCACCGGAGGCGGCCTGTAGACTGGAGCGGGTCTGACCGCGAGGTCAGCCGCGAATGCGGAGCCGCTCACAATGGTGAGCGCGGTCGCTGCGAGAAGAAATCTTTTCATTTCCGATCCTCCTGGTTTGGCCGCCCTGTACACAAATCCCCTGCGGCGCTGCGGCGCACATTACTCCGAACGAGGCGCGGAGTCTGTTGCAGGCGGGTGACACTGCCTGAAATCGTTCCAGGCAAAAAAAAGACGCGAGTGCGGCGAGACTTGACGTGACTGCAGGAACGCCGGCGCGTGCGAGCGACAAACGCAAGGGCTCCTCGGAGCAGATGGCGAGAGAGCGTGTTCCGAAGGTGACAGCATTCCTGCGTGGCGGTGGTAGAATGTCACACCAGTGCATCCCGGGTTAGGAGGGCGGCGTGTTTTCGCCCAGGGTTGAGTCGTTAATGGCGAAAGCCAACGAGTACGACCGCAAGGCGTACTTTGCGAACTATGCCGACCTGCGGCGTACCTACATGGACCTGGCCGAGCAGGCGCGCGCGATGGCGCGCCAGCTCAAGGCGATCGAGCGCACGGACCATCTCGGGCTGAAGCGCTACCGCAATCGCTGGGGCCCCGACCCGAAGCCGTAGCCCGCATGAACGGTAGCCCGGATTGAGCGCAGCGAAATCCGGGGGCCACCCGCGACGCTTCCGCAAGGATGGGCCGTAGCCCAGATTGAGCGCCCGCCTCCGCTCGCGTGCGAGCTACGGCGGGTTGCAGTCCGCCGAAGCGCGCGAGCGCGTAGGCGGAAGCGAAATCCGGGACCATATTTTGTGATTGACACTGTACAGCAAGTCTGGTAAAACCGGACATCTTCCAAAATTGCGCGTTGACGAGATGCTGCCCGCGCCGCGCTGGCGCGGGGGCAGGCTCCCCGCCTGTGCAGGTCCGCAGGCCTGCGGGAGCGCGCCGTGCCGCGAGCGCCGGGATCATCTCCACCGGCGCGCGGCGCGCGCGCTTCGGCACCCCTCTCCCGCGTTTTTATCCTTTCTGGCGCGGGGGAGGGGTGTGGGGCCGAACCGGGGAGCTGTGCATGGCGAAGATGACCGAGCTGGAGCTGCGCGCGATCCTGCAGGCGCATCGCACCGACAGCATGTCGGCGATCGTTGCCAGCAAGCTTGCGGAGGAGCGCGCCACCTCGCTCGACTACTATTACGGCGACATGTCGAAGACGCTGCCGGCGCCGGAGGGGCGCAGCAAGGCGGTCTCCGCCGACACCAGCGACACCATTGAAGGGCTGATGCCGGCGTTGATGGAGATTTTCGCCGGCGGCGACGAGGTGGTGCGTTTCGAGCCGCACGGGCCGGAGGACGTTTGCGCCGCCGAGCAGGAGACCGATTACGTGAACCACGTGTTCATGCAGGGCAATCCCGGGTTTCTGATTCTCTACTCGTTCATCAAGGATGCGCTGCTCTCCAAGGTCGGCGTGGTGAAGGTGTGGTGGGAGAAGGAGGAGCTGCGCGAGCGGGAGACTTATCTCGATCTCGACGAGGCCGGGTTCGCGGTGATCGCGGCGTCCGACGATGTGGAGATTGTTGAGCACAGCGAGCATGACGGCCTGCACGATGTGACGGTAGAGGCAAGCCGCGACGTCGAGCGCGCGCGTGTCGACACGGTGGCGCCGGAAGAATGGGGCATTGCACGCAATGCACGCCGCATTAGCGAGGCAGCCTATTGCTTTCACGACGTGTTCCGCACCGAGAGTCAGCTGATCGAGCAGGGTTTTGACCGCAAGCAGGTGAAGAAGCTGCCAAGTTATCTGGTCGCGCACACGGTCGAGGAGATCGCCCGCGATACGGTGAACGAGACGACTCTGCGCCAGGGCGAGGACAACATTAATACGGCGAACCGGCTCATTCGTGTGACTGAGCACTATGTGAAGCTCGATTACGAAAAGAACGATGACCCGCGGCTTTACCGCGTGACCACGGCCGGCGAGGAGGGGCACGTGCTGTTGCGCAACGGCGAGCCGGACATTGTCGACGTGGATGGAATGCCGTTTGCGGCGATGACTCCGATCATCGTCACGCACCGCTTCTTCGGCCGCTCGATTGCCGATTTAGTGCGCGACATACAGGAGATCAAGACGACGCTCCTGCGTGGCATGCTCGACAATCTTTATCTGCATAATAATCCGCGGGTGGAGGTTGCCGAGATCTTCACGACGGACGAGACGCTCGATGATCTCCTCGTGTCACGCCCAGGGGGCATCGTGCGAGTGAAACAGCCGGGCGGGCTTAACTGGCAGGCCGTGCCGGATGTCACGGGGACGATCTACCCGGCAATGCAGTACATGGACGCGACTCGCGAATGGCGCACCGGCGTTTCTCGGCAAGGACAGGGGGTGGATCCCAACGCGCTGCAGAACCAGGTCGCAACCATCGCGAATCAGATGTTCAATGCCTCGCAGGCGAAGGTGAAGCTGATTGCGCGCATCTTCGCCGAGACGGGCATCAAGGACCTATTCACGCTCCTACACGGCACGATCCGGAAGAATGCGACGAAGCCGCACATCGTGCGTCTGCGCAATCAATGGGTACCCGTCGACCCGCGCGACTGGAAAAGGCGAAACGACATGACCGTGAATGTGGGGCTCGGTACCGGAAGCCGAGGCGAGCAGCTCGCGCATTTGCAGCTCATCATCGCAGCGCAGAAGGAGGCGATTGCTGTTGGTATGGTATCGCCGCGCAATCTCTACGAATCGGCCAAGGAACTGAGCCGGCTCGCCGGGCACAAGGATGCCGACCGATTTTTTATGTCGCCGCCACCGCAAACAGCGCAGCAGCCCATTCAACCGCCGTGCGATCCGAAGCAGCAGGAATCGCAGCAAAAGATCGAATTCGAGAAGACCAAGGCCGCAGTTGACCAAGCGCATGAACACTGGAAGGCACAGGCGCAAATGGCGATTGACGAAAAGAAATTTGAATTCGACAAGCAGATCAAACTCCTCGATCTCGAAATCTCGCGCGAAAAGCATCAACACGAGGTCGGACGCGATATGACCAGAGCGATTATGGAGGCCGGCGAGAAAGACGAGAACGGCAATATGAAGCCACACCCGATGCAGCAAGTCGTGCACGAGCTCGTGGGACAGCTGCGGAAGGCGAACGCGCCCAAGCGCATCGTGCGCGATCATACCGGCAAAGCTGCGGCGCTTGAGCCCATAACGCAGTAGGGCGATGATGCCCCACAATCACGCCGACAACGTCCTGCTCCTTCGGGATGGCAGGGCATACCTGCTACTGCGAGGCGGCGTGAGCGGCTTGATCCTGCGCGACGTGCAAGGTGTAGGCGGTGCCGGAATCGCGGCCGGCCAGTTCTCGCGTGGGCGCTGGCGCAAGCTGCGCACCGAGGAGGAGCGCGCGCGTCACGCAGCGCTTGCGGAGCGCGCCCGCGAGCAGAAGCGTAAAGCAGAAGCCAATTGGCGCGCGCAGCAGAAGGCGGAAGCAGACCGAAAGGCGCAGAGGGCGGTGCACAGCGCGGCACTTGAGGGGCACCGAAAGGCGCTCCGCAATCTATACCTCAGCCAGGCCGCGCAGGCTGCACAGCAGACCGCCGCGACCATGCAGGCTGCGCGCATGCAGGCCTTAGCGGCGCAGACGGCTCGGCAACAGGAGCAGTCGCACGCGGCAGCTCGGGCTCAGGATGACGCCGAAGTCGCGCATCTCGCTGACCAAGACAGAAAAGAATTGATGCAGGTTCTACAGCGTAGCGGCCTTGCGGCTCTTTTGAAGACGATCAAATAGCATGCCCGATAGTACACTTTCTAATCTGCAGAGTGCGAATCCGCTCGCGGGCTCAGAGCTGTTCTATGCTGACGACGGCAGCAATGACGTTAAAGTCACTGCCGCCCAAATAAAGACCTTCATTCTGGGGGCCGGCTCAGTATCCATTTCGAGTGGTAAGACGCTGACAGTCAGCAACTCGCTGACGCTTACAGGCGTAGACGGCAAAACGCTCGCCCTGAGCAATAACTTGACCTTTGCCGGAACTGATGGGTCGACACTGAATATCGGAACAGGGGGCACACTAGGCACGCTCGCATTTGCCTCTGCGCTCACCGCGAATAGCACGACAATGGCGAGTGGAACGGACACACGGGTTCTCTTTGATGATGGAGGAAAGCTCGGCGAGAACGCTGGGCTGACATTCAGTAAGGTAACTGGCACGCTGCAGATTACCGTGGTGGCTCCGGGCAGTGGCTTAAACATCACGGACGGCACGCGCACCTTTCAATTCTTCAGCAGCATTGGCGCGAACGCTTTCCAAATTGGAACGCAGACAAACCATCCGTTTGAGTTTTTTACGAACAATCAGACCTCTAGCCATCGAATCCGTACGGATGGTATTCTTATGGCGGGCAGCACATATGGTTTTGGGTGGGGCAGTGGGAATACGACGACATCTCCAGATACGGCGGTGATGCGATCGAGCGCAGGGCTCGCAGAGGTGAACAACGGAACAACGGGAACATTCCGGGATCTGCAGGTGCGCGATCTCTACACGAATAACGCCTCGTTTCTGATCCGCACAAAAACGACAATCACCGCGGGCGCAGGGTCTTCTTCCGGCACGCTCACGAATGCACCGGTCGCCGGTAACCCAACGAAGTGGATTGGCATAGATGATAACGGAACGACCCGATACGTACCGGCGTGGTGAGGACTAAATCCGAGGAGATGCAACCATGCCAATGGATTGCGAATTGATCGACGCGAAACTCGCCGAATTGAAGCGCTTCCGCGAGCAATTAGTTGCCACGCTGAACGCGCACAACGGTGCTATCGAGGTATGCGAACAGCTGCTTAAAGAGGCTGATGGGGTCCAGGGTCCTCAGGAAGGCGTCGAATCCCCATGAGCGCCACAACCATGAGAAGTAAGACCCAAACCGCGATGAGGTGCTGCCACCACGCCATTTGCGATGCCCTCGGAGATTTGGAAGAGTGCCGTCGGAAAATGGCATGACTGAGGACAAGCTCGCGTGCGCAATTGACCGCAGCCGAAAGGCCGCCGAGCTGCTTGAGAACGAGCTGTTGCAGGAGGCGTTCGCGAAGCTTGAGGCGAATTACATCGAAGCGTGGCGGAATAGCCGCCCCATGGACGAGAAAGCCCGCGAAAAGCTTTGGCAAGCTATCAATATCGTTGGGTTGGTGCGGGATCATCTGACCCGACTCGTTAATGGCGGCAAACTCGCCCAAAAGGAACTACGCATGCGGACTGCGCAACGTCCGGAATAGTCCCGCCCGCGCCGCGCTGGCGTGACGGAAAACCCCTGAGGCAAAATGACCGACCAGGCCACGGCCGCTCCCGAGACGGCACAGACCGATATTGCACAAGTAATGCTGCCCTCCGATGCCCCGGAGGCAATGAGCGTTACGCAGGCAGCGCGGATGCTCTCCGCATTGAGCCGCAAGCCCAAGGAGGAAGCTCCTGCAGCGCCTGAGGCGGCAGCAGCGGATCCCACGCAATCAGACGCGCCACAGGCCAACAATGGCGACCCTCAGACCGAGGCCCCCGCCGAACAGATGACCGAAGCGCAAGCCGAACCGGAAGCCGAGCTTCCGCCCATCGAGCCGCCGAGGTCTTGGAAGGCTGAGGAAAAAGAACGGTTCAAGTCCCTCCCCCGCGACACGCAAGCCTATCTTGTGGAACGCGAGACGGAACGCGACCGCGCAATTCGACAAAGCCAGAACGAAGCCGCTGAAATTGAACAGGCGAGGCAGCAATACGAAGCCGCACTGCCGCAACTCCTCCAGACGCTGCAACAGCAACAACAGGGCGAGTTCGCAGACATTAAAACGATTGCCGATGTCGAGCGGCTCGCCAAGGAGGACTTCCCGCGCTACCTCCAATGGGACGTGGCACAGAAAAAAATCGCTGCGGTCCAGCAGGAAATGCTCGCCTCACAACAGCGGGCCAGGCAGGAGAAGCAGCAGCAATTCGCCGAGTTTTCCAAGCGCCAGGACGATCTCTTTGCGGAGAAAGTGCCGGACATGAAAGACCCGGCAAAGGCGGCCAAGTTGCAAAGCGCCGCAATGACTGTGCTCAAAGAGCTGGGTTTTGAGGAAGCGGAACTAGCAAGCAGCTGGAACGGCGAGAAAGACCTCTCGTTTCGTGACCATCGCGTGCAGCTACTCATCCGTGACGCAACCCTCTGGCGTGAAGCACAGCAGAAGGCGGTCACCGCAGCCAAGAAGGCTGTTCCTCCGGTCCAGCGGCCGGGCGCAGCGACGGTAAAGAACGCCGGCGCGGACGCCGAAATCCAGAACCTCCAACGTCAACTCGATACAAACCCGAGCGGCCGCAAGGCGGCAATGATCGCGGCGAAGATCGTCGCGGCACGCCGCGCCGCCGCTCGATAAGGAAACAGGACAATGGCACTCCCTACCAATACGTTCGCCACGTATGAGGCGATCGGCAACCGCGAAGACCTCTCCGATGTGATTTATCGCATCGATCCGACCGACACACCGTTCATGAATGGGGTCGAACGCGAGAAGGCCTCTGCTGTAAATCACGAATGGCAGACCCAAGCTCTCGCGTCGGCGGATAACACGAACGCACAGCTGGAAGGCGACGACGCAAACACAAACAACGTGACTGCAACCGTCCGCCTCGGCAACATCGCGCAGATCAGCACCAAGGTTGCCCGCGTGACTGGCACCCAGCGCGCAGTGGACCACGCCGGCCGCGATGACGAGCTTGCCTATCAGGAAATGCTGAAGGGCTTGGAGCTCAAGCGCGACATGGAAACGATCCTCGCCGGCACGAACCAGGCGAAGGTCACGGGCAACGACACGACTGCCCGTAAGACCGCCTCGGTCCTCTCTTGGATCAGATCGGCAACCGATAAGGGCGCATCGGGTTCAGATCCATCGGCAGCTGACGGCACCGGCTCCCGCACTGATGGCACCCAGCGCGCCTTCACCGAAAAGCAGCTCAAAGGAGTGCTCAACACGATCTGGGTCAACGCGGCAAACCCGACGTCATCATGACAGGCGCGTTCAACAAGCAGGTTTTCTCGACCTTCTCGGGTCGCGCCACACAGATCGAGAACGTGGACAAGCGGCAGATCATCGCGGCCGTTGACGCCTACGAGAGCGATTTCGGCAAGCTAAAGGTGGTGCCAAACCGCTTCATGCGTGCCCGCGACGTGCTCGTGCTGCAGATGGAGATGTGGGCGATTGCCTATGTCAACGGCCGGCGGATGATCTCGCTGCCGCTCGCCAAGACCGGCGACTCGGATCGGCGCATGATGCTCTCGGAGTACGCGCTTGTCGCGCGCAACGAGAAGTCGTCCGGCGGCGTCTTCGATCTCACCACGTCGTAAGTAATCGGAATGAGTGAGTAGGGGCGGCTCGCATGGGCTGCCCTTTTAATTTCTGAAATTTGGAAAGGGCATTCCGATGACGGAATACACTATCAGCGGCGAAGGCGCGATTGCCGCAGTGACGGCAAACACTACGTTTCACGCCTATGATGCCGATTCGACTCTACGGACGAAGAAGGCCACGGCGGCACAAATCGCAACCTATCTGCCAACCACGCCGGGAGCGGCTGCGTCGACCTCGCCCATGCTCGATGCCGAGCAGTACGTCATCCAGGCGACGGACAGCGCAGCGGACAACAACAGCGGCTTGGATTCATCCAGTGCGGCAGCGGTGTTCACGTCAGGCAATGGCGCAATCACCCTCTCAAACAGCGGCGTCTATTTCTTCGAGGCGTGCTACAACATCACCAATACTGGCACGACCTCGCACACTTGGGCCACGCTGTTCGGCGGAACCGCCACGTTCGCGACCGGCACGAGCTATCAGGTCTTCGGCAACTCGGGAACGACGGCAAACACTCCAGCATCGGGTGGCCTGTCCGGCTTCTTCCAAGGCACGTCGCTCTCGACCGCAGTAGTTTGCACCGCCGCATCAACCTCTGCAACCGAGCAAGTCGCCATTCAGCTCTACGGTGTGATTGTCGTGGGCAGCAGCGGGGGCGGCACGCTCATTCCGCAGATGAAAGCAAGCGCGCGTCCGGGCGCGTCCGGTACGCCGGGCGTGGTGCACAAGGCCGGATCGTTCTTCCGCATCTGGCAGGTGCCGACGCTGGGCACGAACGGCAACTGGTCATAAGGAAAGTAGCAAATGGCACTCCCTACTAACCATAAATGGACTGAGCAGCAGCTCCATACATATTCGCCGAGCGTCGGGGCGTCTCCCGTGGCGGCATACGTCCGAGCACCGGCCCGCGGTAAGATCATCAAGGTGGGTTGCGTACTTGGCGGCACGTTGACCGGAGACGCAACCGTAACCGTGGCGATCGGCAGCACGAACGTGAGCCCCACGTTTACGCTGACCGCTTCCGGCTCGGCCGGCGGAACGATCTACACCTCCGTTCCGACCGGATCACAATACTGCAACGAGGATGACGTGATCAGCTTCACCTCTGCCAGCGGCAGCGGCTCGAGCATCCCCGGCAACTTCTTTGCAGTCATGGACAAGGCAGGCGTCTAATGGGCTTGGCCTATCAGAACCAGCGTGCATCACGTCTTGGTACGACTCAGACCGTCGCCTTCACCGCCTCGTCTGCGGCGGCAACCAATCCGTTCGGCTCGCAAACACGGCAGGTCCGCCTCGTGGCGGACTCCGCCTGCTGCTATTCGATCGGCGATGGGGCACAAACGGCGACGACCTCCAGCCCTTTCCTGCCGGCGAACTGGGTCGAATACGTCATGGTTAACGCCGGCCAGAGCATCGCGGCAATCCGCGCAAGCACGGACGGCCTCGTGACCGCGACGAGCGGCACGCTGTGGGTAACGGAAATTGCTTGACACCCGGCTATGGCTGGATGGGCGCGATCTCCGCGTCCATTCATACCAAGATGTCGAGCCGATCATTGAGGACAATAAGCGCTGGAAGAACGCCGGCAATCAAAGCGGCGACTTCCGGCGCGTGGCCTCGATCCCGAACAACATCATCCTGCAATGGCTCAACGACGAGTGGGCGCGCGGCAATACCACGCTGAAACTCTTTGGCGAGGAGTTCGACAAGCTCGTGGAACGCAAGCTCGCCGATCCCGATTGGGCATTTTTGAGGACAGACAAATGAGCGAGAAAGACAAGGACGGGCTGCCGAACGAGAATAGCGGCTACACCGGACGCCTGCCGAAGCGATAAGACGTGAGCGCGGGCCACGGCGCTGAGTTCGCCCATTTAGGCGAAGAGGAATACAAGAAGGCGTTGCATGACCCGCGCCTTGTGACGTTTCTCAATCGTGGCTTTCGGGTCGTCACCCGTTACGACATTCCCTATCTGGGCGGCTACAGCCACGACGGCAGCACGATCTACCTCGACAAGGACGCCGCCGGCATTCCTGAGCTGAAGGATGGCAAGCGCGTCTATCCAACGCGGCTATTATGCGGCGGCATCATCACGCACGAGCATTGGGAAAAATCCATCCTTGATGCCTGGGGCCAGACCTACGCGCACGCGCACGAGCTCGCGACGCATGCGGAGCACGTTTACGTGCGCGATGCGCTGCACATGGATCCGCACGTTTACGAAAAGGTATGGCGGCCAGTGATTAAGTTCGCCGAGAAGAAATTGCACATGCCGGGCATTCAACTCCCTCCTGACCTTGACCGGACGCCGTATCAATCATGAGCCTTGCAAATTATAGCGATCTTCAGACGGCGATCGGCAACTGGCTCGATCACTCGCTGTTCTCGGCGCGCTATCCCGATTTCATCCAACTATTTGAAGCAACCGCCAACCGTCGCCTGCGCGTCCGGCAGATGGAAAAGACCACCATCCTGCTGCCCTCTAACCCGACCGCCATCAATATCAGCAATGCAGCCAATAATGGATCAGGATTGATTCGGCTCACACTGGCAACTGCAAGCACGTATTCGACCGGCGACGAAGTCGATGTGGCGAATGTGGGAGGCACAACTGAGGCAAATGGGGCGTGGCTGGCTACGGTTATCAGCAGCACGGTGATTGATCTACAAGGCTCGACTTTCACCAACGCCTACACTTCCGGTGGCACGGTCAGTGCAGAGCCGGGTTTCGCCACGCTGCCAAGCGACTATCTCGCCTGGCGGCGGGTGACCTGGAGCGGCAGCGCAACGGGCTCAATCGGCTCAGGCGGCACACGCAACGAGCTGCGTTATGTCGAACCATCTTATTTCCAAGCGGCATTCCCATCACGGCCCAAGGATGTGCCGCGTTTCTTCACCATCGAAGGCTCGACCCTCAAAGTGATGCCTCTCGATGGCAGCCCCGTCGAATTGCAGTACTACCAGCAAATCCCCGGCCTTGCCGCCAATTCCACGAATTGGCTGATGACGGCCCATCCCGATCTTTACCTCTTCGGCTCGCTGGTCGAGGCAGAAAATTTCGGCGTGAACGACGAGCGCATGCCGATGTGGAAGGCGCGGCGCGATGAAATCTTCGAGGAAATCATCCAGCTTTCCAACAAGACGCGCGTGGGGCCGGCCACCTACATCCATGTGATGGGCGTAACTCCGTGAGCCTGCTCGCCTTCCCGGAATTTGCCCCGGATGTCTCGCCTTTCGGGGAGGAAGAATCGCAAATCATCTATAACGTCTTTCCGAGGAAAGACGGTTATGGCCCGGTGCCGAGTTCGACCGTATTCTCGGCCGCTCTTGCAGGTGCATGCCGCGGCTACTTCTACGCCCGCAACGCGGACGGCTCGATCACGATCTTCGCCGCGACCTCGACCAAGCTCTACAAGCTCAACAACACCAACTTCACCTGGACCGACGTAAGCAAGGGCGGCGGCAGCTATTCGGCAGTCCCGCCCGCGGACCAGTGGCAACTCGCCCAGTTCAATAACTTTGTTTTCGCTGTCCAGATCAACACCACTCCGCAAGTATTTGACCTCACTTCCTCGATGGCTTTTGCTGATCTTGGCGGAAGTCCTCCTCAAGCTCGCTATATTGCTGTCGTTAATCGCTTTGTGGTTCTATCTGGACTCGGAAGCTCGACGCCGTACCGTATCCAGTGGAGCGGGCTCAATGCCACCACCGCATGGACGAGTGGCGTCAACTCGTCCGACTTCCAGGACTTGCCGGATGGGGGAATAGTCCGCTCAATCGGCGGCGGCGAGTACGGATTAATTACACAAGACTCCTGCATCCGGCGCATGATCTATGCGTCGGGGGCGCCGTATGTTTTCCAGATCGACCGAGTAGCACAGGACAAAGGGATATTCGCTCCGCTGTCACTCGTGCGCGGCGGTGATCGGCTGTTCTTCTGCGGCAATGACGGCTTTCAAATGATAGCCCCTGGCGGCTATCCGCAGCCGATCGGCAAAGAGCGTGTTGACCGCACCTTCTTCGCCGACGTGGATACCGGTAACCTGCATCTGATGATCGGTGCGTTCGATCCGAAGACCACGCGTGTTTACTGGACCTACAAGTCGCTCGCTGGTCAGTCCGGCCTGTGGGATAAAGTACTCGTTTACGACTTCGCACTCGACCGCTGGTCGTTGATTACGGGACTATCTGGGGAATACATCGCCACGGCCGCCAAGCCGGGGCTCACATTGGAGAACCTCGACTCGCTCGCTAGCGGTATTATCTCGATTACAGGCGCAGCCAATAACGGCTCAGGTGCAATCAGGCTTACGGTCGCAAGCAATACGGCCAGCTGGACCTACGGCCAAGCGGATACATCCCACAACAAGGGCGATGCCGGCACAACCACGCTCGGCTCGACGCAGAACACGATTGAAGTGTATGGCGTTGGGGGCACCACAGAAGCCAATGGAAGCTGGCAATATACAGTTGTCGATGCGACGCACATCGATCTTACCGGCTCAACCTTCACCAATGCGTACACGTCAGGTGGCTCGATTGGCGGCGCACTCGATTCGCTCACCTTCTCGCTAGATGACGTGAGCACGAATGCGCTCACCCAACTCTCTATTGTGGACAGCAACCACAAAATGAGCTTCCTCACCGGTATGCCGCTTGAGGCAACGCTCGATACCGAAGAGGAGGAGCAACCGAGCACCAGACGTGTGCGGGTTAAGGGCATTCGGCCGATTACGGATGCATCGACGTGTTACGGCTCGATCGGGGCGCGGGAGAATATCCAGTCAACGCCCACCTACTCGGCAGAGCAGAACGTAAACTCCAAGGGATTGTGCATCGCCAATGTCTCGACTCGCTTGGCGCGTGGGCGCATGCGCATTCCGGCCGGCACGACCTGGACGTTCGCATCCGGTATGGAGCCGCTCTTTGCTCCTGAGGGCAAGCGGTGACCATCCAGACCGTCGCGCAGAATGAGCGGGATCTTGCAAAAATTGTCTTTACTATTCGCCAGCTTTGTGAGGGACGCTCGAACGCGGTAGGCACATTCACGGTAGCCGCGAATGCGGCGAGCACGACGGTGACTGCAAAGACGTGCGGCAGCGGCTCGAGTGTTTTGTGCTTTCCAACCACAGTGCATGCGGCTGCCGAGCTCTCGGGCGGCAGTATGTACGTCGGAACTGTCAATAACGGCAGCTTTGTCGTAACGCATGCGAACAATGCACAAACTGATCGTACGTTCATGTATGTCGCAATCGGCTGAGGTGTACTGCGTACCACCCGACAGCGCATCGCGAGTTTGGCCGAAGGTTTGCCATCTCATTTATGACGCGATGCGACGCGGCGATCTGTGTGCGTACCGCCCGCTTGCCGATGCTGTGCTTGATGGAAAAGCTCTTCTTTGGATTGCCCATGATGGCGCAGAGATACGCGCCGCAGCGGTGACTGAACTGCTTGCAACCGAATGGCGCAAGGTGTGCTGCGTCGTGGCCTGCGGGGGTGAGGGGCTAGATTGGCCGCTCTTGATCAAGCCGCTGGAGCAATTCGCGAAGCATGAAGGCTGTTCCGCCGTACGCATCATGGGGCGGGAGGGTTGGCAGCGGGTGCTGAAGGATTATCGGCGCAGGCGCGTCGTTCTTGAGAAGGAGATCGCCTGAAATGGGCGGCAGAAGTTCGCAACAGCAGACAACGACGGCAATGACTTCGCCATGGCAACCTGCCGTCGGCAGTCTGCAGGGCATTCTCGCTGGCGTGAATACAGTGAGCCCGCGACTGAGCGGAGTGGAGGAGGGTGCGCTCGCGCAGCTCACAGCGCTAGGACAGGAGGGCAATCAATTTGCGCCCGCAATTGGGAACGTGGCGAATACGCTTCTTGCAGGCGGCGCGGCTGATCGTACGGGCGTAATTAATGATGCGTACCAGCAATATCTGAAGCAGCTGTCGCCTATCACGTATGCCGCGAATCTCGATCCTCGTAATACGCCGGGATTCTCCGATGCGCTGAATGCTCTCAATTCGGACATCACCCAGCAGATCAACGGACAGTTTGCAGCTGCCGGCCGCGATATGTCTGGCATGAATACGCAGACACTCGCCCGCGGGTTGTCACAAGGCGAGGGTCAACTGCTTGCGAACCAATACAATCAGAACGTTCAAAATTATATGAACGCGACAGGAGCGAGCTTCGGCGCTGGGGCGAATACTATCGGCCTGCTGTCCGGTCTCGATCAGGCGCGACTCGCCAATATGCAGGCGGGTATTTCGGCCGCCGATGCTGCCAACCAGGCGCAGCAATACGGCCCGCTCCTAGAACTGCAGGCCGAGGCGCAACGGCGCGGCATTCCGCTGCAGGTACTCGCAGCACAGATGGGAGTCGCCTTGCCAGCAGCTTCCGCGTTTGCCAGTCGCACGGGAACGGGTAGCGGCGAGAGCCAGATGTCGGGCGCTGATCAGTTTCTGAGGATCGCGCAAGGCATGCGCAACCTATTCAGCGGTGGACAATCGAGCGGCGGGATTCTCGCCTTTCCGACGAGTTAAGATATGGGCCTCTTAGATAAACATGCAGGCAATGGTCTATTAGGTCTGATGCCTGACCTTTTTCCTAAACTGCTTCAGAATGCAAGGCACGACGGGGAGCCAGACCGCCCAAATCCTATTGAAATTTCCACGCCTACATTCGGGTACTCTGGATCAGTTATGCCAGCCAGCAGCGGTATCATCGACTCGCCGGCGGCTTCGCTAAATGGTCAGGCATCAAGCGGCCCAGAAGCCTTGATGATGCCTTCGGTGGCTGGTGCAAGCGCGCGATTGCTCCCGAGCTTTGCCGAGCGTCTGAATGCAGCTCTCATGGGTTTAGCGAATGGAGGTGCCCCGATCCCGGCGCTAGCAAATCTCGTCGGCGGTCTGCTCACGGGAGAGCGCATGGATCCTACTGGTAGCCAGCAGCAAACAGAACTGGAAACGTATAAAGCATTGCGCGCCTCTGGAGCTTCGGACGCACAGGCCCGTGCAGCGGCGCTTAATCCTGGAGTTTTGAGAGCGATTGCGCCTGATTATTTGGGCGGGTGGAAGGTAGTAAAAACTGGTGACGATGCAATAAAAGGGAAGCAATACATGATGCAAGGTCCCGGTGGGCAACTGCATCCCCTCGAGAGTTTTGTGCGAAGTCGATAGTCCCGGAAAATGACTCAGTGTCACGTGAGAACCAAAAAAGATCCTAGCCAGTCTAGTTGATTTTTATCTTCCGGTAGATCAGCCCGGCCGCAGCGGATGACGCTAGGACGAGGAGAAAGCATGTCTCTATGGAAATGGTCGCGTACAGCATCGAACAATGCAACCGCAGATAACTCGATTAATTGGGCAGAAGGTCAAGCACCTTCCTCAGTAAATGACTCAGCGCGCGCCATGATGGCTGCTACCGCGAAGTTTCGAGATGATATCTCCGGCGCAATAACCACGGGTGGAACGAGCACATCTTATACTCTGACGAGCTACCAAGGTTTTGACACTCTTGTGCATCTCGATGGCCAAATGCTTGCCTTCGTGCCGCACACGACGAGCGGCGGCTCGGTGGGTTCGCAGATAATGCTCGCAGTTGATGGTCTAGCAGCGAAGGTCATTCGGCTAGCACCAGGAATAGAAATCCCTTCTGGTACTTTGGTGCAGGGTACTCCTTACGTAGTCAGTTATAGTAACTCGGATGGAGCTTTTTATGTGCATGGGTTGGGGACCGGTCTTCCATACAGTATTCCATTGGGCGGCATGATCGAATACACGGGCACTACGGCTCCGAACTCGTGCTTTGTGCTGCCGTTTGGGCAAGCCATTTCGCGGACAACTTATGCCACTTACTTTGCTCTAGTCGGAACGACCTATGGAAGTGGAGATGGGTCGACTACGTTCAATGTCATTGATAAGCGCGGTTATGTATCTGCAGGAAAAGGAGACATGGGTGGGTCCGCTGGCGGAGGAAATTTCGGCACTGTGTCAACGGATAACGGCACGATTATTTGCACGACTCTGGGATCAAAAGGCGGCACAGCAACACATATATTGACCTCTGCCGAAATTCCGGCGCATAGCCACACAATTTCAGATCCTGGCCATACGCACACGGGTATCCAAGGTACCTCTAACTCTGGTGCGCAATCACATGGTTATCCCGTCATCGGCAATGCCCTCAACAACTTCAACAGCGATAGTGCGATAATAACGTCGAATTCGACCGGCATTACGGGCACCAACGCAAATACGGGCGGAGGCAACGCGCACGCACTGCTGCAGCCGACCATTATAGTCAATTACGTTCTTCGCGTAATGTAACACGAGCAAATGCATACTCATACACTTGCCACGAGTCTATTGCGGCCTCAGGCGCAATAAATCTGGAAGCGCTTTTCTCGACGTTATGCGTGCCCGCAGGCGGAGCACTCGCGGCGCGAGTCCTTGAAGAACGGATCGGCAATCTGCCGCTCGGACATTCTATCTTCTCCATTCCAAGCCTTGCGGAGTCTCACGCACGCGTTCGTGCGTAACGCTATTCTGGACGCGAAGGATAGCTTTGGTGGCAATCAGCGCTCCTGCAACTTGGCAAGGCCCAATGAATTGAACGAAAGAAGTCAGCTCTCCGCTTGCCTGCGAGTGATGGGAACGCGAAGCCACGCCGAGGCAACTGAATAACCTCGCTTAGAGATCGCCTAGCCCTCAACGAAGCCGTCCCCTGATCGGGGCGGCATTTTATTTCTGGAGGTTCTATGCACCATCTGCTGAAACTGATGATTAATTGGATCAAGCTGTCGGTACGCAGGTCTGAGCCTGCAAAAAAACCTTCCGCCGCTGGATCGGTGACGACGAAGCCCGCTCCTGCTCCTGAATCAGAAACACCTCGGCCGTCACCGGCTGTCGTAGGCTCCCCATCGAATGCGTTTGAAGGTAAGCCGTTTCGGTATCTGATTGGAAGAGACGACACGCCGATCGGAAGTGATGGAGAGATCACCGAAGTCGGCTATGATGCGACGAAGCCATGCGCGCGCGGCACAACCATCAAGTACGGCAATCTATTTGATGAGAAGAATACGAGACAATATGGGCCATATCTCTACGACTCCGATACAGCTCAGAAATACCGAGAAGGCCAAATCGACCCTAGAGGGGCAGGCTGGCGCAAAAACATCCTCGAGCAACTCACGCGCGCCAAGGATGAGGGTTTCGAACATATTGAATGGGACAACGCGGACGCTTACCCGACATCTGCGGTCCTGAACGCGATAGCACTATCCGACCAGTTCAGTCTCAAGGTCATCGCCAAGAATCCACTGCTGATGGATGGCGACGCCTTGGCGTATGTCCGGCAAAGCCATGGAGCAATTGTGGAGGCTGAATGTGGCTCACCGGCCGATATGGATGCGCTACGCAAGAGGGCCGGCAAACCGGAACTGCCGATCTGGTTTGTAGCATTCGGCAACGGTCTGTCTTGGGCCGAGAAGACTGCGCGAGAGGCGCGGCAATTCAGAAATATGTCGGTCACCTATTCTCCGGCCGGCGAGTACATCCAAACCGAAGACGTGCTCCTGCCGAACGCCGACGCGGGAGGTGAGCTGCAAGCTGAAACGGTGAATCGTGATCCGCCCTCGAAAGGTACAGATGCTAGCGTTCCTTATGCCGCTGAATATCTACAGCGCTGGCGCAGCATGGAAATCAGGCCGGAGCATGCCGCCGAGGTACAGGCGCTCGCACGTAAGTTGATCGGCTTCAAGACGCGGTATCAGGCAGTCGAAGCGAAGACAGGCGTGCCCTGGTACGTAATCGCAATGCTGCACGAGCGGGAGGCAGCGTGCGACTTTGATACGTATTTGGGCAACGGCGACCCGCTCAACCGCAAGACGAGGAACGTCCCGCGGGGTCGTGGGCCGTTCTCAAGCTGGGAAGCCGGCGCGATCGACGCGCTTCATTTCGACCGCCTCGATCAGGTGAAGTCATGGACGGTCGAGCGCATCGCGTATGAGTGCGAGCGGTACAATGGATTCGGCTATCGCAACCACGGGGTCCCAAGTGCCTACCTATGGTCGTTCTCGAATATCTACGTCGGTGGCAAATATGTAGCTGATGGCGAGTGGAGCTCCTCCGCGCAGGATGAGCAGTGCGGCACGATGCCTCTGCTAAAGGCCATCGCAGCGATCGATCTGCAGATTCCGATTGGCGGAGCCATAGCCCTTACGGCTGCCGATGCCCCAAAGCCGGTGCCGCCGTTAGGATCGGCTGAGCTGCATGACCTCGGCCATCGCATTAAACGCACGATGCTGGCGAAAGGTTATCCGTGGTTCGATGATCAAAACGTGGTGTCGATTGAGGGTATCGACCCCAATGGCACCGTGAACCGGAACCGGCCGAACGCATTCGATGATGTCAAATTGGTGTTGGATGGACAGGGGCGAATCATTGGCGGTCCGTGGGAAGCAACGACCCATCCCGGAAAATACTGGACCGAGCACCCGATGGCTGAGGGAGGCGCGTTTATCATTGCACTGGGTCCGCAAGCGTGTTGGACCCCCGGCGAGTATCACCAGAAGATAGTATGGCGGCAGGCGGAGGATTCCACGATCCTCGGTCACCGTGACCCAGATTGTACGTACAAGCGCCAAGGCGCTCCGATAAAGCATGGCGACATCGGGGTGCACCATCACGGCGGGTACAACCTGCTCAAAGATAACATCTCAAATGCCGCGGCCGGGTGTCAGGTGATCCGTCTCGAAGCCAAGCAGCAGGAATTCATGGAGCTGACGCTGCGCTGCCCGCGCTATCAGTCCAATAAGAAGAGCTTTCGGCTCACCGCCACCGTCCTCGAAGCCAAGGACATTGTACAATAAGGAAAAAGCCATGTTTGAAGGAATGACGATTCTTGCCGGTGTTTTAAAAGACCTCATCAGCCTCTTGCCCAGCGCAGATGCAAGAGAGCGCGCAGTGAAGGCGTTACAAGATTTCGAGCTCGCTATGGCTCAGGGACAAATGGAAATTGACAAGACCGAAGCACAAAGCACCAACCTGTTTGTGTCGGGATGGCGTCCATTCGTCGGGTGGATTTGTGCAACTGGATTTCTTTACACCGTCGTGCAGCCAATGTTTCATTTTCCGCCGGCTGACCTGAATGCTCTTCTATCAGTTCTGTGCGGGATGCTCGGTCTAGGTACACTACGCACTGTTGAAAAGATAAATCACGTTGCGTCCAAGTAGATGAGTGAGCGCACACTCATGCAGTTTGATGGCACTATAAACCTCGTCCAGGTCGCAACCGTCTTATTGGTAATTGGCGGCGGATGGGTACCACTGCGGTCTGCGGTGGCGAGTCTCACCACGAACTTCGACGCAATTGCGAAACGCGTTAGCGAACTGAAGGTGGACCTTACGTCCCACTTGGCGAACATGTCGGCGCGCGTTGACGGACTCGAAAAGGACATTAGGGAGCTGAACAAGATTGTGGTTGCGACCGCAGTCACTGAGGAGCGCATTGGCGCGCTACGTACAGAATTGGCATCGTTTATGAACACGCAGATTAACTCACATACAGAATGGCGAGCCTGGGTTCGTAAACAGTTTGAGCGAGCGGAAGGTGAGATTCGCCGTATCGAGCTGAAGGTCCTCGCATGCCGAGTAGGACACACGAACGCAAATAAAACATAAGCGAGATAGGCCCATGCGAAAACGAGTTAAATATGAGCAAGTTTTTGACGGAGAATGGGTTTGCCAGCGCAAGCAAGATTTTGGCGAGCAGTGCTAGGATTGTGGTTTGATTCATCGTGACGATTTTCGAATCATAAAGGGGAAAACATAGAATTCCGGACTCGACGTGATGAAAGGGCAACCGCTGGCGGCTCGTAGGCGTTTTGATTTTCTGAATACAACTCTACTGATTAAGTAAGTGCCTCTCGTTTCCGGATCACAATGTCAGTACTGATTTGAACGAAAATACAAATGGCGCATTCCCAGCCCAGTAGCGCGATATCAGATTGTGACCGAAGCGAACGATTTCTTCAGCGTGTCGATGTTCATTTAGCTCCACTTGATCTTACATCAAAAAGAAAGTTCCTTCGTAATCAAATCAACAGATGGGAACGGCGTTACCACAAATTTGAAAGTACCCAAGGGGCGTCCGAACGAGTGCGCAATTACGAAGATCCCCCTCACAGAAGTGATTTTATCAAAACCATAGCAGGGCTATCAACACGGCTATGTCTACTTGACGGGAACGAGTTGACGATGACGACGTATACGCGACGCCCGCTAGAAAAAACAATCATGTCATTGTTGGTTGCGGCGGATCAGTGCTGCCCTGCAATTATAGGCCAAGCTCATATACTTTATCATTGTACAACTGATGTAAATCGGCGGGTATCAACGCTGAATGAGCTCAAAACGGCAGCACAGAATTTGTTGCAAGCCATAACGGCGGCAGAACAGGCGTTACAAACATGTAAGCGAAACGAACAGCCGAGTGCTGATAACGTCTAATCAGATTTAAGCAAAATCAGGGCCTCAGTATGCACTTTACCTTCGCCGCCCAATCAACCGCAACGTTGTTCATAGGGGCTGACGCGTGCGAAACCAGAGTAAACAGACCTTTTGTTTTCGCCCGCAGGATCTGCTTCACTACGACACGTCCATCGCTCACGCCTACAACGCACAGCTCTCCAATGAGGTCGTCCGTGGCAGGTCGGCGGACTTGATCATACAAAACGAGCCAGCGATTAAAAGTGGTACCCAAGCTATCGCCTCGAATTTCAACCGCTACGGTCGAACTTTCGAATTGTCGCGATGGTTCAATTTCATCCAGATGACCTTGTGCTACTGCATAGTAATGCATCTCAGCCCCGGCCCCCACATAGCCTATGATCGGAACCTTCGGCCGGTTTGATACGGCGGTCTCATCGAGCAATTGCTCGTGTGAGGTATAACGTCGGCCGGTTAGAAGCCATTCGGGAGAGACATCAAAAAGGCGCGCGTACCGCGTGGCCTCGTCTGGCCCATAGTCCCTGCCGTCTATGGATTCAGCGCGTTCGTGCGCACTGTAAGATGAATACGGCATCCGCAAAGCTGCAGCTGCTTGCCTGATAGTTTTAAATTTTTTTTCTCGGGCGGCGCGAAGCCGTTGCCCGCGAGTACTGGGCATTATGCTCGGCCTTGTGGAAGATTATGGCACGTGCGCTACGTATCGTAGTTGACATTCTATGCTACGAAATGTAGTTCGTCAAGACGTAAAAACGAGCGGAAAACCACATGCAGAAAGCGGCAAGGTCGAAGCGCATCCGGGCATTTTCAAAGGGGCATGGCCCCGGAACGCCACTGAATCAGAGGGCGCGTCCCACGCCTGAACGGCTGTTCAAATCGGGAGGATACTTTGAGCGTGGCGATAGCGGCCAGCTAACAATGCGGGATAGTCCGCTGGAACAGGCGCTGGCTCGCAACCTAATCACGCCCGAACAGTACGCCGCAGGGCAAAAGTACCGGCATCATTGGTATCATGCCGGGCTTTGCGAGTCTCTGGTATCTGCTGACCTGATGCGACTCTTTCGCTGGGAGCACAGCAGCTTTCCGGGCATGCCACATACTGAAAACCAGGTGTTTCATCGACAGCGATATAGGGAGGCAGTTCAGGTTGTGGGCAAAATTGGATCTCATGTATTGGAATCGACGGTGTGTAGGGAAATTAGCCTACAGAAAGTGGGTAACTCACTGGGCTGGTCCAACGATCGGCAAGCCTATGCTGCTGCAGTAGAGCAGCTCAAGAATGCGCTCGACTCATTGTGCAAGCTGTCGGGACTAGGAGTTGAGACTGATAAAACACTCTCCGCACGGCATGGCACTTAATTCGGAAGCTAC
>JBKPOZ010000252.1:0-5647 GCA_046733355.1 Pseudomonadota bacterium | reverse complement strand
GGCCAGCGCTGCCACCGCCGCCGTATCCGCGCGCAGAATGCGCGGCCCAAGTCCCAACCGCACTGTGTTGGGGAGCGCGAGCAGAGCGGTGCGTTCATCCTCGGCAAATCCGCCCTCGGGACCGATGAGGATCGCAACCGGGAATGTGCCGGAGCGCCTCTCGCCCTTTGCCGCCAAAAGCACCGCCAGCGGATTTTGCTCGGGCGAATCCTCGTCGCAGAACACCAGCAGGCGCGAAGGATCGCGCTCCTGCAGCATGCGATCAAACGGAAGCGGGGCGCCGACGTCGGGCAGCGTCAGGATACCGCACTGTTCCGCGGCCTCGATCGCGTTGGCACGCATGCGCTCGAGATTGACACGTGCGACCTGAACGTGGCGCGTGATAACGGGCTGCAGCCTGGAGGCTCCCATCTCCACCGCTTTCTGCACCATGTAGTCCAGGCGAGCATGTTTGAGTGGAGCAAATACAAAATGAGTATCGGAGGGCATGGTTTGTGAGCGACTGCAGCCCGCGACGCGGACCGCAAGCGCTCGCTTGCTTTGCTCGATGAGATGCGCCTTCCATTCGCCGTCGCGGCCGTTGAACACCAGGAGCGAATCGCCCGGTTCGAGGCGCAACACATTGCCGAGATAGTGCGCCTGGCCGCGGTCCAATACCGCAGTGATGCCTTCCTGGAGCGGCTCGTCCAGGTACAACCGAGGAGTGCGGAAGTCATATCGGGGCATCTGGCGCGCGCAGGAAAGAGGACCGCCGGCGGGGAATGGAAGGTCAAAACCGCGGCACGACGTCGCGAAATCCCGCAGTTTCAACCAATTGCCGTGTTGTCGCCGAATTTGAAGCGCTGTTGTAGTCCCTTGCAACTGATGTTCTCGGCTGGCCCAGAGGGCCAAGGGGTGCCGGCAATGACGTCTTGCCGAATGGTGCTGCTCGCGACGGCGCTTACGCTCATTCCGCTCGGAATGGCCAATGCGCAATTCGGCGGCATGCCGGGCATGCCCGGCTCCCCAGGAATGCCGGGTTATCCAGGCATGCCCGGCTCGGCTGAAATGCCCAGCTCGCCGGGGTTCGGGGCACCGCAGGCGCCGCCGCCTGTCTGCCAGTCTCTCCTTGCGCTACGCGATGAGACGGCCAAGCACGGCCAGGCGATCCAGGCAGCCGGCAAAAAAAAGGCGCCCCCGACGGAAACGTGCAAACTGTTCAAGGCTTTCATCGCAAGCGAAGCCAAGCTCGTAAAAGGCATGGAAGAAAACAGCTCGACCTGCGGCGTTCCCACCGACGTGATCAAGACCATAAAGCAGGCCCACGCCAAGGCAGGCGAGATCGCCAAGGCGGTTTGTGACGCGGCGGCACAAGGTCCGCGGCAGGCCGGTCCAACGCTGAGCGACGCGCTGGGCACCACGCCAACGGTGCCCGATGCTTCCGCCACCAAGCGCGGTCAGGGCACCTTCGACACACTGATCGGTAGCCCGCTCGCGCAATGACGGGCGGCGCGCATCGCGCTCGCCGATTCGCGGGAAACTAGATCGATTCGCTTGCGGCGGCGCTGCGTTGCGTTCTTCAGTTGCGCGCAATGATCTCGCGTTCGCCGCGATGCATCCGTGCAGAGACGAGCGAGCCGGTGCGCCGACGCAGGCGCTGCACGCCGCGGCGGCTTTTCAGAAAACTGCGGCCGCCCCGGCGCGATGCAGCTCCGCCGGTCTGAATTCCGCCAATGCGCGGCAACAGCTCGCGCAGACTTCCGTCGACTTGCGTAACCAGCAGAGGCAGTCCCAGCGTCTGTGCCCAACCGCGCCATTCCCACGCCAGATCGCGCACCTCGGACACGTGAGTCAGCGTGACCGAGAGTTGCGGATCCGCATGCTCGAGCACGACCGCGGCTCTTCCGGGTTGCGAGTCAGTCGGCGCTTGCATGTGAATTGCTACGCCGAGGAAACACTGCAGCCGCAAGGTGACCGTCATGGTGATGCCGGGCAGTGTACGCACCATAATCACCCGGCCGCTGTGCAGTTCGATTGCGCGAACAGGCGCGGCTTCGCTGCCGTCTTCGGGCGCAAAACGCGTGGGAGTGAGAAAGGATCGAGCCGCAATGTGCGGCTCGATCCCGCAGGCAAGGGCCTGCTTGCTGCTTGACGCCTCAAAGCCTATCTCCCCGCCCGGGTATGTCCCGGGTGCAAGCCGAATTTGCCTCGGTCTTTGGAGCAAACCTGCCTCAAATCATTCGGAATCCGATTAATGTTCCTGGTTAATGCGTCGTATCGCCTCGGTGCATCGCCCTGCATGCTTGACGGGACCTTGCCGCGAACGGCTGCCGGCTAGCGCTCCCGCCGCATGTCTTTGCTCCTCGACGCTTCTGCGCTTGCCGAGCATCCGGAACGCCTGATCGCCGCAGCGCTTAGTGCCGGGGCGGATGCGGCCGACGCCATCGCAGTGCATTCAATTTCTGTGGGCGTCGAAGTGCGCGAGGCGCAAGTCGAGGAATCGGAACGTTCCGAGGGTGACGATCTCGGGCTGCGCGTTTTCCTGGGCCAGCGTCAAGCGGTCGTGTCTACGAACGACCTCAAGATCGACGCATCCGAGCTCGCGCAGCGCGCGCTCGCCATGGCGCGCGCTGCGCCTGAGGACCCATTCGCCGGTCTGGCCGGCGCCAGCGAGCTTGCGCGCGAAATTCCGGACCTCGACTTGCTTGACCCGGTGCTTCCGAACGTCGCGCAGCTCGAGCAGCTGGCAAAGCGCGCGGAAGCCGCCGCGCTTGCGATCGGGGGAGTGACCAAATCCGGAGGCGCCGGCGCAGCGGCCGGGATCAGTGGTGTGGTGCTCGCGACGAGCTCGGGATTTCGCGGTACCTATACGAGCTCCTTCCACAGTCTTTCCATGACGGCCATCGCGGGCGAGGGCACGGCGATGGAGCGCGACTATGATTACTCCACCGTCCTGCATGGGGCGGATCTGGAATCTCCGGAGAAGATCGGACGCACGGCCGGCGAGCGAAGCGTTGAGCGGCTCAATCCGCGCAAGATCGAAACCAGGCGCGTGCCGGTCGTTTTCGACCGCCGGATAGCCGGTTCTCTGGTTGGCCATCTTGCCAGCGCGATCAACGGCACGGCGATTGCCCGTAGGACGAGTTTTCTCAAAGACAAGCTCGGCCAAAGGCTGTTCAAGCCGGGCGTTCGTGTGCTCGACGACCCGCGACGCAGGCGCGGTTTGCGCTCGCGCCCGTTTGACGCCGAAGGCATAGCCACGAAGCCGCTCGCCGTTGTGGAGGACGGCGTGCTGGCATCATGGTTTCTCGATTGCGCTACAGCGCGCGAGCTCGGCTTTATCAGCACCGGTCACGCGCAGCGGGGCGTAGCCACGAGCCCTGCGCCCTCGCCAAGCAATCTGCACCTGGCGCCCGGCACAGATGTGCCGGGCACATTGATGGCGGATATCGAGGAGGGTTTTTATGTCACGGATCTCATCGGCACCGGGGTTAATCTTGTCACGGGCGACTATAGCCGAGGCGCTTCCGGCTTTTGGATCGTGCGTGGCCAGCGCAGCTATCCGGTGAGCGAGGTGACGATTGCGGGTAACCTGATCGAGATGTTTCAAAGCGTGTCGCCGGCAAACGACCTCGAATTTCGTTTCGGCACCAATGCGCCGACATTGCGCGTCGAAGGCCTGACAGTTGCCGGCCGCTGAACCCAGCATTGATATCCCGCGCATACGCGATCAGCTCACAGCCGCAGTGCGCGAGGCGGGCGCGCTTGCGCTGCTCACATTCCGTACTGCGCTCAAAAGCTGGATCAAGGGCCGATCCTCGCCCGTGAGCGAGGCCGATCTCGCCGTCGATGCGTTGCTGCGCCAGCGCCTGCTCGCCGTTCATCCAGCAGGTTGGCTTTCGGAAGAGACCGAGGACGATCCCGCCCGCCTGCATGAGGCCGACGTGTGGGTAGTGGATCCGATCGACGGCACGCGCGCGTATCTTGCGGGCTCCGCTGATTGGGCCGTCTCTGCCGCCTTTGTGCGCCTCGGCCGGCCGATGATGGCGGCCCTTTACGCTCCGGCTACGGACGAGCTGTTCCTTGCGGTCGCCGGCGGGGGCGCGACCCGCAATGGCGAGCCGATCAAGGCAACCGGC
Organism: Pseudomonadota bacterium; assembly: GCA_046733355.1. Taxonomy (GTDB): domain Bacteria; phylum Pseudomonadota; class Alphaproteobacteria; order Rhizobiales; family Xanthobacteraceae; genus VAZQ01. The sequence continues at coordinate 1,529 of JBKPOZ010000252.1, read as the reverse complement.
GGAGACACGATCGCGGGAGCGCGGTTTTCCGCCACCAAGCGGCGCCTCGAGGTCCTCTCCGCGCTCGAGCCGCGCATCGAGGCGGTGCCGCGCGTGCCTTCGCTCGCGCTGCGGCTAGCGCGCGTGGCAATGGGTGAGCTCGACGGGACATTCACCGCGCCCAATAGTCACGATTGGGACCTTGCGGCGGCCGACCTTTTGGTGCACGAAGCCGACGGGCGGGTGACGACACTGCGGGGCGAACCTTTGATCTACAATCGGCCCCTCCCGGTGCATGGGGCGCTCATTGCGGCCGGTGCGCGCCGGCACGGTGTTTTGCTCGACCTTATTCAGGATCGCATTGCGGAATTGACATAATCGAGCCGCCGGGGGCGATGGGCGGGAGGCAAAATTGAGCGGGCGCACCTCACAGCCTCAACTGCTGCACCTCGTTTTCGGCGGCGAACTCACGGACCTGCAGAACGTCGAGTTTCGCGATCTGGCCAGTCTCGACATCGTCGGCATTTTTCCCAACTACGCCGCCGCGTATGCCGCCTGGCGAGCGAAGGCGCAGCAGACGATCGACAATGCCCACATGCGGTATTTCATCGTGCACCTGCATCGATTGCTCGATCCGCAGATCGATCAGCATGCCAAACCCTGACCGGCCGCGATCCGCCGTCGATGTCCTGGTCCCGACGTCTGTTTCGTTCGCGCGCGCTGCAGGTCGCCATAGGCGTTGCCGCCGCCGAATATCTGCGCCTGGTGTGGAAGACCGGAAGGTTCGTGACCGAGCCGGCAGATATTTACGACCGTGTCGCCGGGGATTACCCGGTTATTCTCGCGATGTGGCACGGCCAACATTATCTTGCCCCTTTTCTCAAGCGGCGCGAACACCGAGCAAAAGTGCTCGTTTCCAAACATCGCGACGGCGAAGTCAATGCGATTGCCGCGCGCTGGTTGGGCGTGGAGGCAATTCGCGGATCCGGGCACCAGGGCACCGACTTCGTCGGTAAGGGCGGCGTGAGCGCGTTCAAGGAAATGCTGAGCACCTTGCAGAACGGCCAAATCGTCGCGCTGACCGCGGATGTGCCGACCGTCTCACGCGTGGCAGGGCTCGGAATCATCAAGCTGGCGAGCGCATCCGGCCGTCCGATTTATCCCGTGGCGCTCGCCACACAACGGCGCATCCAGCTCGACACCTGGGATCGCACGGCCGTCAACCTGCCGTTCAGCCGGGGCGCCGGCGTTGTTGCCGAGCCGATCTGGGTTGCGAGGGACGCGGACCCGGAGGCGATGGAGCGTGCCCGCAGCGCGCTGCAGGTCGCGCTCGACCGCGTCACCAGACGCGCCTACGACCTGGTCGATCGGGCGTGATATGGCGGCCGTCCAGCAGGGGCTGCCGTTGCCGCTGCGAAGCTATCGTCTTTTCACCGCCGCTCTGGCCCCGATCGCCCCGGCGCTTGTTTCGCGTCGCTTGCAACGCGGGAAGGAGCATCCCAAGCGTCTGCGCGAGCGCTATGCGGAAACCAAGGTGGCACGTCCCGCGG
>JBKPOZ010000251.1:0-5645 GCA_046733355.1 Pseudomonadota bacterium | reverse complement strand
CAATTTCTTAATAAGTTGGCCAAGGACAAAGAGCACTTTCTGAACTGGCTCACTCCAAAGCCCCATCCTTCGACGGCTCCTAGGGCTTCGGGAAGGGCGGCGTGATCACGAACCCTTCACACCCACCTCGCGCAGCCGGATCGGGTTCCGCTCCCCCTGTTGCGCAAGCTCAATAATGCGCTTTGAAACCAACATTGTTGCCGGGTCGCTTCGATCTTTAAGCTGAAGTTCTTCCAGTGCTTCCTCGAAGGCGGCAACGAGCAGTTTGATCTCGTCCGGCGCGAAGGCGCGCTCCTTCACGAGGTGGTTGATAGGCATGATGGCGAACCCCCAGCAACGTATTTACGTTACGCTGCGCCGGCTTCCATCGCAAGTTTTTTGGCTGCCGAAACCGCGAAACGGGGGTGGCGTTGAGATAAAAGCCCCTCGAACAGTGTTGGAGTACCGTGGTGGGCGCCACGTCCCCCCATCCGCCTCCCTGTGCCCTGTGCCACGCTGAAATGCGCGAGGTCACGCGCATTATCCCTGCGCTGCACCATCCGGGACTCGTCGCCTACGAATGTCCCCGTTGCGGGCATCTCACGAGCGCTATTGTGCCAGCTCTTGAGGAGCAGGCACACGCCTCGGCGCGGGGTGGGTGAACGGAGAAGAGACGCCGGCGCAAACCCTCAACATTCTTGACACCCTGGCGAAGGCTGGGGCTGGCTTCAAGTCGCTGGGCGATGGTTGGGCCGGACCACGGCACGGCCGATTGATGCTGACCGTGCTCGGCGGGCTGGCTGAGTTTGAGAGGGAGCTGATCCGCGCGATGAAATCCCTCGCAAGAAGCCATTGATGTCAGCCCGCCACGGCACCGCTATTTAAAAGCAAATTGCTGTGATAGCGCAGTGTAAGAGCCGTTCGGTTCGGCACGTCCGCCTTCTGATAAATATTGTGCAAGTGTGCTTTAACCGTCCCTTCCGTAACGCCCAGTCGGCGTGCGATCTCTTTGTTGCTTAGAGCCGCACCGACGAGAGTAGCGATCTCATATTCACGCGGTGTCAGCGTGCAGGCCAGCCGAGCTGGAACGGGTTCATTGTCACCTAATGTAGCCGGACCTAGAATGGCCATGTCGCGAAGCTCCCTTCGCGGCTAAGTGCTTCGAGGGGATCTGGATGACCTGGCGAATGAGCAAAAGAGAAAAGCCGCCCGGTAATGGACCGAGTGGCTGAGGTGCCCTCAACATCACGCATGAAGGAGCGGTATAAAGGCAAGTGCCACGTTTCGGAGCGAGCCGGGCTGCTCAGTTGCGCGGACCTGCGCGTTAAACAGAAGCAGCTCCGGCGCAGAAGTGCCGGGAATAGTGCTGACGTTACAGACCGAAAGCGCTGAACTCTACGGCCGAACAGAGCCTATTGCAGCGACCGAAGAACCGCTTTGTGGCCCGGATTACCAATGCCATGAGACTTCTCCTTACCGGATCTAGGACTCAGAGGACTTTCTGACGCGTGAAAGGATGGCCGTGTCCCCAAGGCACAGGTTCGCCTCACTCGTAGACGAACGAGTAATCGGCAAAATGCTCAGCGGGCAAATTCACGGCAGTGGTCATCATTTGCGTTGCGTTGATCTGGGGACCCCTAACGGTCGGAGCCGCAAGCCGCGCCTGACTGCTGGAAGCAACCCACCCACCGAAACCGGCCAGGATCACAGCCGTGGCAGCGAAGAAACCGAATTTGCGCATTGGAGACCCTCCCGTTCTTGACTTGAACTCACCGCGCGAGCGGAATTGAACGGGGTGAGGCTGCCAGGATTCTTCCCCGAAAGCTGTGATGGCCATCACATGAAGGACGTGATGACCATCACAAAAATGACGAATCCGGGACGCTCGTGGCGTTCCGCAGCGCTCCATAAAGCTTCTTGGGCTGGCACAGGGCGCACTGGCCGACGAAACGCTAGGCGGGGTAAGCCCGGACACAGTGCAGCGGATCAGCCGCCCTTTCGACGAAGTAAGCGCAAGCCTCGCCGGATAGACCGCAGGCATTCCCGGTGATACCGTTTGTACGCCGAACGGATGCGCACCGTCCGGCCATGGACGTTACTCCGCGAAAGCAGCTCCGGTCTGGGGAGGCCGGGGCTGCTTTGTTGTTGGCGGCGATGGGGTTAAAAGCAGCTTATGACCCTCTGGCTGCGCCGCACCGAGTTTGCCTCTCCCGCTGATGCTGATCGTGCCGACTACCTCGTCATCGAGCGCGATCAGGTGATTGGACGCATTTACGAGGAGCGCTACGTCCCCGAAGAGCTGCGCTGGTTCTGGTCAATCACCGAGCACGTTGATCGTGGTGCTCGGCATCACTACAAACGGGCGCGTGCCTAGCCTCGAAGAGGCGAAGGACCGGTTTGAGTCGAGTTGGAGTAAGGCGTGTGAGGCGAGCAGGGAAAAGAGCAGCCCTAAAGCCATTGAGCTACGGGAATGGGGGATCACCCTGCTGCGATATCGGGGGGAGTTTCTCGGCTACGTAAAGGCCGACAGTCGGGAGGCAGCCGAGAGCGAGGCGGCAAGGCTGTTCGGCCTCACTGAGTTCAGCGGCGCGCGCTGCTCCTGCAGGAGCGGCTTTAAGAAAAGCCGCCCGATAGTGAGACTTGACAGGGGATGGAATAGCAAAACCGCGCCCGACGTTGGTTTCCAAACTACAGCAGGAGCAACGCATGACTTCTCAAAACCCCGGCGACCCGCCGAGAACGTCGACCGATCTAGGTTCGTTGGGATGGGGCCTCGCCGCTCTCGTCATCGCTGTGACTATCATAGCGATAATCACCTTAATTAATGCGCTGATTCGAGGCCCTATAGAAAGGACAGGCACTGGCCCCAGCACCACGCAGTCAGCACCTAGCTAAACCGAGCAAGGCGGCGCGCCAAACACGGGGCAGCACGATACACGTCGGCGAGGAAGCGCCGCATGAGACGGGGGGCGGATTCAGACAGGTTAGTGCGCAGCAGGGCCACTGGGCAGACCAGCGGCGCATCGCGGCAGTGGTGACCAACCTAGGCTGGAAGCGCGCGAAACGTGGCTATGACGGCACACGCTGGTGGGAGAAGGGATGAGTTTCGGGAACATGACGCATGACGCACCCTGACGCACTTGGCGAATGAGTCCATGCGTGCGCCCGCGCGCGTGGGTCATATGGGAATGTGCGTCATGGTGCGTCAGGATCGAGTTAAGTCATTGAAATTCTAGAGGCACCCTGACGCACTTTTCGAGGCCAATATGAACCGCCACGCCCGCCGCCGCCCCAAGGCGAAGGGCCGCTAATGTCTGCATCCGCCTGTATACGACGCGAGCTTAAGCCAATTCCGGGGCGGCTTGGCCTCTCCGGCTTGCCCTCGGGCACCCGCCCTATGAGCTTGTAGCCAATCTCGCGGATACGCCATTTGACCCAATGCACAACTTCGGTATTTCCCTCCCTTAGTTGCCAGATGCGCGGCATCACCGCTTCGCGGTGAACCCACACATCGTGTGCGGCAGCGCTCACTCCCAGGATGAACCCAGCAGTTGGCCCCACGATATAGGTCAGTACTACGTGGATGCTCCGATCAAACGCGATCTGGGCGCGGCCGAGACTCGAATGAAAGGCCAGCGAGTTGGTTCTTTGTAGTTGAACAATATCTTGTTTGGGAGGCTCAACACAGCTGCGCATCGCTCGTGCCGCTCTCCGCTCGACGGCGCGCCATTTTTTGGTCAGCGGCTTTGCGTGCCAGCAAGCGGCGCTGAAGAATATTTGTTGCTTGAATGGGTCGAAAACCCCCCCGAAAAACCAAGCCCTGAACGTTCTCCTTTTGTAATAACCACCAAGCAGAGGGCGGGTCAGCTGCGGCACTGGCGAAAGGTCGTGCGGTCGATCCGACGATGGACCCCAGCTGGCGAGGAAAATTTCGTCCGAATCCAGGACAAGGTGCACCCGTTTGATGTTTCCCAAGTTGCGATGGACGTAGTCGCCATCGAAGGTCCACTGGTCGAAGGTCGACGTGTCGTGCTTCGGCACCGCGCCAAAATCAAACAGAAGGGGAGCCCAGCTGAAGGAATGCACTAGGATGCCGTTTTCGTTCGGCACGCGCCACCACGTGGCGGCCGGCGAACAGAGGAAATACGGAGCGTCCCACTCGTAGGTTTTGGTCCGCTGTGCATGCTCGCCAGCGCCATGCGCACGAGATCGCGGTTTGCCAATGCTATTGGCGTAACGTTGCCGTTGCGCCGCTGGGTGGATATTCCAGCTTTCTCCAGCTGTCCGAACAGGGCTTCTTCTTCAAATCGAAGTACCGGAACCAGCACCAGCTCGATTCCTTGCAGTGCCAGCTCCTGCAGGCGCGCCATCATGCCATCGGAAAAGATGCAGTCGGGCGTGAGCACGAACGGATATGCGTTGGCGGCGTAGGCCATCTCGCAGCCCCGGCGATGGCCGATGCCCATGTGCACGCACCCGCTCACTCCTGCCGGGCAAGCGGGAATCTCAATGTAGACGGGCTCGACGTATTGTTGCAGCAGGCCGAACACGGGCGTGTCTTGCAATGCCGCCCAATCCTCCGGGCGCGTGCAGACCAGAAGCCTGCTACGTTCTCGGGCTCTCAGCGCGGGGAAGTTGCCGGGCGCAAGCAGCGTCGGCAGACACAGGTCAACGAAGTAGGTTCGGAAACGCTCGCCCCACATTACGACTATGAAATAGAACGGCCGCTGAAGAAAAGCGCTCTTGAACTCCCGGACCTCGTGTAAGGGGTAGCCTAACAATGCCGCCTCGAATCGCACCGCATTCAGGTTGGCGCAGTGTAGCACATTGTCCTATTTCAATCATCTGCCCCCGTGTCGTATCCGCGCGTGGTCGCAAGTTTGTACCCGCAGCCGTCAGCGCCGAGCTTGGTGTGCCCAAGCACCCACATCAAGCAGTGTCAATCATTGCATTTCCCCACGGCAGCTTTTTTGGCACACTTCTCGGACATAGTCTCATGTCCGCAGTGGGGTGGGTAGAAGCGGACCTTTAAGCACCCTGATCGGCTACAAATAGGTTCCCCTCGAAAGCAATTTGGAACGGGTCGCGTCGTCCCAGCCCCTTTCAATCAAAACAGAAGCACAAACCCGGTCCCAAACACGGAGGGCCTTCCACATGAATGTAATCATTCTTGTGCTTACGATATTCGTTGCTCCCGCGCACGCTTGCACGAGTCAAGTGGAGAAACCGGCTGGCCTAAAGCTCGTCTGCTCGGCGACCTGGGCTTTTCAGGGCACCTGCACCGGAAACGACATGGTCTTCGAATGGCAAAGAGTTTCGTGCCAAACGACGCCACCGCCAAGCGACCCGTTCATTCGGCCATTCGCGGAAGAACCGATTGTAGTCATCGGGTATGAGCTGATGAGACTGGATTACCGCAACGAGGACGAGCGGAATAATCGGGGAGCATGGTTTATGATCGGGTCAGCGATTTCAGGCCAATCGGACGCCATGCTGTGGCTTGGTCCTGGCGAGCGCCGCGTTTCGCGGATGTGGCCGGCGGGTCATGGGCCGCTCTGGCCGGGCAAAAGTCACGCAACCCCGAGCAGGCTGATCGATATGATCGATCTGCACGGCTCATGCTTTGGTGGCGGCCCCGTAGAGGTCTTTGTCACACTGTATTACAC
>JBKPOZ010000250.1:0-6337 GCA_046733355.1 Pseudomonadota bacterium | reverse complement strand
GACGGACGTTATTACCTTCTGCCGATGCTCGACATGTGGACCGATGTTTTTGCTTCGCCGGGTTGGCGAACGACCGGCACTGGCGCTGCGACATTTTTGGTGACGCCGCCGGGGTGGAGGCCCGATTTGCGCGACAGAGTCATAGAGGAATTTAAGCTCCCGAAAGACACCCAGCGAATTGAATCGCCCACGCCGCATGTCTGGGTGATAGGCCGCACCAAGACTGATGGTCCACCGGACTATGATGCGGTCCATAAGATTCAAGCGGGGTACAAGGTCACGCTACTCTCGGAATGGGGCAAGACCGCAAAGCCGATTGGAGTAAAAATCGACCCAAGCGTCGACATGAAGACACCGCCAAAGGTCCAGGTCGACACAATGACAGGCGATAAATACTTCGCTTACGCTGCCGAGTTGCTCAAGGTTGAGCCGCCCCATATCACCGATGAACCAATCCTTGCACGGATGAAGAAAATCGGTATTGAGGCTGGCAAGAGCTTTGACGCCAGCAAGCTTGATCCGGTCGTAAAGAAGGCGCTAGCAAGTGCGCCCCAAGAAGCACAGAAGCTGATGGCTTGGAAGCTGCCAACATTGGCTCGGGTGGCAAATGGCTGGTCGATGAACACCGACACGATGGGCGTATATGGGAACTATTATTTGAAGCGGGCGATTGTCGCGCAGCAAGGGCTGGGCGCGAATCTGCCCGAGGACGCCATCTACCCGCTCAATTTCGGCGACGAATCCGGGAAGCCGCTTGATGGCTCAAACAGATACACAATCGCTTTTGAGAAAGGCACGTTGCCGCCTGTCAATGCTTTCTGGTCAATTACGTTATACGATTCAGAGGGATTTCAGGTTGGAAACAGTCTGAATCGCTTTGCGGTCAGTAGCTGGATGCCGTTTAAATATAACCCTGACGGCTCCCTCGACCTTTATATCCAGAATGAGAACCCCGGACAGGACAAGGAGGCCAATTGGCTTCCCTCTCCGAAAGGTGCCTTCAATCTGACGATGCGGCTGTACGCTCCGAAATCGGAAGCGCTCGTGGGTAAGTGGAACCCGCCGCCGGTCACGAGAGTGGAACTTCCGAGTCTAGTCGCTCAGTAAATTTTCAAGCAGAAGCGCCGGCGCGTTGACAGCGTCGGCGCTGGTATCGTTAGCGCTTCGAGCAGATTTCCTAGAACTCTTGCGTTCGGATTGATGAAATAATCTCCGCGCATGCACAAGGTCACAGTTCATGCTCATCATCTTGGCCTTTTAGGCGATGATCCAGCAGGCACCGAACGGTGGGTCAACTATAATTACGGCAGAGGATCAGCATTGACTGACTGGTCACACCGCAGTCGCGAATGTCGGTTCATGGCCTAAGCTGCTGATCAGAGATGTCCGCTACCACGGCAGTTAGCAGGGTAGCGGACCTGGAGCGAACATCTGAATTAACGCTTATAACCCAGAGCAGAACTGACTACACCCCGCAAGCCAGGCACGAGACAGCAAGCGGAATGTCGGATCAGACACCCATTTGGCGGCTTGTAGCATCCTGCCGTCGCTGTAGACTGAATCAACCGACTAAGCGGGATCACGATCATGCAGTGCCCGCAATGTTTCGCATCCAATCCCGAAAGCGCCCGGGTCTGTGGCGCCTGCGGATCGTCGCTGCTCCAGCGTTGCCCTGCCTGCGGGGCCGACAGCCCGTACACCAAGAAGTTCTGCGGTGACTGTGGCACTCCCCTCTCTGGCTCAAGATCGCAGAAGTCGAATATGTCAGCGGTAGCCGGAGCGTCTTCTCTTTCACGGGCGCCCGGCATCCCATATGCCGCATCTGGCGCAGAACGTCGTCAGCTCACTGTCATGTTCTGCGACTTGGTCGGCTCGACGGAACTGTCGGCCCGTCTTGATCTCGAGGACCTCCGCGAGCTGATTGGTGCCTATCACGCCCTAGTTGCCGAAGCAGTAAGCTGCCATGGGGGCTTTGTGGCCAAATATATGGGCGACGGTGTCCTGGTCTATTTTGGTTATCCTCAGGCCCAAGAAGATGATGTCGACCGCGCAGTGCGCGCCGGTCTTGACATAGTCGAAGCGGTTGGGCGGCTGGCAACATCTGAACCGCTCCATATTCGCGTGGGCATCGCCACCGGCCTGGTCGTGGTTGGCGATATCGTCGGCTCCGGTGAGGCACAGGAGCGAGGTATTGTCGGTGAGACCCCAAATCTCGCTGCACGTTTTCAGACACTTGCAGAACCGGATACTGTGGTGATCGGGTCGACCACACGCAATCTTCTCGGCAACCTCTTTGAATATAAAGATTTGGGCATGGTCCCGGTCAAGGGGTTCGCCGCGCCGGTGCAGGCGTGGCAAGTGTTGCGGACCGGTGCGGTTGAAAGTCGCTTCGATGCGCTACACGCTTCCGGACTTACACCCTTTATTGGTCGCGAAGATGAGCTCGGACTTTTGCTCCTTCGCTGGAATCAGGCGAAGGGCGGCTCTGGCCAGGTCGTGATGCTTGCAGGTGAACCGGGCATCGGCAAATCTCGCATCCTAGCAGAATTGCGCGATCGACTGCGAGACGAGCTGCACCTTTGCATTCGCTATTTCTGTTCTCCGCACCACCAAGACAGCGTGCTCTACCCGTTCGGCCGACAAATCGAGCACGCGGCGGGGTTCGAACGCGATGATACTCGGGAAATCAAGGTTGAGAGGCTTGCGGGACTTTTTAGATCGACGGGGGCAGAGTTAGCAGATTTGCCGGCTTTCGCCGAACTTCTGTCCTTGCCCATCGGGGACACAGATCCATGGCACCGGCTCACCCCGCAACAAAGAAAGGAACACACTTTCAGTGCTTTCGAGCATCAGCTCGAGCGATTGGCGGAACAGGCGCCCGTCCTGATCTTTTTCGAAGATCTTCATTGGGCCGACCCAAGCTCATGCGAACTGCTAGATCGCATTGTGACCTGGATGCCCAGCTTGCCCGTCCTGCTGGTCGTGACGTTTAGGTCCGAATTGAGGCCCCCGTGGGTCGAGTCACCAAATATCACATTCACGATATTGGAACGGCTTCAAACTCATAAGGGAGCTGCCCTCGTCGAACGTGTTCTCGCCGGAAAGGGGGTAAACCTCGGAGGTGCCCTTGTCGCCGGTATCGTTCAGCGCGCCGATGGCATCCCACTCTTTCTTGAGGAATTGACGAAGGCTGTACTAGAGACCGGCCACAAGGGAGCTACCGCCGAGCCAACAGGGACTTCTTCCGAAGTGCCTGTAATCCCGTCCACGTTACAGGCACTGCTCACCGCGCGCATCGATCGGCTGGGTACGGCGGCGAAAGAGATTGGGCAGCTCGGCGCAGCTCTCGGTCGGGAATTCTCGTATGATCTTATTCATGCAATCGCGCCGCTGAGCCAGGAGGCGTTGGACGAACAGCTCGACCGACTTGTTGGTTCTGAACTGATTTTTCTGCGCGGGACACCGCCGAATGCGATCTACACCTTCAAGCACGCCCTGATCCAGGATGCCGCCTATAGCACGCTGTTACGTGCCAACCGGCAAAGGCTGCATGCCCGGATCGCTCGAACATTAGAGCAACATTTTCCCGAGAGAGTCGCCCGCGAGCCAGAGTTGTTGGCGCACCATTTTGCTGAAGGGCACCAGATTGAACACGCTCTCGGCTACATGCTCAAGGCTGGCGCACGTGCCATTGAGCGCTCCGCCAATGTCGAGGCGATTCGACACCTCACGCGCGGCTTGGTGGCACTTAGCTCACTCCCGGAAAGCACCTCGCGAGACCGGCTCGAGCTCGCGTTCCAGACGGCGATCGGGACGCCGCTGATCGCCGTCAAAGGCTACAGTGCCTCCGAGACAGGTGCCGCTTATAGGCGGGCGCGGGTTCTCTGTGAACGGCTGGGTGAGGTGGAGCCGCTGGTGGCAGCCCTCAGCGGAGAGTTCGCCTTTCACTTTGTGGGTGGCAGTTTTCCCATGATGCAGCAGCTGAGTGACGAGGCTCGAGATCTGTCTGAACGTCTGCCGCACCCGATGCTGCGCCTTGTCAGTCATCGCCTCGCTGGTGTCACAGCGCTCTACAGCGGAGCATTTTCCGTCGCTCTTTCCGAGTTCAATGCGATAGCTTCTACTTACGATGCCAATCAGCACCGATCTCAGCCGGTCCATTATGTTCACGATCCCAAGATTTCAGCCCTCGCTTACTTGGCGCCGGTGCGCTGGATCCTAGGCTATCCAGACCAGGCGCGCCGTGCGAGGATTGAGGCGTTCGCTTGCGCTGCGGAGTTAAACCAGGCCAATCTCACAGCCCATGTACACAATTTTGCAGGCGCGGGGCTCGATGAACTTCTTGGCGACGTCGCGGGTGTTCGGGTGCACGCCGACGCGATCCTAGAATTGGCCGACCGCCATAGCCTTCATTATTGGCGCCTAAATGCGCAGATTCTTCGCGGCTGGACAATGGTACAGGAGGGTGCTCTCGAAGCAGGCATCAGCGTGATGCGTCAAAGCGCACTCGACAGGGCAGCTCTCGGCGTTTCCTGGTATCAGTCCCGCTATTTTCTCATGCTCGCGGAAGCCTACACACAGTGGGGCGACGTCGAAGCAGCGTTGCGTGTCATCGCAGAAGCCAAGGATTTGGCTGAACGCAACAACGAGCATCTCTGGACAGCAGAGCTTGAACGAGTTGCCGGGGAGCTACGATACATTCAGGGCGAGCCGGCAACGTTGATCGAACCCTTTTTTGAACGCGCCATTTCAATTGCGCGCAAACAGCATGCTAGGTCATTCGAACTTCGGGCTGCGTGCAGCTTGGCACGGCTCTGGCGGGATCATGGGAAAGGCGAAGAAGCACGCTCGCTCCTTGCTTCGGTTTACGGCTGGTTCACCGAAGGTTTTGATACGATGGACCTCACAACGGCAAGACTGCTTTTGGAGACTCTTCGTGAGCGCGCCAATTAAGCACGTAGGAACAACAATGACCGGTCATGACCCGATCCGGAAGTCGTGTCGACGGAATACTAGCGCCAATCGTCGATGACATAAGCGCCAGCGCGACAATACCCGGGATCATTGTGCCTGTGCATAGCGACGCCCTGGATTTCTGTTCGGAATCCGCGAGCGACAAGATGCCGATAGGCTTCGTGGCGAGCCATATTGGCACCGGCCAACAAGTTCGGCGTACCGACAGCCACGGCCAAAGCCTCGCATGCGTCAAGTAGACGAAGGTAATCCTGGTCGGCTGACGGTCCGCTGCGGACAGCACCGAACTTAACGAAGCAGCAGTTGGCACCCGCCTCGCTGTGTGGCCCGTAGTGACACACCGCAAACGCTACAACGCCCCCGGCGTCATCAATCAGCACCGTATCACCCACTCCATGCGCGTGGGTTGCGCGTATTTCCTCGGTGAGATCAAGACCGGAGTAAAGCGCGTCTGTCAGGTCCCGACACCAACGCAAAGCTTCCTTCTGCTGTACTTCGTTCAGCTCGCTGAAACGGGACCACTCTGCCGATCTTTGCTGCGGCACAGCCGGTGCCGACATGATCGCGGTGAGGAAGCGTGCAAAGAAACCGTACTTCTGATAAAGGGCAACATGTTTCGCGCTGTGCGCAAACGTAAAGAGTCCAATGTGCCTAGTTCCCCAAACATCGAATTGAGATATCGCCCCATCGAGCAACGCGCGGCCAATGCCCGACTCTTGGAGATCAGGATCCACGGTAATCGGCCCTAAGAAGCCGACGCTTCCCCAATTTGTCACGAAGATGGAACCAACCAGTTTTCCCTCGAGCTTCGCTCCAAATGCAGCCACGTGAGGAGAACGCTGGCGGCCATAGACGTAGTCGCGATCACTCCAGAAGTTTGCAGGGTCTGGAGCTCCGAGGAAGGTACCGAAAGCGAGACGAAGAATCCTCTCGGCTCCTGGTAAGTCCTTGTCGTCAAGCGGGCCAACCACTGGCAGGCGAGAACTCGGTGAAGCGGCGTCGGCTGTACTCGGTAGCATGGGGTATGTTCCTGTCGTCGCCCCTTCAACCAATCTATTCATCCCCGATGATCCTATCAACAGCGCAACGACAGCTCTTGGCCCGAGCCGGTCGGACAAGGATGGGCAGAGCATGTCCGCTCTGCCCGGGTATTTCAGACGTCGATTTGTTCCGCTATCGAAAGCGCATCATCGACTTCGATGCCGAGGTATCTGACGGTGCTTCGATTTTCGTGTGGCCTAGCAAGAGCTGCACGGCTCGCAGGTTGCCTGTGCGTCGGTAGATCAGGGTGGCCTTGGTTCGGCGGAGAATGAGTGCCAAAGAGCTTGGGGTCCAACCCGATACTGGCGATCCAGCCAGAGAC
>JBKPOZ010000249.1:0-36311 GCA_046733355.1 Pseudomonadota bacterium | reverse complement strand
CGAGCAGTAATCGCGTGGCCGAAAATCATGCAACCGACAATCAGCGGCAGCAGATAGAAGCTTGCCTCGTAGCGCATGGCGCTCCACGGCGTGAATGCGGCAATGGAAAGGAGCTGGAATGCATAGTCGAACAGGAGAAGGAGGCACGCCGGCAGGAGAGCCCAGCTGCGCAGGAACGGTAACGCCGCGATGAGCACAACAAGGAAGAAAGGCGAGAGCAGATAGACAAGCGTGTGCAGGGCCGCCGCGTTTTCGAACACCGCATTCGCCCTGGTGACCGGCACCAGCCCCTGGACGAGTCCCGGCGTGAGATCGGCAAAAACCTGCACGCGCTCGTCCGCGTAGGCGTCCGATTGCAGCGCCAGCGTCCTAAAATCCCATTTTTTTCCGTAATCGAAATAGCGGCGGATGCCGAGGAGATGCAGAAGGTTGTCGAGCTGCACGGTGAGGAGCGCGGGATAGCGGAGCACGGTCTCCCTGGCGGCCTCGCCGTAGAGCTGACCGGTTGCGGCGGGTCCGAGAAACCAGTTCAGCACGTTGTAGAAGACCTGCTCGGGATCGAGGCCGCGCGGCAGCAGGACGCGTATCGGCAGATCATCGCCCAATATCTGCTCGTAGAGCGCTTGCGGCTTGTCGCGCCAGTCCTGCGATATGCCCGCCGGCCAATAGCCCGGATAGGCTATGTAGTCGTCGATGAACTGGCGCACGATGGCGAGCATGCGCGCGTTGGCCGGCCCTATTTCGGGCGAGGGCAGATTTTCTGGAATGTGATTGCGGCTGAACGTGCGGTGCGGATATTCGCGCGCGCGAAAATACGTGGCAAACAGGGTGCGGCCGCCGAGATTGGGAGTTACGCCGAGGGCAAGCTGCGACGCATTTTTCAGAAAGTAGCCGAGCCAGCCACGCGCCCCTGTCGTGCCATGCTCGGCGGCGACACGCTCGATCAGCGCGAGTGCCACCTCCTCTCCGAGAGATGCTTTCGCTGCTTGCACGATGAACCCGAAATAGAGGGTATTGCGGTTCGAAAAGAGAGCGTCGAGCAGCCGTTCATGGCCGTTCGCCTCGCGCGCGTAACCGCCAAATAGACTGGCGGGCGTCAGAAACGCGTTCGTCTGCCAGTCCTGCGGGCGCGCAGCCAGGGCACCGCGCAACACGGAACGAAGCTTTGCGCTCTCGAGATGCGCGCCGGCCGCTTCGTCGGTTGTCGCATGAACGAGGCCGGGTGCCGAAAAATACGCTTCGGCAAAGTGCCGCTCGGCGGTGGTGGCCAGTTCATTTGCGAGCGGATAGCCCAGCCCCGGGCCCAGGCCGCCGTTCGTTCCCCACACGCGGTCCCAGACCATCCACGCCGCCATGAGCGCAATGTAGAGCCCGCACGTGGCCGCGAGGCGGCGCCAGTCGCGCGGCCGAGAGACGGCGGCCACGAGGATGAACACCCAGAACAGGATGGCGCCGACCGGGCGCACCATGTTGGCGAACGCGGCGACGAGCGCGATGCTCAAGGGCAGCGCCAGGCCATCATCCTTCGAGGCTCGGCGCTGCGCGCCGAGCAACTCAGGATGACGAGCTGAGGTGAAATAGGCGACGCACAGCAGCAGAAAAAGCGCGTGCAGAAAGAAATAGACGTGATCGGAGCCGGCCTGGGTCGCGTACATGTAGGGCATCATCGAGAAGGTCACGACGAGGCCCGCGACAAGCGCGAGCATGCGCGAATAGGGCTTCACAATCAGATAGAAGCAGACCGGGATGGCAACGCTGAACCCAGCAAACAGCGCGATGAATCCCTTCCACGTGTCGAGAACGATCGTGCCGGAAAGGACGTGAAAGATGCCCATGCCGGGCGTGCGCCAGTTGCGTGGAATGGGATAGGTGCGGTCGCCTAAAAGGTACCGCGCATACCAGTAATAGTCGGCGTGATCGCCGCCGAAATACCAGAGCGGGACGTTCGCCTGCATGATCGCCATCACCGCGCTGGCGCAGGCGAGCACGGTCCAGAGCTGCCAGTCGCGTAGAAGCAGAGCCGGGATTTGCGAGAGTTCGGCGCCCACGCTTGCGAGCTGCGATTTCGTGCGTGCAAGAAAGGAAGACGAACGCGCGTGCGCGCCGGGCCTCAGCGCAAATGAGAGCCTGAGCCAATAGCTTTCGACCGCGCGTGTGAAATTCACGGCAACGCGTCCGGCAAGGTGGTGGATTTCGCTGCGCTCAACCCGCCCTACTGCGACCTGGCGCACGCCTGCTTGCAAACGAGCTGCTGCGAGCTGCAGCTGAGCGGGCACGATGGGTTGATCGTCGGTGTCGAGGCGACGGCACCGCCAGCCGGATTGGAACTGACCAGCGGACCGACTGCCAGACAGGAATTCTGGCAGCTCATGGCGGCAATGTCGCAGTTATTCGCGCAGGCGGTCGAATTCGGTCCCGCAATCAGCGGAGTCGGCGTGAGCGGCGTCGGCGTGATTTGCACCTGCGCAAGACTAACGCCTGCAGGCCAACTGCACAGCACGAGCGACATTCCCCATTGCACCGTGCGTCTCATCGGCTCCCCTCGGGCCTCTCTTCGAGGCTTGTGTAATACACCGTGAGCATGATGCCGACGACCTCGTCCTTGGGGCACCAGCCGTGCAGGTCGAGGAGGTCGCCGCTCATGGAGACGATTTCGCCTTTCTCATTCCGGTTGACCGTCACCGGCCGCGCGTCCTTCTTGCTCGGCCACGGCTGCCCGGTGCCCGGCGGCCAGAACGTCTTCGCATGGGTCTGGCCGGGTGCGAGCCAGATCATTGCGTCGGACTGAATGGTAGAGCCGATCATGAACCACGACTTGTCGGCGCGCCACGGTTTGGCGCTCGTTCCTGTAACCTTCACCAGCTCGTAGCCGATCACCAGGATGGGATCATCGGAAAATGGGCGAATGTAGGCATCGGGCGGGTTCTCGACACCGTGCACCTTCCATTCGTGCACCATGTCGGCTGCACCGCAGTGGCCGGTGAACTGCCAGGTCGCCGAGCACACCACGGCCGCCTGCATCGGAACGCGGCTCTTGCACGACGACTCCGCGAGTGCGGGGCTCGAGAGCACGAGCGCAAGCAACAAGAAGAGCCCCACCCGCCGCGCTGCGCGCGTCGACCTCCCCCTTGCAGGGGGAGGTATGGACCGCGTTTGCCTCACGGGACGTCGGGGCGTGGCGGATGGGTCGTGTGGCCCTGCAGACGGCGCCAGAGGACGTTGATCCGCCACGTCAACCACTGTTTCGCTGCGTCGTCTCCGGATGCAGCAAGCCACAACCGTCTGAGCAGCTCGCGAGTCTCGGAGCCCATGCGTCGGCGCGCCAACGAGAGCTTGCGGAGACACGCATCCGCCATGGTAACCAGATCAAGCAGAGGTGCGGTGCCGGCCGCGCGGTCGATAAGCTGCGCGACGCGCTGCTCCTCCTGCTTCCACACCGTGTCCATGTCGCGTGCGTGCCAGCGAACGGGCAAACGGAAAAGCTCGCGCCTGATCGCATCGTCTGTTGCGTAGGCGCGCATGGACTCGCGCAGGTTGGAACGGCGTCGCAGCTCCGACCACCATCGCGGGGCATGTGCGGCGGCCGCCTCTGCCGGCGAATGGTTCACCGCCCTTGGCGTGAGGCTGATGCAGGCCCATTCGTCGGAATCCTGCACCACGCCGATACGCTCCCATTCCTTGAAATTGCTGCTGACGTAATCCTTAGCGATGTCGCAGCCATCGAGGCACTCGGCATGGTTTGCCGGCACCACGGCAAAGTCGATCAGCGGGAGCATGGGAGCAAAGAAGGTATGCAGGATGAGCCCGCGTTGTTCCGGCATGCGCCAATAGTGAAACGGCGAGACGAACGGCGGTGCCGGCCTGGCGTGATCGTAGAGATCCATCTCCGGATGCAGGCAGGACGCGGTGATCTCGGCGAGCTCGCGCTGGGGAATGCTCATCGCTGCCGCGGTCAAGGACAGCCGCGTATTTGGCTGTAGATATCCGCGGGTTCTGAGACGCTCAAGAGCATCTTCCTCGACCTGCCGCATCGCCACGCCGATGACCACGTGCTGGCCCGCGCCCGCGCGCTGCCGCAGCGACGCGACCACGCCGTCGGAATAGATCACGTCCGGATAGAGCTGCACGCCGTAGCCCCGCCGTGCATAAGCGGCTTCAAACAGCTTTTTGAGGCAGAAGTGCTGATGTTTGATAGTGACGGCATAGCGATCGGCGCTGCCTTCAGCTGATCGCGGCGGCAGGTCGCCCACTTCGATCCATATCGGTTCCGCATGCTGCCGCAGCCGCTGCATGATCGGCAGCTGCTCGATTGCCCGCCAGTCGGCGCGCGTCGTTGCGATCAGAAGACGATGGCCGTCCTCTGCCCGCAGCAAGGCGAGACTGTTCGGCGCCAATAGCGAGGGCAACGAGAGATCAATGAAATAGTCGCGGTAGCGCTCGCCCCAGAACGGCACCATGAAATCGAAGGGGCGCATGTGCACATCTCACGCCGTCATCCTGAGGCGCGAGCGAGCGCAGCGAGCGAGCCGCGAAGGATGAACGGCCCCGACCCGGGCCGCATCCTTCGAGGCTCGGCGCGTTGCGGCGAGCACCTCAGGATGACGGATCAAAGTATCAGCTTGTCGCACGATTGACCTATGGTGCCGACGCGCGTCTTTGGCCTACGAGGCCGCGACCGAGCTCGCGCAGCCGAAGCAATACCCGGATCGCAAACTTGCGCAACACCGGGGGATAGTCGAACAGCACGGCACGCCAATTGAACGCGGGGCTTTGCCAGGACCGACTCACATCTTGTTTGTAGTAGTCGCCGAGCGCGCGCCCGATCAGCCGGCCTGTGCGCCGCTCTTCACGCATCCATACTTCGTCGAGATCGTCGGCATGCCAGCGGACGGGCAGGCGGAAAAGCTCATGCCGGACGGAGTCGCGATTGCGCAACACATAAAATTCATAAGAACGGCGAATGTCGGCCAGGCGCGCATATTCACGGCGCACTGACGATTCTCGTCTGCCCTCGACCATGCGCATCGCGTGATCCGTGGCCCTCGGGGTCAAGCTCAACATCACGAATTCGTCGGAATCGCGCACAGTATGCACCGCGCGGCAATTCCTGAAATTCGCGCTCACGTACACGTTCTCGATCATATCGTGATCGAGACATGCGGTGTGATCGGCAGCGACAATGCTGTAGTCCATGAGCACCGGTATGATGAAAAAGGTGTGCAGGAGAATTCCGCGTCCTTCAGGCATGCGCCAGATGCGAAACGGCGGCAAGGGAGGCTGACTCACCGCCCCCTGTTCAAACACCTCCATCTCGGGATGCAGATGACGGACCGCGAGGTCGGCTGCAGAGCGCGGGCCAAGAGTGAGCGCGCGCGCCGTTTGAGAAGGCGGCAGCTTCCGCGACCAGACATTCTTGCTCTCAAGCTCGGCGAGAACATCCTCCTCGACCTGGCGCAGCGCCGGGCACAACACCAGCTGGCGGCCGGCGCGCGCGTGCGCGAGGAGCGATGCGACCATGCCGTCGGAGATGAGCGTGTCCGGAAAATGAAAGCTGCCATAGGCGCGCGGATCATGGGCTGCCTCGAGCGCGCGCCGTTGCGTGGCTTTCATGTGCTCCAGCACCGAGAGGTAATCCTCGTTCCCGGCGCCCGCATGGGCAGTCTCGGGTGGACGTTCGACCTCGATCCATTGCGGCTCGGCGTGGTGGCGCAGGCGCGAGACAATCGGCAGCCGCTCGATGTATTCCCATTCCGCACGCGGGGTGGCGATGAAGAAGCGATGGCCGTCTCTGGCGTCCAGCAGCGGCAGATTGTTGGGGGCGAAAAGCGAGGGCAAAAACAGATCAGCGAAATAGTCGCGGTAGCGCTCGCCCCAGAACGCCACCATGAAGTGAAACGGACGCTGAGCGCTTTCGCTGGTCACGACCGGCAGCTTAGCGTCTCAGCCTTCCTTGCGCTCGCGAGGCGAGAGACCAATGAGCTGCGCGAGGCGGCGGCGCAGGCCGAAGCTGCGGCGCCAGAACGGCACGGCTGGTGGCACGGGCTGGTAGACCGGATGCCGCCGGGCGAGCTCCGCGAGCCGATCGTTCTCGGGCTGCGGGATGGCCCGCGGTTCCAGGCCGTGCTCCACCGGCTTGTGGTAGAAGATGGTCAGGCACACGTCGTGTTTCTTGCCCCGGCTGCACCAGGCGTGCACGTCGATGTGGCAGTCGGCGCCGCGGCCGGGAAAGAGGAAGCCGGTCCCCTCCGGGTAGATGATCTGGGCCGTTCCTGAGCCGCTCACGTGGCCCAGAATGTCGCCGTCCACCGCCGAAGACCCCGCCATCGCGAAAGCCTCCTGAGTGGGCGGGAAAACCCGGTGCGTGAGCGCGATGCCGCGAATAAGGATGGGCTCGTCCTCCCACGGCCCTCGGGCGAGGAGGAGCTGGTCAAGGCCGGTGCATTTCTGCGCCTCTCCCCAGTAGGTCTGGCTGTAGAGCAGGCGTAACGTAGCGCTTTCCCGCGCGCTGCCCTGCGACCGTGCCAGCACTTCACCAGGTCCGAGTGTCATACGAGCAGCGAGTCCCGCAGGCGCATCAACCCGTTTGGGCTTCCTGTCGCTTGGTGTCAATTCAGGTGGATTTACGGTTTTCATTGAGCTAGCTTAAGCTAGATGGAGAATTGCCATGCGCGAGATTGGTGCCTTCGAGGCGAAGAACAAGCTCAGTCATTTGCTCGACTTGGTAGAGCGTGGCGAGGAGGTGATCATCACGCGGCACGGGAAGGAGGTCGCACGGTTGGTACCTCCTCACCCTGTACGGACCAAAGAGCAGGCGCGCGCCGCGCTGCGCCGAATGCGCCAACGCGCGGAGGAGAGCAGACTTGGCCGCTTTGATTGGTCGGAGTGGAAAAGCTATCGCGACCAAGGGCGGCCGTGAGCCTGGTCCTCGACAGTTCTGCCACGCTTGCCTGGATATACAGTGATGAGATCACTGACCCGATTGGCCGTATTTTTCAGGACGTCGCTGACCATGGGGCGGTCGTGCCTGCGCTTTGGCGGCTTGAGATAGCCAACAGCCTCACTGTTGCGGTGCGCCGCGGCCGCATCGATTCCAACTTCCGCCGCGCTGCGCTTACGGACCTTGCACTTTTAGATGTTCTAACGGACGACTACACAGATGCGCACGCCTGGGGCGAAACCCTGCACTTGGCCGACCGTTTTCAGCTCACCGTCTATGATGCTGCATACCTTGAGCTTGCGCATCGGCGAACTCTTCCGCTTGCGACGCTAGACGGCGAACTCGGCATGGCGGCAAAGACTCTCGGTATTGATGTCCTCGGAAGCGTTTGAGTTTCCATGCGCACAGCTTCCTCAGTGAGGGGCGCGCGAGGAGACGAAATAGAGGTAGCGGCGGGCCGGCGTGCCTGCGATCTCGATGCTGCCGTGCACGGCGGCGGGCGTGTTCACCCAGGAAATGAGCGTGTTCGGCAGATAGGGGATGATCGCGGCGGGCTCGAGCGCCGAGCTGTCGTACTGCGCGGTTCCGTTCGTGACCTCGAGCTTCGTGTTGGGGCGCGGGCGGTAGAGGAGCGTCCCCTGCTCCACCAGGTTTTCCGACGACGGGAAGTAGATCATTGTGTTGGTGAGCTCCGAGCGCGGGTGCACGTGTGGCGGGATGGCCCATCCGGTCGGCCGGAAGAAGAAGCAGCGCTGGCCGGAGACCCAGGGCTCCTGCACGCGCAAGCGCTTGTGCAGTAGAGTTTCCACGAGCGCGATGTAGTCGCCGAAACGGCGATGCCAATCGGCCGCATAGCCGTCCAGATGTCCGGCCTCCGCTTCCGGCGAGACGTAGAAATAGACCGGGTCAGGCGCAGGCCAGCGCCACGGCCGCCGTGCCCAGCGGCGCAGGCGATCGCGCGTGAGCGCGCGCGCGACTTCCGCGCGCGGCGGCAGTGCTTCCTCCATCTCACGGTAGAGCTCGGGCGGGAGCGCCTCGCGGATGCACAGATGCGGGAACGGATCCTCGGCCACGGGCGCGCGCGAGAATTGTTCCCGGATGTAATCCTGGTATTGCGGAAGCATGGGCTTCAGACGTTCCTCGCATCCCGCTGCAGATTCAGGCCTGCTCCCTCTCCCTTTGCGAGAGGGGTGGGGTGAGGGGTAACGTCCTCTCGATATACTTTTGCCCCCCTCACCCCAGCCCTCTCCCCATCGAACTCGGGTTCACCCGAGTTCGGCACCTTTGAGTCGGCCGAAGTCGGATATATCCGACTTCGGCTGGGGAGAGGGAGCGCGCCCGTGCGTGTCGGTCGAATGCGGTGGCGGAGGAGGCGGAGAAACATGCCGGCAATCTCGAAAAAATTGCTCCAGCCGAGCGCGGTCGATTTGCCGGAGCTGCGATCGTTATAGCGCACCGCGACCTCGAGGAAGCTCGCACCCTCGCCCGTGAGCGCAATCAGCATCTCGGCGGAATAGCCAAACCCGTGCGGAATGTCGCTGCGCGCGAGGAACTGCTCGCGCAGATAGATTGAGGAGCCGTTGAAATAGCGGATGCGGGAGCCCGACATCAGCCGCACTAGTGTGCCATACGCATCGGAAAGACCGCGGCGCAGGGCGCTGCGGCCCGCATACTGGACCACGTAGGGAATGACGATGTCCGCCTTGCCGAGCTCGCCGAGGAGGGTCGCGCACGTCTCTTCCGGCACCGGATTGTCACCCGCGATGCACCAGAAATATTTGCCGCGCGCAAGCCGCGCGGCTTCGAAGATCGTGGGCGCCAGGCCCGCATTCTGCGCGTGCCGGATGAGGCGCACCGGCACCGCGGAATTGTTCGCAGTGTAGGCGGCGACCACCTCGGCCGAATCATCGCTCGAGCAGTCGTCGATGACCAGAATCTCGGCGCTAAGCTGCAGGCGGCACAGCGCGCGCCAGACCGTCTCGATCGTGGGCACGATCGAGGCGCGCTCGTTGTAGCAGGAGATGAAGATGGTGATTTCCGGCCCCATCGGGCCTGTCATTAGCCCGTAGGGCACAATAGCGCCAGCGTATTCGCCGGCTCATACGGCATGGCGGAACACGGAGCGACCTCCTTGATTTTGGTATCACGCCACGATACATGAGATTGTGATCAAGAGTTTCAGAGGAGATTTTGCCCGCCTGATCCTGGAGCAACGCCGTATACCTAAAGGATTTCCGAATGAAATTGCGAAGATCGCCCGCCGCAAGCTCATTCAGCTTAATAATGCCGCGGTTCTCAAGGATCTTGCTGCTCCTCCCGGTAATCGGCTGAAAGCACTCAAGCGGGATCTCGCAGGCAAGCACTCAATCCGGATCAACGAGCGATGGCGTATTCTGTTTCAATGGGCATGCTGAGGAAGTCGAGATCGTGGATTATCATTAAGGGGCATTTGGAAAAATGAGTAGACGCCTACCGCCTATTCATCCCGGAGAGGTTCTCCGCGAGGATTTCCTCGTTCCAATGAAGCTGTCACCGTTCGCCGTTGCGCGTGCGATCGGGGTGCCGCGGACGCGGATCGAGCGGTTAACCCGGGAAGAGACGCCAGTCACTGCGGATACTGCTCTGCGGCTCGCGAGATATTTCGGCACAACGGCTGCGTTCTGGATGGGAATGCAGGCCCAACATGACCTCGAGCAGGCCGAGGACGAGCTGGCAAAGGATTTGCGGAAGATAGCGCCGTTCGCTCCGCGCTGACCTCGCATTCGTTTGCGCACCGTATTTTGGCCTCGATACAACCTCTCGAATGTCTTGCGCCGCGAAGGCGGGGCATCCAGTATCGACGGGATTGGAGAGGATCGGTATCGTTCGCAGCGTAACGACACGGAGTTCTCCCTGTGCCTCCCTACAACGTGATCGCCGAATGGGACGAGGACGCTCGCGTTTGGATCGCCTCGAGCGACGACGTGCCTGGGCTTGCGACAGGTGCGGATACGTTTGAGGAACTGATCGAAAAGTTGAAGGTCATAATTCCTGAACTGCTGGTGGAGAATGGGTTGTTGCCCGCAGGAACTGAGAATGTGCCGTTTGCGATCAGGGCGGAGCGCAGTGAACACGCGCCCGTCGCCTGATGGCCGACAACTTCACGCCGCGCGTGAAGGCGATGCTCCGAGAGAATGGCTGTTCATTTGTACGGCAGGGCAAGGGCGATCACGAAATTTGGCACAGCCCGATAAACAACCGGCGCCTTATGCTCGACAACAACATCACATCGCGGCACTGGGCGAACTACACTCTGAAGCAGGCCGGATTGCCCAAGGCGTTTTAACGAACCGCAAGCGCTGGCCGCTCTAAACAGGCGTCATGCTGCAGCAACCGGTGACACTGCCAAAAATCCTGCAAAGCTTTGGCGTGCCGCGGGATGGCGCGCTCATCGTGCACAGCGCGATTGCAACGCTCTCGCGACAGGGCGTGCGCGCGGAAGACATCATTGAGATGCTACTCGAGTACATGGCGGACGGGGCGCTGTTCATGCCGACAATGACCTGGCGCACGGTGACGCCCGCGCAGCCCAACTGGGACGAGATGGAGACGCCGTCGCATACCGGCGTGCTCAGCGAGATTTTTCGCAAAAACTACAGCAAGGCGCGGAGCATTCATCCTACCCACTCGGTGGCGGGCCGGGGGCGCGACGCCGCGATGCTGCTCGCGCGGCATCACCTGGACATCAAACCCCTATCCGCAAATAGCCCGTATGGGCTGCTGCGCGACTACGACAGCTATATCCTGCTCCTCGGGATCGGGCTTGAGAGCTGCACGGCGATCCACCTGCCCGAGGAGACCATCAACCCCGATCTGTACCTGCTGCCGCCCGAAACCGCGGAGCTCTACCAGTGCCGCGATCGCCATGGCACCGTGCACGAGGTGCGCACGCTGCGCCACCGGCGGCTCCCGCGCAATTTCCCACGCTTCGGCCCGCCCCTCGAGGCGCGCAAGCTTCTCGCGCGCGGCGAGCTGGGCGAGTGCCCTTACATGCTCGTCTCGATGCGCCATCTGTTGCGCGAGGTGTTTGCGGAGCTCTTGAAAGACGCGCGTGCCACGCTGGGTCACGCGTAGCCCGGTGGAGCGATGCGACATCCGGGCAGACTCCCGGCTTTCGCTGCGCTCAATCTGGGCTACCATTCCGCGCTGCTCGGGTACTTTTCAGGAGCACACAATGGAACCGGATTGCTCGCCGCCCTTAATCGCAAGGGAGCGATTACGCCTCTCGTCTCGTATGTCGACCAGGTGAAAAGACGGCTGCGCCTGACGCAGGCCCCCGCTGAGCCCGTCCATTCGCTATGACGATGGCGGGGTCCTGTGCTCCGTATCGCATTTAACGGAGATCCAGAAAGCGAGTCTTGCAAACAAACAGAACTATCAAAGTCGAGCAGAGATCGCCCTTGACGTCGCTTCACACTATTCGGGAGGAGACTACTTTGAGTTCGGATGATGGGACTTGCTACGTTTCGGAATTTTCTCGCCGCCTTCGATATATTTCATCCGCATACGAAGAACTTTCCCTCCGCCCGATTTTATGCGTTCGACACTTTTTTGGCAATCCTGACCAGGGAAGCGGGCCGCCCGCGGGTGAGCGCGCGTACTTTGAATATTATCGGAACCCGTCGGAGATCGCCGCGCCGCTCGAGACGCTTGAGAGCTATGGCGACCTGAAGGACAGATGCATTCTGGTGCCTGGCTATTTTCAGGATACGTTGAATGAAGCTTTTAAGCAAAGAATGCGGGCGACAAACCAGAGGATCGGCTTTCTGCAATACCGGCTCGTCATACAAGGTGGTTTTCGATTTTCTAATCGATGTGATCGGTGCACCAGAAAAAATGTTTATCTACCTTGATGAGTATTTCATTGAGCCTGCCGTCCCCAAACTGTACAAAATATTTACTGACGCAGCCAGAGAACGGTATGCCATCGAAAGCATTTACATGCGCAATGCGAACGACTTCGGAGCAATGTTTTGCCTCATGCCGTCGCCATCCGCCCACGACGATCCTCTGTTCACCTCTGAACAGATTCGATCGTGGCGCCGTTAGGCACCTCATTCCGAGCACAGCGGAATAAAACCAGAAGAAAGAATTAGAAGCCACTATTTGTTCGTCTCTTCGCCAGTGCTGGAGTGGACAGCCGCGATGCCTGCCAAGCGCGCTTTCACGATATTCCTAATTGCTCTAGCTGTTCAGCTGCTGTTGATTCTCCTTGTGCTGCTTTCGCCCTATCTCGGACTGGGCGAACGAGAGGCGTTTATCCTTTATCGGCTGCTCAGGCTCTCTCGCTTTGAGGCTTTCTCCTGGCTTTCCCTGACGCTGATATCAACGTGCTTGGCGTATGTGCTGTTCGTTGGGAGCGAGCGGCACGAACAAAGTTCGGGTGAGCTCTGGAAATCCCGCTACGCCTCGGCAGTAGAAGGTGCCGGCGGCTTATTCCTGGCGAAGCACGAGCGCACGAGCCGCCGGGCGCACATCCGCGTGGCATTGCTCGTGTTGTTCTTTGTCGCCACCTTCGCGATGCTGCTTGCCCGCTCCCGCATCTTGCTCTCGGAGCAGACCGACCAACATTATCATTTGGCGGCCATAGATTTCGACGTCGACTGGGGCACTCCCTTTTTTGCGCTGGCCGGCAACCTGCTGAATAATTTTGGTGTGCAGATCCCGCTGAATGGCAATCTGGCGCCGGTTCTCGGATTGGCGCGCCGATACTTCCCTGCTCAGCAGATTGAAGTCTCGATGCTCGGCTTTTTTCTGCTCACGGGCGCTCTTCTCTGGGTGCTTGGCTATCTGTGCGGGATACGGGCAGTTCCCCGTACTCTGTTGGCTGGAATCGCAGCACTCCTTCTAACTGTGCCCACCGGCCTCGACAGGATCTTGTTCGTTGTCCCACCTATCGCGCTAAGTCATTTCCTCATTCTAGGCTTGTGGTGGTACGAGGACACTCTCCTCGTCATGGCGGCCGTTCTGGCGTTTTTGCTGCTGGGCCTGCGTCCAGGAGCCGCGACGAACATATTGCTCGCGGCGGCCTTTTGGATCTTTTGCTACCTCGTTCTGCTGGCATTCCCTGCGGGTGCTGTGTTTGCGGTCCCTGTCATTGCGATTTATTGCGCGGCATTTCTCCTCAGCGCAGCCAGCCGGGCGGAGCTTTTGTGGAAAGCGGGCGGCGCGACAGCTCTGACTGTTGCGTTTCTTGTAACCCACATCCCCACATTCTTCACGAACCTGTACAACTACACGTTCAGCACGTTTCTTCAGGCGGCGTCGGGACCTGCTCCATGGTCGCAAGTTCTGGGGAGGCCTTTCAGTGCAGACTCGAACATTGCCACCGTTTACATGCAGGACCATGCATTCGATCCGCGAATTCTTTTTGTCTGGATCGTTTCCATTGCTTGCGCCTGCGTCACAATCTTCAAGGGTTCGGGATTGTTGAGACGAGTCGCGATTGGTGTCGTCTTCTGCGAAATAGGCATTCCTGTCGCAGCCGCGGGTAACATGGCAATCGCCCAATATGCATTCACTCCGTTCTACTCGGAAATGTTTCACCTGCCGTTGCTGGTCTGGTTCTTTGCGCTTGCGCTCTTGGTTTTGCTCACTCCTCTGGATCGACGGCTGCAGAATGCGATTGCCGTAGCTCCGCTTCGATTCAGAACCGCCGCTGTGCCAGCGCGTCCGGCCGTCCGTTATCGAGCTGTGGTTTACTGGAGCATTGCCGCTCTCCTGATCGGCCGCTACGCGTTCACTACTCCGCGCGACCAATACGCATATCCGGCGCCGCAGCCGCAGCCGGTCCGCATGCTCAAGGACGAGATTGCCGCAAAACCGGGCGATCCTTTTCACGGCCGGCTGCTGGTGCTTGTAGGAACGCAGGGGGCGCCGGGAATGCAGTGGTACCAGGGGGCGCAAGCTGTATCTGACGCGATTTTCCGATACCGCGCATTCCTCGGCAATGACCACTACATTAGCCTTGCTGCATTCGGCATTCCGCTTGCGACCGAGTATGGCCACTGGACATCGCCGGTGACCTACGCGTTTCTCCGCGCGTTTTTTTCGCATCGCGATGATGTGTTCAGCGACCGCGCCTTCTTCCCGCTGCGCGTCTTCAATCCGCGCGCGGCGAAGCTCATGGGCGTGCGAATGGTCGCAACCGACGCGCCGGAGATCGCCGACGGCAAACTCGTATACGAGACGATGGCAGGCGATAGTCCGCTTCGGCTTTTTAGACTCGACGGCGTCAATCTTGGGCAATATTCGCCAACCCATCCAATCGAGGCGTCTACGGCGGCAGAAGCTTTGCGCACCATCGGCGATCCGGCATTCAATCCCGAACACGATGTGGTCGTTGAAAAAGACCTGCCGCTCGATCTAGTCCCCGCGCGAGCTGTCCAGGTAGTGACAGATTTCGGCCCAACGCTCTCGATCAGGGCGGAATCTGCCGGTTGGAGCATGCTGGTTTTGCCTTTCGAGTACAGCTCTTGTCTGCAGATGCATGCTGACGGCAGCTCTGCCGCAAGGCTTATTCCGGTCAATCTTCAGCAGACGGGCTTGCTCTTTCAGCGGCGCATAGATGCGCGCCTGGCTTACAGGTACGGACCTCTCGATCATCCCGAGTGCCGCCGCCAGGACGTCGAGCGCGCCAACCGGATAGAGCTGCGTCAGGCGGTGCAACAGATCCAAGCTAAACGGCTGTAATGGCGAGCTCGTCAGCGGTGAACGTAGGTCGCGCGATTGTTCTCGACCAGCGCATCCTTCAGGTGCAAGCGATCCGCCCGCATCAGATCGTCGGCGCGACAACGCGATTGGTGGAACAGCCCGAACCGGTATGTGATTCTTGCCGTTACGTCGCCGCGGAACAGAAGCCCGGTTTGCTGCAGGTTCACAGGCATCAGCTGCGCGGTGGCCTGATCGGTTTGCAACTGCAGACAGTGGCTGAACTCGAATGGAAGCGCCAGGAGGCTCGCTCCCGGCGAGCTTGCGTGCACGATCAGCGTCGGTCCCCGATCGACTGTCACGCTGACCCTTCCTGCGGGCTGGAGATCGGCTGAGATCTCGGTCTCGATCACCACATCTGTTTTAGGATCGAACCCCTCGGACCTGATCGCCGCAATTGCTTCACCAGCGGTTTCGGCGCGTCGAGGACGTGTCG
Source organism: Pseudomonadota bacterium (assembly GCA_046733355.1). Taxonomy (GTDB): domain Bacteria; phylum Pseudomonadota; class Alphaproteobacteria; order Rhizobiales; family Xanthobacteraceae; genus VAZQ01. Next base: position 21,189 of record JBKPOZ010000249.1, on the reverse strand, counting down.
GCGAATATTGTCCCGCATTGGTGTCATCGACGCGGAAGAGGCGTAAATCGCTGTCCACTACTCTTTCCGTATACACAAGTGTGGCACCTGGCATTTCAGGAGCATCGCTGAGCACCATGCCGACCCCGGCGAGCCGCGCCAGCCGCAGATCGAAGCGGCTCAGGACGAACCAGCCCCTTCCGAAAACCTCGCCCTCCTTGCCGAAGAAGACCCTGAAAAAGGTAAACGTCGGCGGACCGGTCCAGTACGCATATTCGTTGGTTATAGGGATGCCGAACGGCAGCAAATCGAAATAATGATCGTTACCGAGGGGCCGCCCGTATTTGAGGCTGAGGTTCACGTAGAGGGACACCCAATGCAGCGGCTGCTCCTGCTGGATGCGCTCGCCGTTCTGATCGAGCGTTGCAGCCACGAGCACCAGAAGCCGCCCGCGAAACGGAGCGCCTGGTTTGAGCGCAAGCTCGCGCTCTAGGAAGCGCACGGACGGCGGCTCGTTGGGCGGATAATCGGCAAAATACCGAATTCCAGGCTGGTTATGGACCCAATAGACGAGGACCAGCAGCGCCAGAACCAAGCTATACACCCATGCGCGGTGCTCGACGGCGAGCTTCAGGGCCGGTGTGCTAGCCGAAACGGCTTTCGAGGCCGATTGCACGGCACGCTGGTCGAGCATGCGGGCGACCACAAGCAGGGCAAGCACGAAGAAAGATGCCCACAGCGGGGCGTGCGCCAGCTCCGCGTAAGCTCCCGCCAGAGGGGCCTGCCATACCCAGAGATTCACGGTTGTGACGGCGATGATCCCCGCCTCGCAAACGAGTGCCGCGATCGCCAGCCTGCGCAAGGCGCCATGCCCCTTCAGCGCGGCAAGCGCCAAGGCGGCAAAAGACACCAGCCACAAGAACAGCCCGCGGAGGTCGTTGATGTGGCCCAGGAACAGGAAATTACCCGGCAGGCTAATGCCTTCGGGGGTTAAATCGAAAAAATATGCGCCGAAGGCATAGGAGAACAGATTGTAAAGAAACTGAGGGACACGGACGATGATCATGATCGCAAGCACGAGCGCGCTTGCAACCGCTTTCCAGAGCAGCTCCCGCCGACTTTCAGAAGTAACAAACAACGCAAGACAATAGAGCGCCAGGATGGGCACGAAGAAGACTGCCCCCACCGGATAGGCAAGCACGACCGCGAAGGCGCCGACGCCGAACCCGGCGCTCGCGCTCACATTTTTAATAAAGCTCCGCTGGCGCCCTATCAGCAGGAATAAAATTACTGAAAACAGCATGAGAATAGGAGCCTCGCCCCACCAGAAAGCGAGTACGAACTGATGGTTGAGAAACAGTGGAGGCAAAAACGGCAGCACGTGATCCAGTCCAACCGGAATCGTCAGCAGCAATGCGACCAGACCTGCGAACAATGTGCGATAAAAAAGATTCAAGCTGAACACCGTCCCGATGATCCAGAACAGCAGGGCTGTTGCAATGAAATAAAGGGCAATGGTTGCAGGTAGCCTCATCGCTATGGGAAACAGGTGGGCAATCCCTTCTATTGGCAGCAGCTGCCCTTTCAGGGGCGTCTGAATGCCGAAATTGTAAAGGAGATTTGCGCCAAACGAGAAAATCGGCGTGCCCCAGTCGATTCCATAGTCCACCATCGATTGCCACCAATGCAGATCAGGCGCGGTTCTGAATACCCAGAGATCTTTCGAGATGAAGACTGCAGCCGCCGCTGCAAGGGCGGCACCCAGCATTGCGCTGCGCCAGACCTCTCCCGGAGAAACGCGGCCGTCCAGCGGGCTTGCTAATTGGGCTGCTGCTGCAAACCCATTAGCCCATAAAGAATTCGCTGCGCCGCGAATTCCTCGCCAGGTAGTGAGGTTTTCACGTGTGTACGAATAGGCGGCAGGCAGACATTCCAGGACTATGTAGAAGGCGACTAGCCACAGGAGCCAGGCGATAGCATCGCCACGCGAGACTCCGGCAAGACGGTAAAGGATGAAGTCGTATTTTCCCCCAAGGCCGAGCCAGGGCGCAAACAGCACCAGCGCAAATGCCAAGGAGAGAAGAACGAAAACCGCTACACGGATGAAGGATCGTACTTCACGAAGCGACATGTCGGGGGCTGCGGGAGGTAGACGGCTCTGCGGGGTAATGAGGGACTACGGACGGCAGCAATGATTTTTCGGGGTGAACGGAGCGTCGTCCTCCGCGGAAAGCGCCGACGTAGACAGAACAAAGCTCCGATGTTGTTGGCGTTACCGCATGTCAATGTTTGATGCGAACGTGTCCTAGAAGTTTAATCGCTCTATAGCAGAAGACGCGCATTCCGCGAAAGGCGGGGAGCGCACGCGGAGAGCGCCCGGCAGTCCTGCGCGTTCCAATCAGGCGTCGCGATTTCCGTGTGCTGTGTTGTGAATGGGAGCGACATCGATGTGCCTGCGTAACCATCGCTCGTCGGCACGAACGTGGAGGCAAGGTAATTTCTCGATGCTGTGCGTAACGGCCTCACTGGAGGCACCCGTCCCCAACGAACTGATCCTGTCCTGTAATAGACCGTTGGCCGGCGGCCCTGCGCACGAGTCTGAAATCGTTCCTGTGGCCAGACGGCAGCGCGCAAACGCTTGCGCATCCTCCGGGTGCGGCGTGAAACTCTAGCGTCCCGCAGAGGCGTTCACCGCGGCGGGCCGCCGAGTAATTTTTGTATCGAGCGAGTGCACAGCCCGTTCGGCGTTCGGCATTCCCGCACCAAACTGGTTATCACGGCCTTTCCGCCCCAAGATCTATCGCAGTTGACATCAGTACACCTTGCAACGCTTTCGGGAGTGAGGTCAGCTTTACATTCAAGCAGCAAAGCAGCAATTCCGCTCACATACGCAGTCGCTGCTGATGTTCCGGACGTGAATTGATAATTTCCATTCGGGACCGGCGCTAGAATATCAACACCGGGAGCGGCAAGGGCGATATGTGAGCCGATATTCGATTGGGGGGACAGCCTGTCCGCCGCGTCAACAGCCGTAACTGCGATTACATTCACATCAGATGCGGGGAACAAAGGCGGTGATTTGGGCCCGGCATTTCCAGCGGCAGCTACCAAAACAGCTCCCTTCTGCCTGGCTGTACGCAACGCCCGAGCGATATCTGGATCTGCAGGTCCTGCAAAACTCATGTTTATCACGCGTGTGCCATTAGCGACCCCCAGTCAAGCGCCCGTAGCAAGGGCAGTGTAGTGCTTTGAGGTGCATCAGAACCCCCGAATGCCCGGATGGCCAAAATACGCGACAATGGAGCAGCGCCCTTGAGTCTGCTATGCGCCACCATGATTCCAGCAATTGCAGTGCCGTGCGGATGGGCAGCTTCTTGCGACCAAGCGCATCGAAGGATTTCAACACAGCACCTGAAATTTCCGGATGGAACGCATCGATGCCGGAATCAATGACCGCAATGGTCATACCGCGTCCTCTCGCCAGCCGGTGAGCTTGCGGCAGGTGGAGCTTGGCAATGGCATACTGCTCCGGTTCGAGATCTGCTAGGTTGTGAGTTTGTGATCCGCAAGGCTGAACCGGTAGTTGGGCTGTCCGGCCAAAACGGCCGGATCGCGCTCCAAAGCCTCAATGACCTGCGCTACGGATCGCGAGTCGCTGATCTGCCAACGATGAAGGGTGGTTCCAGACAGAGCTATGTTATAGGCCTCCAGGCGCTGCAGCGCATGCCTGCGGGCTAAGTGAAAAGCCGAAAGGTAATCGGATTATCACCTCCCGACGTACGAAACGCAGCTCGCCATTAGGCGGAATGCCACTGCCGCGGCCTTGAGGCGGCGTCGCAGATTGGGGACTGCGCGTAGGCGATTGTGGACCGCCTGATGATCCGGCGCCGGGAAGTCTATTCCAATCGGAATGGATAGGCCGATCCTTGCTTCTTCGTTTTGAACCGCTATGCCCAAGGAAACAGGCACATCCCCAGAAAGAGGAACGGGCAGCGTCTCGCTGCCAGGAATTGTAATACCTGCCACCGAATTGCCGGTTATCGTGGATGCTGTGGCATCAGTCGTGGACTTTGCGCCCCCAGCTACCGCACCGCCCAGGTTCCCAACGGTTGATGTACCAGCACGAAGAGTGCGTCCGAGATCGCCCTGGGCAAAGCTTTGGCTGATCCCAAGGATCAGGCAAACTGGTAACGTAAAAGCAAATAACCGCGGGCGTTCTGCGGTCTGATGAATTCGACCTCCGCTTTTTGCGATGTGAAGCCGTTCTGCCAAATTCGCTATCCCCCGAACTGAACCACAGCCCATAAGTGGAACAAATATTTGTTCCGATATGGGCACACTTAAGATGGTCGAGCGCGGCGAGCTTTGCCAATCAAAACGACCGTGAGCATTGCTTGGGGCTTGCCTTATTGGAGGGCAGCTTAACGTTTTTCTAACGCTGTGTTACACTCCGGCCAAAGGGCGGCTCCGGCGCTCAAACTGTTTACACATTCCCGACCGGGACATGCAGTGTATCTGAGGCCATGACATTTAAGGCTGCGCTCGAACAGCCGGACCGATTTGCCAGTCCTACGGTACGGTCAGCGCATGTCCTTTCCAAGCACAGACGCTCTCACTTCCAGTGCGCGCAACTGAGCCATTTTTTCAATGTGCCGGTCAAGGGTGGTCGAAAATTCGAGCCGATTATCTAGAGCGGCAAGAGTTTCAGGCTTAAGGTTCATTCGCAAGTGTCCTTCATCTTTGTAGATGAACTCGCCATTGAGAGTAGTCACACACCCCGCAATGTTGCAAAGATTTTCTTCGGGCAAAATCAACTTGTACTTACCTTGTTCGCTTTGCTGTCGCAATAAATCATGCGTTGTTTTCTGGTTTTGTTCGAAGTAGCTCCAATCGAGCAGTGTAGTGTCTTGTTGACACTTCCGCCGTAACAACGACGTTTGCTGGGAGAGCATGCAGGGCAGAGGATTGTGCAGCCACTGTGGAATGTCAGCAACGACAACGATCTCTCGGTTCGGAGCCGAAATCTCCGAAATCGTTTGATCTAAGCTTTCGGCTAGAATCTGGAGACCTGTCACTCGATCAAGGGCGTCACCGTCGTTTCTGATTAAATTTGGCGCTACGCGCGACCATGCGGAAGAAAAGATAACAAGTGATATTTCGGAATGGATTTTAATTAACGCGATGCCGTCCCTGCGGTACTTATCACAAACTGAATTATAGTTTGGATCGTTGTGGAAGTACCGCGCACCGTCAAGTTTAACTACCGGCGAGCAGGTTGCGATGGATACTCCCGCAGCACGGCGAGACGTTAGTATATCATTAAAAATTGGAAGAAAATGACCAGCGTTGCTGTCCCCCAATATGGCAATTTTTAGGTTTGCCTCGTCCCATGTCTCTCCGACCGTGCATCTTGGTCTATCTTCTGGAAAAAAGAGCTTTGTGCGTGGGCATAGCCCTTTCGCTGGGGAATTGATCGCATTCAACGACTCGGGGATTCTCTGCGGAAGCCCGTTTGCAGTAAATATTGCGAGGGGCACTGCTGCGACTAAGGAGACGCAGACTGGCGCAGTCGAAAATACGGCGCGGTGAGCAACGGTGGGGTAACGGTAACGCTGTTCGATATATCGCCACGATGCCCAAGCTAGCAGAAATGATACCGTGATTATCGCGAGCTGTTCTCGGTGAGTGAACGGCTCGAAGGATACGAAGTGCCGATAGAACACAATGATGGGCCAGTGGAATAAATATAGCGAGTATGAAATTAGCCCGACGAAGACCACAGGTTTGGAGGCCAAGACCCGGGAAACTAAAGTATGTCTGCCAAGCGGCCATAACAGCGCTCCGGCTCCCAAAACTGGCATGAGCGCGTGATACCCTGGAAAGGGAGTCGCCTTTGAGAAGGACATAGCAGAAGCGGCAATCATTGCTATGCCGACGAGCGGTACGCATTCAATCAGAGCGAACGAACTCCAGCGTGCCGGGTGTAGGGGCCGGCCTGCTACTGCGACCCATCCACCCAAAATTAATTCCCAGCCCCTGTTCTGCGGCATGTAGAATGCCGCCAAATAATTATTGTGAAGGGCTGCAACGTTCGCCGCGAACGACATTAAGGCGAGCAACAAGAAGATCAACGCCAGCAGTTGTCTGTTTCCTCGCGTGAGCCGAACTAGCCCGACTACTAGAAGGGGCCATAGAAGATAAAATTGCTCCTCCACGCCAAGGGACCAAGTGTGGAGCAGTGCCATGCTATCGGTAGAAGGATCGAAGTATCCTGTATTGTAGAAGAAGAAAAAATTGCCTGCGGCAGAAACCGCATACAGCGCACTTTTCGCAAAGACCGCATAATCGCTGGGAGATAATATTAAAAAGCCTACAGCGGAACAGAATACAATGAGCGCGAGCAGCGCTGGGACAATCCGTTTGATCCGCCGCACGTAGAAGTCAATCAAAGAAAATCTTTGGTCTTCAATCTGCTTCAATATGATTCCCGTGATAAGATAACCAGAAATCACAAAAAAGACGTCAACTCCGACAGATCCACCAGGCAGGATGGGAGATGCCAAATGAAACGCGAGCACACCTAACACTGAAATGGCGCGCAGCCCGTCAATGTCCGCGCGGTAATTTGCACATTCTGATGCGAATGTCTTTGTTCGTTGGCGCACGCCAGCGGCAGTGTTCGCCGCGAGCAGCGCCGGCACGGAAAATGCCCCGGCCAATTTGCCGATAATCATGCCGCCCCCCGAACAACGCTTCAGGTTTTGAAGGTAAGAAAGTAGAGAATGGGGCTGGCCCTTTTTGGCACAAATAAGGCGCTGCCATCCCCTCCACTTCTGGAGCGAATTGCGAGATATTTCTGTCTGCGGGGGTGAGAGCGAGGCACGACCGCCAGCTATGATAGAGTGCCATCGATAGGGGTTAGTACCCGACATGCAGATGCGGCGCGTACAACGCGTTATTTTCGTTTTAATGCTCATTATCGGCGTGGAGCTCACGGGCCGGTTCAATGCGTTGAATGTGGAGCGCGTGAATTGGTACATTGGTCTGCAGCCAAATGTGCTCGCCGCAGCGACGGAACCACAATCAAAGCAGATGGATTTTTTCCGCGAATGCGCCAATTGCCCTGAAATGGTCGTTGTTCCAGCGGGTCGATTCATGATGGGCTCACCCCAGACCGAAAAAGGCCGTTTCGAATATGAAGGCCCCCAGCATGAAATCGTGATCAACAGACATTTTGCCGTCGCGAAATTCGAGGTGATGTTCGAAGAATGGGATTCCTGTGTGAACGGTGGCGGCTGCACTTCTCTGTCCGACAGCGGTTTCGGACGAGGCAGACAGCCTGTCATCAACGTGAGCAGAGAAGAAGCCCAGCATTATGCCGCGTGGTTGTCTCGAATCACGGGACAGCAGTACCGGCTCTTGTCAGAGGCCGAGTGGGAGTACGCGGCACGTGCCGGCACCGATACTGTCTATTTCTGGGGAGATGAGATCGGCCAGCGAAACGCCAATTGCAATGGCTGCGGCAGCGAGTGGGATCGCAAACGTCCGGCCCCCGTGGGCTCATTTTCTCCCAACAAGTTTGGGCTGCACGATACAACTGGCAATGTCTGGGAGTGGGTGGAAGACTGCTGGCATGCCAGCTACATCGGCGACCCGCCACGCGATGGCGCGCCGTGGACAACAGATTGCCCCGACATCAAGGAGGGCATCGTGCGCGGAGGTTCCTGGAGAAACGGTCCACAAGGATTGCGCATCGCGCTGCGGAGCTGGTATCCCGCCAATGGGCGACACGACGCCCTCGGCTTTCGCATCGCGAGGACCCTTACTCAGTTCGGTAGCCCCCATTAATCGAGCTTAGGAAATGGTTGTAGCCTTCAACCGTTCCAAGATCGGCTGCCTCGCCTTGCAGGAGCACTCCGAAACTGGGGATTTCACTGAGGAGAGCTTCGAACGTCCTCAATAAGTCCACCTCTCCGGTTCGCGGATCCGCAAAATCAGGACCAAGTACCCGAAACACCTCCGGCGGATAAATTGTCCGGCCGAACCCTACGACCGTTGTCTCCCCACCATTCTTTTCAGCTGAAACTTCGACCTGCTCAACAGCCGTGATGTTGACGAGATCGGGTTCCGTAGGATGGGCCTTGTACAAGAAGCGGCGCGCACCCGGAAAAAACCTCCGCTGTGCCGCACTAATACGGATCAAACTACTGATAGTCGCCTTTGCCGGAAGCTTTTTTTTCGTTGTCAGCTGCGTAATGGAAGTTGATTTCCCGAAGAAAACCTGATCGGGAATTACCAAAGCGAAGCTGTCATCTGCGACAAAATTTCTCGCACAGAGCATCGCATCACCTATCCCTTTCGGAGCGTCCTGATGGACAAATACAAGCCTACAATTCTCGCCTAAATCGCGCGAAGAATGCGGTGCTAATACAGAGCTAAAATATGCTTGAATTGCTTCCTTGCCGCGCCTGCTGACAATGCAAATGTCATTTATGCCGGCCTCGAGCGCCTCCTGCACGGCGTGGTGGATCATAGGCTTGCCGCATACTGGAAGCATCTCCTTTGGCGCGCCCCGTGTTAGAGGCCACATACGAGTACCCAGACCAGCGGCAGGAATAACTGCTTTTCGTACCTCCAGGGACATTTGCCGAGTCTCAATACCACCCTTCCAATTGAAACCGGTTCGGATACTTCTTGCGAAAATCCGAAAAGGTCGCAGCATTAAGCCCAAGTGCTTGAATATCTTTCGCATCGGACAGGCGGCAACCGGCGTTTTCGAAGGGTCCGAATCTAAAACTGATCTCGGCGTCTAGCTTCTTGTCGAATACGACGCCGGTAAGAAAAAAATCCACTCTACCCATTCGAGCATTTCCTCCCACCTGCTTGACCTTCAGGCATCTGCTGAATTCAAAAGGAAGGACCAGCAGAGAAGTGGCACTGCTACTTGCAGTGAGACGGTACCCTCCTGTCGTCCGCGTGATTTCCGCCTTATCTGCCGCGGTTAGAGGCACGTTCCCCGCCCAATCGTCATGTGCAAGCGCGAGCCGCCCGGGATCGAACGCAGGCGACCCGATCGCTTCCAGGGCAGCGCGCCATTCGGGGATCAGAGCAAGTTCAGTTGGCGAGTACTGGCCGGCATTAATGGGCTCGATCTCGTAGAGAGACGTCTCCGCTGGTAACTGCAGCATCGGGACGGTTCTCGCCGATTCATCTGCCAACACCCGAGTACTCAGCACATATTTAATGCCCAAAAGCCTGAACAGCCGGGGATCGAAATGGGTGATCGTACGAAAGTCCACGCGCTCAATCTGTCCTTCCTCGATGAGGAGAAAATTATGAAAAAGCACGCTCGCCGTCGTATTCATCCGGTTAACCTCGAGAGCAACCGGAACATCATAATATCGGGGGCCCTGAATGGTCAGATCATTTCCGAATGAGACGACGCGCTCAGTTGCAGTCTGGATTAGACCAGAAGCCAGCGATGATCCTTGCGGAAGATGGCTGAGAGCCTGTGCAATCGACATGTCCAAATAGCGTCCTCGAAAAACGTCTCCCGGGCGGAATCGGATCTCCGAGGAAAGGAAGTCTATCAGGGGGGGATGGGAAGGCGGATAGCTGAATCCGCTGGGAACCACTTGGCGATGTCGCGCGATCGAGACCATGCACATTGTCACGAGTGCAATTGTAACCAGGGGCATCCAGCGGCGCCGGCGCTCGTCATGAAAAGGCAGTGGCAGAAGGCCGATCACTTTTTTCGCGCTGACGCTTATTTTGGGCGCACACTCGCAGGCCCAGCGAAGACTGCCGAAAAAACCAAAGACCGCAAATATCACGAAGAGCGGCAGCATTGCGGTGCCAAGCGCTACTCCATAAGCAAATATGAGAAACAGAGGCGTCATCAGAACCAGTGTGATTGCGATATGTCTCGCAATGTTCGTCGGCGGCCGGATGATAGCTAAGATCATTCCAAGCAGCGCCAGCACCGCAAGCGGATAACCGAGCTGGGAGCCCAACCATATCGAGCTCGCATCTTTCATGGCTGAAAGGCTTAAATTCGGGAAGAGTGCCTTCAGGAAAGCCCTCGGTTCAACCGCTGAAGTTTGCATCCCTGAAAATAGCAATGTGTTCCCCGTGTATGCATACAAACTGCGAATGTATTCCAGCGCGGTGACCAGAAGAATTGCAGGGACCAGCAGAGCAGCTATCGATTTCCAGGTAAAAGCCTTTATGGAACTTGATGAAGTTGCTAGCGGGATCCAGAGCAGTCCCGCGCCGAATAACATGATCATACCGCCCTTGGCATTCCCAATGATGACCCAAAAAGCGATCAGGATCAGAGAGGCCAATGAGAGCAGGTTACCCACTGTATTGAGCCGCCCGACCAAATGGAACGCGACCACCAGCCCGGCATACAGGTACACCAAACTGATCGCGTACGGAGAGTGCCACCAGAACTGTACGGAATTGATTGGCGGTGACGTGACGGGCATTGTGAGCAATACAGTTGCAATACCTGACACAAGCGCGATCAGTGCTCCAACACCCAGCGTGCAGGACAGACCATACGCAGTCGTGAAGAACAGTAAACTTGTATACATATACATAAGAAGCGGCCTGATTTGTCCGTCGACATAGGCCAGTGCCGTTTCGGGTAACAAATTGAAGTTTAAGGGATAGGCAAGGTTTCCAAACGACTGGGTGTAGCTGGCAATCAGGGTAAGCAGAGCACCGTTCTCAATGTATTCTTTTGCATTTGCGACGTAGGTGGCCGAGTCCCACGAAAAAAAAATGTGAGACCCGATTCCCGAAAAACTTATAAGTCCCGTAGCTACAACAAGCATCAGCCCAATAAGGAAAACAACGATGGTAAAGCTCGCTCTTCCTTGGCGAGAGTTTTCGTCCGGATTAAAAATCGTTGATAGGTCAATTGTCAAATTTTCGGCTGTGTAGTTCATGGCTCATCTCTGACGTGCCGCAACTTATTGAGCGCGTGTGGGCTAATGCCGACTTGTAGATTCGGGCGAACCGGGGCTAGTACCGCATGAAGAAATCCCTACTCATTGCCGCGCTGGCCGGAATTTCATCCATGTGTTTGTGGCCAGTCGACGCGCTGCATGCGCAGTCAACCGCAGTTTGCGATTGCCCTACGTGCGGAATACCGCGCATCTATACCAATGCTCCAAACTTCAAGCTGATGTGCTCCGCTACGTGGCAGATGAGCTCGATTTGCGGCGGGCCGACCGTTGATCAGGTTGACAAGTGGAAGATCATCGGCGCGATCCCGCAGTCCGGGTGGAACATCCGACCTTGGGCGTCTCAGCCGGTCACCTTTATCGGAGTCGAGTTGACGAAGCTCAGCGGTCCAGCGCACCTGTGGTGGATGGTTGGCAACAACTCTGTTCCAGACGCCATGATTTTCATGAGCCGCTCGGAAGATCATGTTAAACAGTTTTTTCCTCCGGGGTTAGGAATGCCGTTTCCAGCAGTCGGGACCGGGTTGCCGACTGACTACATCGACCTACACGGCACTTGCACCACTGCCGGGGATACCGTGCAGTTTTTTCTCACGCTTTACTACGTGCCGACCGACGGAGCGCAAGCAAAATAGCGCCATTCACGCGCGCCGATGAATTCACCCCCGAACCACCGCGCGTCGCGCCGTCGACTTGTGGTCACATTGCGGAGCTATCGCTATCAGCAGGCGTTACTTGGTTGCAACGCCCGGCAAAAGACCATATGGTCCCGAGATTCTTACCAAGAAATGGGGGGCTCGTGACTTCAAAATTTGGGTTGCTCCAGAAGCACTTAGAGGATGATGCGCGTCGCAGGGAACTGCTGGCCATCGAGCGCCGCTTGCGCGAACGCGAATATCCGCCTCAATTGGTGCTCGAGAATACTTCAATCTGCAATCTCACTTGCATCCACTGCAGTCATCGCGAGCTGCAGAGGGTCAGGCGGCATATGAAGCGGCCCCTCTGGAACAAGCTTGTCGAGGAACTCGGCGCGTATTCCCCCGAAACAGAAATCTGGCCGACCTTTTACGGCGAGGCCTTGATCATGGGGTATAAGGGCGAAATTTGGGACCGCCTCGATTACGCACACAAAGTCGGGTGTCGCAACCTGGTGCTCAATTCCAACGGCACGCTGCTCGATCGCTGGGATAACATAGAGAAGATTCTGGATTCGCCGCTACGGCGATTCATTCTCAGTCTCGATGGACTCTCGCCGGAAACATTCGAGCTGATCCGTGAAAAGGCAAAGTGGGACGAAGTCTATCCGCAGGTCGAGGAATTGTGCCGGCGCCGTCTGCAGCGCGGCCAGAAACATCCGATTATTGTCGCGCAGTTCTCGGTCATGAATCAGAACGCGCACGAGGTCGATGACTACCGCAGGTTTTGGGAAGCGCGCGGTGCCGAGGTGAAGGTCCGGCCAATGCTCGAATGGACTGCCACAGGGACGGTACGGACGGATACGATCGTGCACGACACCGATTTTCGCATTGCCTGCCCATGGGGCAACAACACCATGGCCATTCATCAGGACGGATCGGTGGTGGCATGCGCGGTGGATTACGAAGGCCGCCTCAAGGTGGGGAACGTCAACGAGATCACGATCAAGGAGGCTTGGCGGCGGCTTGGCGAGCAGTTGCGCAAGCCTCATCGCGAGCATCGCTGGACCGACATTCCTGAAATCTGCAAGGGCTGCGGGGACTGGCAAGTGGCCGGCGCCGAATACGAAGAAGAGAAGGTCGAGGGGACGCGCCCGTTTTGGTACTACGAGCAGCGCGAGCCGAGTGAGGTCGCTTGATGGCAGCAGTGGCGGCAACACCCGAAGTGGCAGCGCCGCAGAACAATCGGGTCTATGGCCTGCGGTCCGAGGCATCGGAATACCCGATGATGCTTGTGCTCTCCTATGTGTATCCCTGCAATGCTTTATGTCCGCATTGTCCCTATACGAATTCAAATATCCGGAAGGAATACCGCGACGCTCCTTTCATGCCCGAGGCAACGTTCAAGAAGATTGCCGATGAATCCGGTCCCTATGGCGCATATCTGCGGATATCCGGCGGCGGAGAGCCGATGCTTCACCCCCAGGCCACCGAGCTGCTGGTCTATGCCAAGTCAAAGGGCTGCAAAATTGGGCTGATTACGAACGGCTCGTTGTTCGATGAGCATAATTCACGCACGCTCCTCGCCGCAGGCGTTGACCTCGTCGAATTTTCCGTAGATGCCTGCGACAAAGAAACTTACGGCGTAGTCCGCAAAGGCCTAGATTTCGATGAATTGCAGGAAAACGTGCGTCGCATGCTCCTCCTGCGGAGCCAGATGCGAAGCACGACGAAGGTGATCGCTTCCGCGGTCAACCAGAATGGGGTCGATATTAATGCAGTGGAGCGATATTGGGTCGAAGGCATCGGGGTCGATTATCTGATCAAGCGCAAGTTTCTCACCTGGGGTGCCAACACGGATCTCGATCCGGCCTGGTCCGCCGATCCGGGCGCGTATCTCAACACTGATGAGGTCCCCTGCCCGTTCATTTTTGAGCGGTTGAATATTGATACCCGCGGCAACGTCATGGTCTGCGGCTATGACATCTCTGCCAACACCAGCATGGGCAATGTGAACCGTGAATCCATCCGCGATATCTGGCATGGCGAGGGTTTCAGGTACTACCGGGAGAAACATCTCGCCGGCCGCGGCAAGGATATTTCGCTCTGCTCTGGGTGTCCCGATTGGAAATATCGATCTTGGGACCACAACTATTGGAAGGTCGTGCGGAATGCGGAAGCGAGCCGCAGAGCCAAACTCGGCGAGCACGATGATTTCCAGGCGGTCGTCGAGAAGACAATGCTCACCTGAACAGCTGCCCGAGCTATGGCGCTGAAGCTCGCCGGCCGTCTTTTTACGGGTCCATTCCCGATTGATACGACGGAGGTGCGCCGGAACCAGAGTCCAGTCGTTTACGCCATTATCGCAAAGGAAGGTCCGCCATGGGCGCCCATGTTCAGAGTGATCGATGTTGGCTTTAGCGAGGATACTGGGATTCGTTTTGCAGATTTGTCAAACAGAGCGGCTTGGACGTCTGAGTCCGCATCGCAGATCGGCGTCTATCTTTTTTATGCGCCGCGATCCGAATTTTCGCTCGAAGATCGCCAACAGATGACGAAGCTTTTAAGAGAAGTCTACAAGCCGCCCAATGGGCTCGTCCAAAACTAAGCTCGGACTTGTTTGGGTCGCCGGAGACGACCGGACCAGATTTCGAGTAAATAGACCTTAAGGCTCTGACGTGTCGGCACTTCGGCCGACAGCATAGACGTACCATCCATAATCCGGCAACTCGTCAGCCATCTTGTCAAGAGCATCGAGCAGGTCGTCGGGCCAATCCGCCATTCGCTCGCTTGAAACCGGCTTGAGAATAGATGTTGCGATAGTCTCGATCCGGTAACCGCCGGCAGACAAGAGAGCGCGAAAGGCGTTGATATCGTAGTGACGCAAATTGCCGATCCGTCGATCGGTCGGGCTTAGGGCTTCGAGATCACTCAGCAATCCCATGCAAACTCCGATCCGGCGATGCAACGATTTTGCGTTTGGAGTTGTAGCTATAAGAACCGCAGGAGGCTTGAGCCAAGCGTGGGATCGCTGCAATAGCGCAACCGGATCATCAAGATGCTTCAAAATCCCGCCCATGTGGATACAATCAAACCGGTCAGCGGGCTCATATCGCTCGAAAGTTTCGTAAACAAATGACACGGCGGAATTGCCCCGGTATTTGGCTCTGCCGAATTCGATGTTTCGTCGCGCCCCCTCAACGACCGTTATCCGGCAACCAAGCCGAAGAAAATGATCGGTCCATTGTCCATCCATGAAGCCCAACTCGAGGATTTGGCCGCCGCGCGGGATACTGGGCAGGCAACGCGCTATCATCCTCTCCCGGCAGCGATTGTCGATGCCGGTCTGCTGCGCGGAGAAATAGTACGTCTGGGTGTCCGCGTCGATTTCCTCGAGGCTCTTGGCCATCAGGCGCACCATTCCATCGCTGTTTTGTGCAGAATCTCGACGATCGGTTGGAAACTGTCGAGATGGAAGCGCTCATCGGCCCTGTGCGGATTGTAGCCGGTCCCCGGACCGAACAACACGCATGGGATTCCCCGAGTCGCAAAGTGCCGCATATCGGAAGTTCCGGTCGAGGGCCCAAATGCGATCTTACGGCCGGCGGCACGCGAAATGGTTTTTTCCAGTTCTTCCGATTCCGATTCGACCGCATCGGCAACGAAAAGCCAATCTACCTGAGCTGAATATTTTGAACCAATCTTGCCAATAAGATTCCGGATGAAAGTGAGATCTTGCGGGGGCGTGAATGTCACGTAACAAACGGCCGAAGCAGTCTCGGGAACACTCAACGTCCGCTCGGGACAGAAAACGGCCATAGTCACGAACTGATTGGGACTAGGGAATGTCAACCACGGCTGAATGTTCCGACAGTTAAGGTCGAAGATTGCACCGCGCAATTCGAAAACAAGTTCCATCAGCAGCTCGACCGCGTTTACACCCATATGCGAGACGCTTACTGAGGCGGCTTTTCCCTTAATCGTTACCGCAAACTTGGCATTACCGGCGTGACGGTTGATCCCACGGTCGCCGCGCGTACCGTCAACGATTATGGCCGCGTCTGCGCTGAAGCCTGCCTCAAGACAGAGAAGGCTCCCATTACCTGTCGTTTCATCTTCGAGCACAAAATGCGCGAGAACATCGCCACACAATGGCGACCCGGAAGCAAGGCGTTCCAGAACTGTAAGGCACGCAGCTACGCCGGCTTTGTCGTCGTAAGCGCCACGGCCGAATAGAACTCCATCTCGTATCTCGCCCGAAAAGGGAGCGTAGGCCCATTCGGCAGGGTCCCCGGCTGGTACCACATCGAGGTGACAGCTCAGGATCAAGGAGCGTCCAACGCCTGATCCCGGAATTTTCGCGACGACATTTCGCCGATCCGGTATCTTACTGAACGGCAGCTGCGCATCAGGCAAAGTATGTAAATGCGAGGCATCGAACGGTACACTATGTCGGGCGATGCCGATCCCATCTAGTTGTTGTTCGATCAAGCTGACAATCCCGTGTTCCTGTTCAAACACACTGGGTTGCCGCACCAATTTTTGCAACAAAGCAGCCGAATCGATCATTGTGCCGCCGTGCAGCGAACACGATTGTCTACCCAGCAACCGGGATTGCTACCGAAAATCATCAAACAGCGGCAGCACCAGTTTGAGGACGGGCTGGTCCAACCGGAATGGGTCATATACTCGCCGGATCGGCTTGCCTTGCATGCGCTGGTGCCTAGCGCGAATGCCCCAAGCAAGCCAATTGCGAGTGATGTCGAGAATTGCCCGTAATACTGCGACCGGCCGAGTTCCTTTGGCAATACCTTCCTCCCGAGAAATAAAACGAATCGGCACTTCAATAAAGCGGCTACCCCCATAATAACTTTTAAGAAGCAGTTCCGGATTTGCAAAAGAAGTCTTTCCGACCAGCGGCACAGCCTGTACCGCACGAGTCTTATAAAAAGTGACGTTCTGAAAATCCTGAAACTGCACACCAAACAGCATTCGAAGCATGTAATAGTTTCCCAGAGAAACCACGGCCTTGTAGAAGTTATCTGAACGGCGACGTATCCGATAAATTGATCGCAACACAGGAACATAGCTGAGCAGCCGGATGGGAACCGGTCGGATACCCTGTACGGCGTCAAAATGATTGAGAAGCTCGAGAAAAACGCGTAATTTACCGATGTCATACGACCAATCTATCGTTTGCCAAAAAAGAAATTCCTTGCTCGCATGCGCGATAGCGCTGCGAAAGGCAAGGCCGACATTGAGATTGCGTTCATGACGAACAATTCTGATCCTCGGCTCGCGCGCCGCAAATGCTGCGGCGATTTCCCCCGTTCGATCCGTCGAGCAGTCGTCTACAAAGACGATCTCCCAATCCGAAACCACACGATTCAGCAACTCGATCGCGCGCTCGAAAAAAGTTGGTGCTAGAGCTTCTTCATTGTAAGCCCAAGCCAAGAGTGACACACCGCGGTCAAACTTTCCGAGCGCAACGTGCTCGGGCAAGGAGGTGGTGGGCCAGCCACCGCTTTGCACACAGTTCTCAAACAAAATGGCTCGTCGTTTTGGGGCAATCTGCATCTTCAACCTACATGGGCATGGCCTCGGAGACCCAGAGTGGAATTCCGCGTGAGCGCCCGCTCGAGTGCCTCACACACCACATCCACATCCTCGAGCGGCATACCCGGATAAAACGGCAATGAAATCGTTTCGTCGCCAATGCGCTCGGCAACAGGAAAGTCTCCGGGTTTATGGCCGAAATGCTCACGAAAGTATTGCATGAGGTGCACTGCCCGGTAGTTCACGACGCAGCCGATCTGCTCGGCTTTTAAGCTATCAATTACCTCATCCCTTTTCTCACCCGCGACCCGAACAGCGTACACGTGGCGGGAGTGAACAGTATTGGGCATGGATGCGGGGCGGATAACACCAGGAACATCGGCCAGCCGCTCGTCATATCTTTGCGCTAGCGATTGACGCTGCTTGAGCTTGGCTGCAATCCGATCGAACTGTGGCAAGAGCAATGAGGCTTCGATATTGCTCATGTTGTATTTCCAGCCCAGGGCCACCATGTCCCAATGCTTGTAGCCCTCACGAGATCGATCGAAAGCGGTCTTTGTCATACCGTGGTGGTGGAGAAGCTTGAGCTTCTCATAAAGGGCAGTATCGTTCGTTGCTAGCGCGCCGCCTTCACCACAAGTGAGATTCTTGGTCGCATAGAAACTGAAGCAAGCGATGTCGCCAAGCCCGCCCGGACCGATGCCGTCGCGTTTTGCTTCCACACAATGGGCGGAATCCTCGATGAGATAGAGGCCATGCCGATCCGCAATTGACCGAAGCCTGCGCATGTCGCACATCAGACCATAAAGGTGGACGGGCAGAATCGCCTTGGTGCGCGGCGTAATTGCCTCTTCGACCAAATTGGCATCGATGTTGCCGGAATCGGACTCCACATCGACAAAAACGGGCTTGGCTCCGGCCTCCAATATGGCGGTTGCGGTGGCAATAAACGTCATCGGCGTGGTGATCACCTCGTCGCCGCGGCCTACATCAAGGGCAAGAAGCGACAGGTGCAAGGCTCCGGTGCATGAGCTCACGCCAAGGACGTGCTTGCGATCGAGATAATCGGCGAGCCTGCGCTCGAAGCGCGCGACATATTCACCTGTCGTCAAAATATCGCCCTTGAGCACCTCGGCCAGCTGAGCGAGTTCGGCCGCGCCAAGGTCGTGCCGGAAGAACGGTACGCGCCATACCGAGGTTTTTGTCATTAGCCGTTGCGAAGCCTTTCCGACTCGAATTCATTACGCAGAATACCCATTACAAGCAAATCGTAACGCTTGGCCTCGAGTGCGACGTGCTGCCGGAGTCTCCCTTCGACCACAAAGCCGGTGGTCTCATAGAGCTTACGAGCAGGAAGATTATACTCGACCACGTAGAGATAAACGCGTTCAAGATTAAGAACGTCAAAGGCGTGCCGCAGCATCAGGCGCAAGGCGCGGCGCCCAATTCCACGCTGCTGCCGGTCGCGGCGACCCACCAATATTCCAAACGCGGCGTGTCGCGAGATCCAGTCTATATCACGCAAGTATACAAGCCCGCAAAAAACCTTGTCTGCCACGTCGACAATGCCGGCGACACATTGTGTGATCCCATCTCCATTGATTGCCCGCTCGATGAACCGCATTTCCATTACGTGACTCACAGGAAACCGGAAGCTCAGGATCTGATCGCGAATGGACGGATCGTTGTGCCAAGTCGCGATCGCGGCAGCGTCCTCCAGCTCCAATGCCCGCAGTTCAATAGCCCCGTCGCACAAGGGCTGAAATCGAGGACGGGGCGCATTATCGTGCATAGCGATTCCACCAGACCTGCAACATCAACAAGTTCCAGATTTGGTTTCCGAGGTGCTGACGACCGGAGAAATGCGCGAACAGCAGTTGCTCGATTGCTTCTGGTCGGAACAAGCCCTGTCGCTTGATGTTCTCGGGGGATAGTATCCCCAGAACATAGTCCTTGAGACGGCCAATAAGCCATTCGTTGATTGGCATAATGAAACCTTCTTTCGGTCGGGCAAGAAGATCCGTAGGTAAAACGTCGCGCAAAGCCTCCTTCAGGATGTTCTTGACCCGGCCCGCTTTGATCTTGAAATGGCCGGGAAGGCTGCAGGCAAACTCCACGAGCCGATGGTCCAGAAAGGGCGGACGGACTTCCACGGAATGGGCCATCGAAAGTCGGTCGACAAAAGGAAGGACCTGATCCGGCAGCAAGGTTTCCAAATCGAGGAACAGAGCCCGATTGATCGGATCTTGACTTTTGCATCCCACCAGCCGGCCGCGAATAAAAGCTTCGGTGGACGCTTCCCCGACGGCTTGCTGCATCAAGGGTGTATAGAACGTTTGTTTTGCAGCATCGTCGACAAGA
Organism: Pseudomonadota bacterium; assembly: GCA_046733355.1. Lineage (GTDB taxonomy): Bacteria > Pseudomonadota > Alphaproteobacteria > Rhizobiales > Xanthobacteraceae > VAZQ01. Next base: position 1,685 of record JBKPOZ010000249.1, on the reverse strand, counting down.
TAAAGCGCCATGCGGCGGGCTGCCTCATCACCGCGAGCATGGATAGTGGCAAGGCGGCTGACATCGTTCTCAAAGGGGATCAAGCTATCGGGATCATTGCGGCCATCGGCATACGCGGCGAGCGGAGCGGCGATGCGATGCGGGAGATAACTCGCAAACAACTCATCCGCCCCATCGCCGGATAGTGCAACCTTGACGTGCTGCGCAATCGATTCGGTGATAAAAAACGTGGAGATCACGCCGGAAAATGGCTCATCGAATGCATGCACGATCTGATCGATCTGGTCGGGCAAATGCTCAAACGTGACGAGATGCTCGTGATGCTCGGTGCCACAGCGCTCGGCAATCATTCGGGCAAAGGTGCGGTCAATTTCCTTGCTGGGGAAGTCATCCTCATATACGAGGGTGAAGGTCTTGATATTACCCGCGCCAGCGCGCGCAAGCAGGGCGACCACGCTAGAGGAATCAACGCCGCCCGAAAGGTATGCACCGAATGGAACGTCGGAGCGCATCTGCAGGCGTACGCTATCTTCGAGCAGGCGCCGAACCTCGACTGCGGCGTCCTCCTCGTTCATGTTGGACATCTTTGCGAAGGATGGATACCACCAGCGACGCCGTGTGATGTTGGATCCGGAGCAGATAGCAAGCTCCCCGTTGCGCAACTGCTCGATGGCGCGAAAAGCGCTCAGCGGTGCAGGTATATTCTTCAATGAAAGATAATGATGCAAAGCTACCAGATTAGGCTCGCGCGCAATGTCGGGATGTTCGAGCAAAGCCTTCGGTTCCGACCCGAATGCCACGCCGTCCGCTAATCGAGCGAAATACAAGGGCTTGATGCCGAGTCGATCCCGCGCCAGCACAAGTTCCCGACGCCGAACATCCCATAACGCGATCGCGAACATGCCATTAAGACAGTGCAGAAAGTCAAGGCCGTGCTCTTCATAAAGGTGAACAATTACTTCGGTGTCGGAATGATCGGTGGCGAAGCAATGACCTAGATCCAGCAATTCTTGCCGCAACTCGACATGATTGTAGATTTCGCCATTGAATACGACCGCGACCGACCGATCTTCATTGAAGAGAGGCTGCTCTCCGGTGGCAACATCAATGATGGCCAATCTGCGCATCCCTAGCGAAATGCCTGGATTTTCCCAAAAACCTGCTGAATCGGGCCCGCGGTGCGTCAGGGTTGACGCCATGCGCTGCAAGAGACCCCGATTTGTTTTCCCCGTGAATCCCACGATCCCGCACATTTTCTAACCACAAACAAAAAGCAGCGCGCATGCAAATTGCTATTCACCAGGTCGTACGCTTGAGGAGCGTGCTCGCGCGCCTACGCCTCAGCTGCTTCCGCGCTTAAGTTTTTCTTGGGGTCGGACCGTCGGTGGCTGTCCACCAAGCCTCAGGAGTCCAGCTTGCGGCAAATTGCAAATACTGTTCCAGGCACGATGACCGGAAGCGTGGTATTTTCAAGTCCGGCCATGCGCAATGTCTTAAGAGCAGCTTGAAGCTTAAGATACCCGGCGATTCTACCCAACGATGCGTACTGCCGTTCGTTCTCGGAATAAACTGCACTGAATCCGGTAGACGCCAGGCAGCGTTGCATTGTTTTTCTTGAGAATATAACGAGCGAGGCATGATTATACTCGAAATGCCGATGGCCGAGAATTCGCCCGGGTAAGGCA
>JBKPOZ010000248.1:0-4224 GCA_046733355.1 Pseudomonadota bacterium | reverse complement strand
AGCAAGGTCCGCATCAACACCTTGGCACTAGCTGCGCGACTGCCCACCATGTTCAGCTTCCGCGAAAATGTCGAAGCGGGCGGTCTCATGTCTTATGGACCAAATTGGGTGGACTTGTTCCGGCGGGCCGCCGAGTTTGTCGACAGGATCCTACGTGGGGGAAAGCCGGAAGACATTCCGGTTGAGCAGCCAACGAACTTTAGCCTTGTGATCAATTTAACGACCGCCAAGGTGCTCGGACTGACTCTGCCTTCCGATTTACTCGCCCGCGCCGAAGTGATCGAGTGAGTGCGCCAGCCGCAAGCTGGTGCGATCCAGCCGGTGCAAGTCCGGCCCAAGTAAGGAGTAGCGTCCCCTTGGTAGCGAGTGTTCCGTGGCCGCTGGCGACAGTGGTTCGCGACGTACAAAGCGATTGCATGGGGTCCGGGATTGAGCCACGAAAGGTTAGACATCGCAGGGGCCGAGAGTACTCGAAGGCAACATGTGCGGCACCGCTATTCGAGGTGCTGTCGCCCTGCCGGGGTCGCTAGGCCACATCACGTGCAAAGGGATCGCATCGGAAGCTGGGAGGTCTCGTGTCTGACCGTCAGTGTCACGTGAGAGGGACGGTCCGCATTGGGGAGGTGAGGAGCCGTAGCCGATGGTGCCAATGATGATCGCGTCGTAGTCCGGCATGATCTCCGTCCTCCCGGACCTCACGGCGCCGGTGTGTATGCGGTCACCCCAGATGCTTTCATGTGTCCGTGCCGTTTAGCCGTAGGCGACGCCCGGGTTGCTTTGCCCAACTTCTATAATGTAGCCGTCAGGATCGCGAATGTAGCAGCGCGTCTCGCCGTACTTGGGCTTCGGCTCGGTTATGAACTCGGCCCCCCGGCTACGCCATAGGTCGTAGCACGCTTGAATATCGGCGACGCGGATGTTCATGAAGCTGTTGATGTGATTCGGGTCAGGGACGCTGAGCGTTACCGTCGGCTTATCCGGAGTCGGACCGCCTCCGACGTTCAGAATCATCCAGATATTTGCAAGCTGAAGGTACCCGGGCGCGTTGCCGTCACCCAGGCTAAGAATGCGAGCGCCGAAGACCTTTTCGTAATAGCGAGCTGATCGCTCGATGTCGGCAACGGTGAGAAAATGCGCGATGCTGATCCCCTCTCGCGGGGGCATCTCATATCTCTTCTGTTCGACTTGTACTTGGCTCATCAACGACTCCCGTTCGGTTTCGGCGGATACAAAGCTAAGAGCCGTGCGGAACAATCTACCGATCTGTCAGATGGAATGTTTGGCCAAGAACGCAAGAATGAGACTCGCGATCTCGTCGTTCTTCTCGTCCAGGGCGAAATGGCCGGCGTCGAGCAGATGAATCTCGGCATCAGGCAGATCGCGCTTGAACGCTTCTGCACCGGCTGCGATGAACGAGGGATCGTTCCGCCCCCAAACCACCAGAGTGGGCGGCTTATGCTTGCGCAACCACGCTTGCCACGCCGGATAGGACGCCACGTTTGTCCCGTAGTCGTACAGCAGATAGGCCTGGATTGCGCGTTGGCCGGGTCTCGACAGGTAAGCGTATTCGTCGGTCCAGGTGTCCGGGTTATAACGTTCGGGATGCAACGTACCGAGGGTGTGACGCTGTTCGGTTGCTGTGAGCGATACGAACGCGTCGAATACTTCGGGATGCGCCTTCGGATCGGCCCAATATTGCGCAATGCCGGCCCACTTGGCGCCCAGGCCGTCCTTATAGGCATTGGCATTCTGGATAATAAGCGCCCGCAGCCGCTCCGGATGCGCCGAGATGATGCGAAAGCCGACCGGCCCGCCGTAGTCGTGAAGATAGAGAGCGTATTCGTCAATTTTCAGTTGCTCGATAAGGCCCCTGGTTGTCCTGGCCAGATTGTCAAAAGTATATGCATACGACGACGGGGGCGGGGCGTCGCTCTGACCGAATCCTGGAAAATCCGGTGCGATCAGATGATAGCGCGTTGCAAGCAGCGGGATGAGCGTATCGAATTCGCGCGACGAAGAGGGAAACCCGTGCAGAAGCACGATCGTTGGCGCGTCCTTTGGGCCAGCTTCGCGATAGAAAATCCCGACGCCATCAACTGTCGTCCGGTGATACGTCGTTGTTGCGGATGTCGACTCGAGCGCAGCGGTCTCCATGGTATTCAAGCCAAATCTCGAGGAATGGTGCGGTCCCAGTCGCGACGGCAAACTTCTTTGGCGCCCTCCCACGCGAGCAAGCTCGCGTGCAGCAGGAAGGCGTCCCCCGTGCACGCGAGCCGCATCTGCGTCTCGACGCGGATTTGCCAGTCGTTTCGCGACATTGTCTGCGTATTGTGCAACTCGGCAACGGCGCTGAGCGGGTCGTCCTCTTCGACGTGATATTGCGATTTCCACTGTGTGCCCAATTCCAGGCCGATGCGGTCGATGCGTTCAATCCGCACACCATCGCGATGAATGATGGATGGCTTCTCGGGTGGCGCAGTCTCCGGTTCAGGAAAGGGCGAGAGCTTGGCGTCTGCCACGCTGAGCAAGCGTTGCGGCAGATCGAGGGTACCAGCAAAGATCAGCAGCGTTGCCTTCTCGGGACTGGGCCAGATCATCGGCCAGTAAGCCGTAGATATCGCAAGCCTTAATTTGTGGCCGGCTGGAAATACCGAGCCGGCATCGTTGAGCGGGACCCGCACGCGGTAGCGTTCACCTGGCACCAACGGGGCAGGCTGTTCGTGGCCGCCGCGATGAGTGAGGTTTAGCACACCATAACTGACACGCAGCGATTCACCGGACGGGTGTACATCGCATAACCGGACCACAAGGTTCGCAATCGTTCGATCGGAGGCGAGATCGAGCGTGACAATTGGAGCACCAAGGATCTCGATCGACTCTTCGAGTGGCATCGTCTCGAAAATCACGGAGCGCTCGTCATCTTCTTGCTGGTCGCTTGCCTGATCCCGGCCGCGACCGAATGGAACCCACTCGCCGGAATACTTCCCAACCGTCTGCGGCGAACATATGGGGCGAGCCGTCAAAGGTGCCGCTGCTTTTCGCAGCCCCTCGTCGGTCAAGAACAGCCGCTGCGGCTTTATTCCCACAGGCGGCCACGACGATTCTGCAATCCAGCGGCCCGGCAACATGTCGTGATGGCTCGCCGGTTTCACGCTTTGCGTCATCCATGCGCGTAGCATCGGTTCATCCATCACGCCGGTATTGACGCCCTTGAGCCAATAATCCCACCAGCGCAGGATTTCCTGGAGGAATCCGATCTGCGGCCCGGGAAGTGCAAAGTGCGGATAGCCGTGTGCCCACGGCCCGATGAGACCCTTGCGGGGCACCTTGAGGCCCGCAAGAAGACGCGGAATTGCATTCTTATAGCCATCGGTCCAACCCCCCACTGCGTAAACCGGGCATTGGATCGCGGCGTAGTCCTCGCATACCGATCCATGCTTCCAATAACCGTCGCGTCGCTGGTGCTTAAACCAATTTTCCTGGAAAAGCGGTATGTTCTGCAGGCGGTCCAGCCACATCGCCCGCCAGTTGTCGGCGACCAACGTCGGATCGGGTGGAAGGCACATCAAGCTGAAAAAGAAAAAGGCCCACTCGAGCCCAGCCTTGGTAAGAAACGTCCCGCCCATGTAGTGGGCGTCATCAGCGTACCGATCGTCGGTTGAACAGATGGTTACGATGGCCTTGAGGGCCGGAGGACGGCGTGCCGCAATTTGAAGCCCGTTGAATCCACCCCAGGAAATTCCCATCATCCCAACCGAGCCATTGCACCAGGGCTGGGCTGCCAGCCAGGCGATCAACTCCAGGCCATCGTCTTGTTCCTGCTTGGCGTACTCGTCGAACAGCAAACCCGTCGATTCACCGCATCCTCGAAGGTCGACGCGAACGCCGGCGTAGCCGTGACCCGCCAGGTATGGATGAGTCAGCGCGTCCCGCTCGTACGTGCCGTCGCGCTTGCGATAAGGGAGATACTCCAAGATCGCAGGGACGGGATTCTTCTCGGCATCCTCCGGCAACCAGATGCGAGCTGCCAGAGTCGTACCGTCTTTCAACTGTATTAAGGTGTGCTCGATAACCCGCACAGCGTCAGGAAAGGTGGTGACGATCACAGCGGACCAGTCATGGTGGCGGCGGTTAGCCTTCGCGCCGCGAACTTGGAAGAATAATTGGCGAGGACGAGGTGTCAGCGATTGTTATCAGGCGAGGAATAGGGAATCGAGACTGTAA
>JBKPOZ010000247.1:0-10428 GCA_046733355.1 Pseudomonadota bacterium | reverse complement strand
GCGGGAACCGTTGCGAAATTCTGCAGTGGTGATTCTCTCGGGTGAGGGAGAACCGCAATGATTCGGAATCAGCGAAGCTTCATTGAGGCGTTTGCGTCGACAAAGCTTGGCCGCAATGAGCGGCTCGAGCGGATTGGTAACGAGGTGAAGTGGTATCGTTTTCTCAAGCTTCTGAGCAAGCTTGAGCCGGAGGGGCCCGGGCGTCCGCCGTATGAGCCTTTGCTGATGTTCCGCGCGTTGCTGCTGCAGCAGTGGTATGCGCTTTCCGACGCCGAGTTGGAGGAGGCGCTGAACGATCGGGTGTCGTTCCGCCGGTTTCTGGGCCTGGCGCTTGACGCCGATGCCCCCGACCACACCACGCTGTGCCGCTTCCGCAACCGGCTGGTGGAGGCAGGGCTGATCACTAAGCTGTTCGCCGAATTCGATCGGCAGATCGAACAGCGGGGGCTGATGCTCAAGCGTGGGACGATGATGGATGCCACTGTCGTGGAAGCGGCGTGCTCGCGGCCGCCGCGCGGCGAGGAGGATAGTGCGCTCGATGCGGATGCGCGGTTTGCGAAGAAAGAAGGCCAGCCCGGAACGACCTATGGCTACAAGGCGCATATTGGCGTCGATCAGGGCACCCGACTGATCCGCAGCGCTGCGCTCACACCAGCAAACGTCAACGAAACCGAGGTCGCGGATGCGCTCATTCGTGGCGACGAAAAAGCGGTTTATGCCGACAAGGCTTACGATACGAAAGCGCGCCGCGCACGATTGAAGGCCGCCCGGGTTAAGGATCGGATCATGCACCGCGCCAACAAACATCATCCGGTGCTGCCGGCTTGGGCGGCGCGCCGCAATGCGCTCATCGCCCCGATTCGTGCCAGCGTTGAGACCGTGTTCGCCGTGCTTAAGCGCCGGATGCGGTTCATCCGTGCGCGTTACATTGGACTTGCTAAAAACCACGCGCATTTCCTGCTACTCGCGATCGCCTACAACATGCGGCGCATGATCGCGCTCGCACCCTAACAGCCGAAGTGCGTCCAGAACGCGCCCAATGAGCCCAGTAGACCAAGAAAAAAGGACGACACAGCCTCCAACATGACTGGCCTTTCGCATGTACACTCTACAATCTCTCCGCACCCCAAATACGCAACGGTTCCCGTTTGGGGAGAGGGTTGGGGAGAGGGTTGGGGTGAGGGGGTTACCATTGGAGTTGTTATCGACAGATCAAAACCCCTCACCCCATCCCTCTCCCTTCGGGAGAGGGAGCACGCCGGCGCCCGCCTGTCGACTGTGACTCTATCTGACCGAAGTTCGCTCTAGTTTCAGAAAGCCGGGGTACCATTACTTTGGTTTTGGATATAGACGCGGGTGGTCGGCTCGCAGCCAAGAGACAGTTCGGGCAACGCCCGCGCTCAACGATATTTGGGGAGGGCCCGCGAGGCTTAATGTCGGCTCGAGCGGCACGTGATAATGCGTCGACATGCGCATCAGTCGCTCGGAATCCAGGGGCGCTGCATAGCCAAACGATTCAAGCGCGTCTCCGCCACGCGCCAAAAGCTTCAAAAGCCACGGTGGAGCACGCCGTGTGGGGATGCCAGTCAATTGCATCGAGAACTCATCGAGCCATAACGCGGAATCGATTGCGCCGTCGCCGAGGTAGAATACGCGCGCGTGAACGGAATCCGCGGTCGCATTCATGATGGCGATGAACTGGCTGACCGCGTTGCCGATATAACCATAGCTCCGAATTGCCGATCGTGGTCCTGCGGGATGCAGGTAATATCTTTTGCTCAGATAGAGCCACACCGAGCGGGGAAAAGACGGGTGATACGGTCCCCAGATATTGGTGGGACGTATGATGACCCACTCGATCGGGAGCGCTCGGTTTCGCACCTCCTGTTCGGCCATGGCCTTCGATTGGCCGTAAAGCGTGTAGGGCCGGAGATCAGTTTCGCATTTCGGATAATGGCCCGGGCCACAACCAGCTGCGTCGATGCATGCATGAGGCGCCGGACAGTGGTGGCTTTCCCCAATACATCGAGAACATTCCGCGTGCCCTCGTGGATTGAGGCATAGGCTGCGATGCTTTGGCACTGAATTTCTGCGTGCGCAGCGAGATGGACGATGATTTCAGGTCTCGCGGCCTGCACAGCGCGTTCCAGGGATTCTTTGTCCAGAATATCTCCTGGAACCCAGCATAGCTTATGCGTCTCATCGGCCGGCTCTTTGATGTCGAAGATGCTGACCGCGTGGCCGGACGCAAGAAGCTCGTCGACCAAGTGACGGCCGATGAACCCGGAACCGCCGGTAACCAGAATACTTGCCACTTGCGTCAGGTTCTGGGGGCAAATCACAGATGCGGCTAATTGCCTGCCGCTACGGGTGCGTTCGGCTGCTCCGCTGCCGGTTTTGGCTCGGCCTGGCCTTCGATCCGCTTCCGGTATTCCTCATATTCCGGCGTTCCCGGCCGCGGCGGCGCGTTTTTTGGCAGGCCGCCGAGCGCATGCGGCACCATATCGGCGATCGTGCCTCCTGCCGTGCAGGAGGCGAGCGCAACCGCAAACAGTCCCAGCGCCAACATACGCATGAGCATGGAAAGCAACTTCGTTCACACCTCCTGGTGCAGATCGCCGCCTCGCATGAGCCGCCGGGCAATGTCGGCCGTCTGCAGCGCGGCGCGCTCGGTCGGCGAATGGGCGGCTAGATAGCGGGCAACCGCGACAAGGATGTGGCGGCCGGCATCGGTGTTGCCCCACAGGTTGAACTGCCGAACGCCGGCTTCCAGCATTTGATAGGCGTGAAAACCGGCATCTTCGCGCAAGACCGCGCCCGCCAGCGTGGCGATAAGCGCTTGCGGGGAATGCCCGAGCGTGAGGTGGCGCGCCACGAGCCTTGCGGCGGGATCGACCTGCCGCTGCCGGTCCAAGGCATCGAGCAAGGCGACGCGGATCGCCTCTGCATTCGCGGGCAAGTCGTCGAGCTGTTCGCCGGATTCGCCCGGAATGCGTGCCGGCGGCACATTGAGATAACGCGCCAGATAGAGCGCCATCGCTCCATGCAGCACGGCGCGCGCTTGCGTGCCGACGGTCTCGCTATTGCCGGCGCCCATCCGTGCAAGCATCTGCTGCACTGCATTCGCATAGGTGAAGACGTGATGGGCCGTTTCCCAGTCGCCATGCTCATTGGCGTTGCCGAAACGCGCCACCCGCAACGCTGCGGCGTAAGCAAGCGATCGACCAAGATCGGCCGGCGCGGCGCCGCTGCGGATCGCTTCCTTGAGCTCCTCCACAATGATTTGCGGATCGTCGCCGAGCAGCTCGGCGGCAAGCGCTGCATGGTTCGCCCAGCCATGCACGCCGCTAGTCGCAGCAAACAATTGCGAAAACTCGGCGGCTGTCTGCTCGCACAGGGCGACGAGATCGATCGGCTGGCGCCAGACCGTCGATTCCTCGGCGCCACGCGCCGCGACCATCTGGCCGACGACGGTCGGCAGCACAGTTGCCGCGTGCTCCAACCCGATCAGGTCGAGGCACTCGAATGCTTTATTGATGAAGTCGAGCGAGTGGCCGTCGTCGGCGAAGATTCGGTCGGTCTCGGCAGCGAGCAAAGCATCGGCGAGCACGGCCGGCGAGAGATTGGCCGCAATCGCCGTGAGCAGTGTTCGCTCGGCCGCTTCCCGATGGCGCACCTTTGTCCAGCGCCGCAGCCAGCCCTTGAGCGCGGCCGCATCTGGCCGGCTTGCCAGCGGCGCGCGATCGCGGCGTGGCGCTTCGCCATCACAGTCCGCTGCGACACGGCGCGCGCCGTGGAACAGTGCCAGATGGATCTCCTCCTCGGGGAGCAGGGGCAGCAGATTGGCAAGCGAGGTGAGAATCGTAAGACCTACGCCCCAGCCGTCGCGATTGTGCGCGCCGAAGAGTGCCACCTGGCGCACGATGTTCGCCGGCGGCACATGGGCCGCGAGCTGGCCCTGAACGGACTTGGCGATGACGAGGCCGAGGTCATGGGCGAGGCCGTCTGCGAGGCGGCTTTGCCAGTGCGCCGCCGGATCGGCATGATCGAATGCAGTCTTCACCCACACCTCGCCGTCGCGCACCTCCACGCGGCAGGTCGGAACGTCGTCCGCCCACAGGTCGAAGGTGCAGCCGCTTGCAAGATCGAAGCGCGCGTGGTGCCAGTGACAGGTCAGGATGCCGTCCTCGACGCTGCCGCGCTCGAGCGGGAAGCCCATATGCGGGCAACGGTTGTCCAGAGCAAAGACGCGTCCGCGGTCGTAGATGACGAGGATCGGACGGTGGTGTCCGTGCACAACGAGCCGGCCCTTCGCCTTCAGCTCCTCGAGGCTTCCCGCCAGAGCGAATTCCTTGTTCGGCGCGTCCATGGCACACTCGCACTATTACTCGCAGTATGTATGGCTGCTGTACATCAGTGTCGACAGGATGAAGAAAGTCGAGGGCGAGCAATAACGGGCCAGTTATAAGCAAAGCTCATTCGAGAACGCAGATGCGGCCTGTCTGGTGGAAGCCTTTACTCGTGTTGATTCCCGTCGGTGCTGGTCGTCCTTGTCCTCCTGTACAGCGCCTATCGATGGATCGACCCGCTGCCGCCGCATCGCTTCGCAATGGCCGCGGGTCCCGCAGGGTCCGGCTATGGCGACTTTGCCCGGCAATACGTACGCATCCTGGCCCGCGATGGCATCGAGCTGAACATTCGCGAGTCCGTCGGAGGTGTGGAGAATCTCGATCTGCTGCGCGATCCCGCTTCCGGTGTGCAGGCGGCACTCACAGCGTTTGGCTTCGCGCAACCAAACGATGGGGACAAGCTCTATTCACTGGGCGGAATATTCGACGCGCCGATATTCATTTTCTACAGGAGCGCAGAGCCGATTACACGATTTACCCAGTTCCGCGGCAAGCGTCTTTCGATTGGCAAGCCCGGGACTGCTCTGCAGTTTCTTATGCTGGAAGTTCTGAAAGCAACGGATGCACTGGACCCCTCGATCGAATTCATCGCTCTCGACTTCGGCGACTCCATTGATGCTTTGATCGGCGGCGGGATCGACGTCGCTTTCTTTCCGCAGCTGGAGCCGGGCGGCGCATTACACCGCGCGTTCGCGGCTCCGGGCATCCGGCTGATGAGCGTGGCGCAAGCCGAAGCCATCGCCAAAACCGTCCCCGGCATGAAGCATGTGGTCTTGTCGCGAGGGCTCATAAGTCTGAGCCGGGACGTTCCCGATACCAACATTGACCTGCTTGCCTCCCGCAACAGGGTCCTCGTGCGCAAGGATCTGCATCCTGCCTTGCAGTATCTCCTGCTCGAAGCCATGCGCGAGATCCACTGGGCGCCGGGCCCGTTCAACCGTCTCGGCGAATTTCCGGCCGAGCAGCCCAATGATCTGCCTCTCTCGCCGACCGCGCAGGCGTTCTACCGCTCGGGTCCGAGCTTCTGGCAACGCTACACATCCTTCTGGCTCACCTCCCTGCTGAATCGCATGATCTTCTTTGTCATTCCGATTATTGCGGCGCTGATCCCGCTCATCGGCTTCGCGCCTCGGTTTTACAGATGGCTTCACGTTCACCGCATTGATCAGTTGCACCGCGCGCTTGGAATGCTCGAACGCGACCTCGACCGGAGCACTGGAACCGCGCGACTGAGCGATGATCAGAAACGGCTTGCCGAAATCGAAGGTGCCGTGCGCGCGCTCAAAGTCGCACGCGCGTTCGAGGTCGATCTGCATCGACTGAAAGTCCACCTGCGCCTGGTCGAGGAAGAGCTTAACCGGACTGAAGCGGCGCCGAGCGGGAGCGGGACAGGGCGCTTGGGAGTGGTGGAGCCAAGGGGAGTCGAACCCCTGACCTCTTGAATGCCATTCTAAGGACATCTAATTCCCTGAGTTTCCTTGCGTTTCCCGGACTGCGAAAAATCCGCTTGAATGAGGCATTTCTGGGTATACGTTGGTTCCGGGGCTTTCCCAGGGCTTCCTTTTTTGTGTTTCCCGGGTGCTTCCCCATACGCGGCAGAGGTCCATGCCCGATTTGCGTATCAGCAAGCGCGTTGTGGACGGCCTGAAGCCGCGGGCGAAAGAGTTCGCCATCTGGGACGGCAAGCTTCCCGGCTTCGGAGTTCGCGTTCGGCCGAGTGGAGCCATGTCTTACATCGTGGTCTACCGGGCTGGCGCTGGACGAGGCGCGCCCGTACGCCGCTTCACCATTGCAAATGTCCGCAAAGCCACGCCAGAGGCCGCCAGAAGGCGGGCGAAGGTCATCCTGGGAGCGGTGGCGCATGGTCACGACCCAGCGGGTGAGAAGGCCACCGAGCGAGGTACGCTGACAATCTCGGAATTGGCCGATCGGTTCATGTCGGAGCATGTCGCGCAAAAACGCAAACCCGGAACCGCTGCTTTCTACCGGCATCTATTGGACAAGGTGATCAAGCCTAAACTTGGAGCAACCAAGGCCGACAAGGTCACACGCACGCAGGTCGCGAGGCTGCACGGGTCGCTCAAGAGAACGCCGTTTCAGGCTAACCGCGTATTGGCGGTCATCGGCAGCATGTACGCTTTTGCAGGCCGAACCGGAGTTGTACCTGAGGGCGTAAACCCTGCCCGCCGGATCGAGCAATTCAAGGAGCACCGCCGCGAGCGCTTCCTGACCGGTGGAGAGTTGGAGCGACTAGGGGCGGCGATCCGCGAGGCCGAGACCAAAGGCATTCCTTGGGACGTGGACGAGGGAAAGCCGAAGGCCAAGCACCTAGCCAAGCCTAAGAACCGCTTCACCAAGATCAGTCCGTTCGCCGCGGCAGCGATCCGGCTTCTGCTATTCACCGGCTGCCGGCTCCGGGAAATCCTGCACCTCAAATGGGAACAAATGGACCTGGAACGCGGGCTGCTGTTTCTCGCCGACTCCAAGACTGGCAGGAAGACCGTCATCCTTAACGCTCCGGCGCTCGCGGTTCTAAACGGCCTTGATCGGATCGGCTCCTACATTGTCCCGGGCGATAACCCCGAGAAGCCACGCGCCGATCTGAAACGGCCGTGGGAGGCGTTGGCGAGGCGCGCCGGCCTCGCAGGTGTTCGCCTTCACGATTTACGCCACACCTATGCGAGTTTCGGCGCGGGCGGTGGTCTCGGGCTGCCAATCATCGGCAAGCTATTGGGGCACACGCAGGCATCAACGACCCAACGATATGCGCATCTTGATGCCGATCCTCTCCGACGCGCGTCGGACGTGATTGGTGGCCGGATTGCAGCCGCCCTCGATGGGAAGCATGGTAGTTCAGTTGTTCAGTTGAAAAGTACTCGTCGCCGCTGACAGTATCTTCGTCCCGAGATCGAAACAGAAATTTGGTCGAAGAATGCCGCCTCGACTCAAGCAATATACATTATGCCGCATATTTTTTTCGCAGCTGCCAAAGTATCGGATTGGAAAATCCACATTCTCAGTAAATGCAGTGGCGCCTGTCAGTTCGGAACCGATCTCCAATGAACTACGAGCGATTAAGGCAACTTATTCTGGTTGGATCAGAAGCCCGTGAGGCGCTTTTCAGGTCAGAGGAGTGGTGTTTCCACGACACGTCTGTCGGCAATGCGTGGAGCATCCGCAGTTCTTCCCTCGAACCCCGCGCCCCCTGTGTGATCGATCCGGGGATTCTCAGCGCTGTTGATAGCGTGATGGGAGAGCGGAAGGGCAGACAAATTGTGTGTCTAAAAACGGCAGGTTCCGCAACTCGAGGATCTGCAGAGCTTTTCCCATGTGCTGTTCGCCTTGCCGTTCCCAAAACGTGTCTCTCAAATCGAATCGGGGTTGATTGGTCCAACTTGACAGCCCAGCTTGAAATAGGAAAAGTCAAAGAGGGACCAGTCCTCGACATGTTTATTGAGGTGGTCACCAAATCGGAAGTGTTCGCTTGCTACGACGCAATCGATTCTTCTTTCTTGCGCGTGTGCCCGGCTAGTAATGCCATCTCACCGCCAGCGACATGGCCGCTGCTCAAAGAGGTCGATCATCCGGCCAAGATGGCTGCGCAGTTCTAAGATGGAGGTAAATCCTCTAGCAGTTTGCTGAAAAACCGCTTGCCATGGCGGTGTGGAAGCGCATCCGCTGCCGCGACCATTGTAATCAGGTCGGCCACTCTCTTGCCGAATGCAGCCGCATTCACGGGCGCGCCCAAAGCCCGGTAGTCCTAACTCTTACCGAGCGCCAGGATGATTTCTGCCTGCCTATGCCGCGCAACATCGCCGTAGCTCGAAAATGTCGTTAGCACATTTTCGTGGCCCAGGTTCTGAGACCAAGCCTTGTATTCCTCAGGAGACTTGCAGATTTTGCCGCCGAGCAGTGCCAAGGTTTTCCGAAAGCTGTGCGGGTTGAAATACGGCAGGCTGGCGGCTGCGAAGGCGTGCTTGAAAATTGTCCGTATTGGGCCGGCGTTGCTCCAGTGCTTTCGATCGAGTCCCGATGCCTCGAAATGCTGATTGTCCCCAACGACGATCTTCGTCGCGGCGAATAGCGGATCGTCGAGGCTCCACAGCCGCTTGCGCCGCAGGTAGTTGACCCAATCGACGACGATCTGACGGATGTCGTCGCCGACAGGAAAGAACCAGGTCGTAAACGACTTGGAGAACTTCGTCTTCACCTGCCGCGCATCCTGGTCGACCCGGCCCTGGTCGATGTCAATGTGCTTGAGCTTGAGGGATGCGATAGCCCCGTCGCGGGCGCCGGTCAGGATGGTGAAGGCAATGAGAGCTCGGTCTCGCCGCTCGATCTCGGTGATGGCGGGCATTGTTCGGATGACGTGCCGGATTTGCTCCAGCGTGGGTACATGCGAGTCCCGATGGGCCTTAGCGATCCTCGTATCCTTGGCCGACAGGTTGAAATAGTCGGCGTCGGAGTACGAAATCCGGCGCTTGTACCCGGGTTGTCCAGCGAGCCAGAGGAAGAACCGCTTCAGAGCGCTGAGTGTGGCGTAGAGGGTGGCCTTGCTGAGGGGGTCCTTGGATCGAAGGCTTTGCTGTTCCGAAAGATGCGCCTTAAAGCCCTTCGCCTGCTCGATATGGAAAAGCCTGAAGTCGCGGAATTTGGTGTAGGTTTCAAAGCGGTTCAGTGCCTTGGCGACGCCGTCCAGCGTGGCCTCGCTGTAGCCCTGGGCCTCGATCAGGTAAGTGAAGTACGCGCGCTTGATCCGCTCATTTTGCGGGTTATGCGTTTTCATGAGTTTGAGCCTTCTGGCCGAAGTCACAGTTCACGGAGGGGACGGCGCTCTCTCTTAATCGTGGGGCTGGCTGTTTGAACGTGATCTCCAGTTCGCCTCGAACTGCATCGATTTTTGGGAGATTGACCCGGCGGTAGATAAGGCGCTCGCAGTCGGGACAGATGCCGCACAGGTTGCCGGCTAAGGGGCCTGTGGGGGTGCATTCCGCGATCTTCCCGGCCGGGACTTTCGGGGCACGGCACGCAATGCAATAAATCCGACCCGCTCCGCACGATTGTTTGGCTCGATGCCGGCGCTCCTGCAGGAACCGCAACAGCTCGCGACCGAGGATTAATTTCGGCCGTCGATCGTCGATGGCCGTCAGGCCCTGGTTCAGCCAGCTGCGGACAGTGTTCTTATGGATGCCGAACAGCCGCGCGATGTCCTCCACTGAATAACTCCGGTGAATCTTTGCGAGGCGGGGATTGGGGTGTCGCACACCCATGACATCACGCCGGATCGACTTCCGAAGTCGACCGCTGCGACGGCCCGATGCGCGCTTCCGCCCAACGGTCCAACTCACTCGGCTCATAGACCGGATATCGGCCCGCCTTGCGGAACACCGGCCCGCCGCCGATCACCGCCAGTTTGGCGAGCCATTGCCGCGAGCAGGGGAAGCCATATCGCTCGGTGATGTAGGTCGCCGCATCGGAGCGGCGGAGAAAGTGTCGGCCATGCGTCGCCGACTTTACATTGTGCTGCATCGTAGAACCTCTTCAGCGACTCCCCAGACATGCCTGGGAAATCATCGAAGAGATCGGAGCCTTGTGATGCCCGATAAAGCTGCCCGAAATTGCCCGAAACTTTTATTTTTGGGCTTTTTTCATGCGATGTTCGTGACGCAGTCGGTTCGCGATCGTCTTTGGTGTCAACGGCGGCGCATCTGGATGCGTAGTTCGCAGCCACTCGGATAGAACCTTCGCTTCCTCACCTATACTCGCGTTCGTGTCACCGCGAGCGTCACGGGCCAGGTACTCTCGCTCAACCAGATGCATCGAGCTTGGCCGCCCGGGAGCCCCGGTCTTCGTGACCAATCGGGTGATGTTGTTCTCGTCCTCCGGCGAGGAAAAAGGCCAGTGCCGCAATACGTCAGACTTCAGCACCATCAGGTGCGACCACTTGCAGCCATGTCGTGTCTCTAGACTGTCGTTGAACCCCTTACGCCAATGCTCATCATCTACATAGATGCAGCTG
>JBKPOZ010000246.1:0-8445 GCA_046733355.1 Pseudomonadota bacterium | reverse complement strand
ACACATACCGGCTTGCGCCGGTGTCATAGAGCGCCTGCACCAGCTCGCGGTAGAAATCATGGAAGAGATTGTAGTCGCCGCGTTTTGCCATGAAATCGGCAATGAACCGCTCGCGAGGATCATAATTGACGGGCTTGCCCTTGAAGACCGGGTGATGCACGCCCGGTAATGCGCGAGGTCCGTCCAGCCCGGATTCCTTCGATTGCGCCTTCGCCTCCTTGTACACCTCGGCAAAATGCGTCGCCATCGCCCTCAAGTCGAGACCGTGATTGCGATCGGTTGGATCCTTCAGGTCGGCGTCCTTGAACTGCTCCAGCAGGAACGCCATTCCTTCGAAGCCGTTACCGCCGTGGCTGTATCCGCTATGGGTGAGAAAGCCGACCATTGCCTTGTTGATTTGGACGCGGCTCGGCGTCTGCGGCCCGTCGGCGGCGACCGCGCCTTTCGCGCCCTGCGCCGATATCGAACCTGGACCATTTGAGATCAGGAGACCAATGAGAACCTGCAGCGGTCTCGCTTCGGCCTGTGTCGGTTTTTTGCCGGTCAAAGCCAGGAACAGCACATCCGCCATGCCCCAATTGCCAAATCGTTCCTCCCGCGAAATGCCGCACAGGCTGCCGTGCTGGTGATGCCTGGAGGGAATGGAGGCGCCGATCATCACGCCGTAAAGACGCAGATACCAGGGCAGTGTCTGCGCCGTGAGGCGCGAAACGCGCTTGCGCATCAATGGGCCCCAGGCAATTGTTATCGCGATCGCCGCCAGGATTGCGTCGCGCGACGGTCGCGCGCCAAGCGATTGCACGAATTTCAAGAACAGCGATTTGCCGCCGCGGTCACGCACGGCCTCGAGCATGGCCTCAGGACGAGGATCATCCGCCTCCGTGGAGGCAGCGGAAAAAAGCGCGCGCGTGCTCTCTTCCACCTTGATCATGCTGCAATCAAAGCCCTCGTCGCGGGCGTCGAGCAACCCGGAATGGGCAAACAGGTCGATCAGCCGAGTTGCGCAGGCAAGGGCTCGCTCCACGCGTTTTGGACCAACGACTGCCGCTGCGGCAGCCATGATGGTATTCGGGGAGTTGCCGGCGTCGCGTGCCGCTTCGGCCGCCATGAGCGCGGGATCGCCCACGAGATTGGTCTCTGCCGCAACCGCAATATCGAGCATCGCGCGTTCGTTCGGGCCGGCGATCTCGTGCACCAGCGGCAGCGCAAAATTGGCTTCCAGCGGCAGCATCGCGAGATCAAGCACGGAGTGACCATGCACGCTCGTCACCTGCGTCCTGGCGTCCATGACCGTTGCGCCCGACTTGTCCTTCATGTTCTGGCGCGGAATGACCGCGCCCACCTGGCGGGCGAGGCTCTCGATCTGCTCGTTGTAGGGCGCGATTGCTTCCACGGTCGGCAAGGCCAGGTGCGCAGGAAGCTTGATCCCGTGGTCGTTCGCAATCCAGGGTTTGAGCGAAAGGCTGCCGCGCGGCGGAAAGTCGGGCCGCACATTATTGAGCTTCATCACCGCTGTGAGCGCCAGCGGAATATGTGCGATATTGGTCACCACGGCGCCTTTCGATGACACCGCCGGGTTATCGGGCGTGAAGATGCTATCCACGCCGAAGCTCTCCATGAACCAGCGTTCCTTGTCCTCCGCCCTGTCGCCGGACCCGGCCATGGCACCGGCATGTCCCACC
Organism: Pseudomonadota bacterium; assembly: GCA_046733355.1. GTDB lineage: Bacteria > Pseudomonadota > Alphaproteobacteria > Rhizobiales > Xanthobacteraceae > VAZQ01. The sequence continues at coordinate 6,763 of JBKPOZ010000246.1, read as the reverse complement.
GCTCGCGTCAGCTTTGACTTCCAGCGACCGACGATGCAGGCGACGACCGGCTTGGTGAATTCGACCCCACGTTCGTAATAGCCGCCCGGCTCGGCATAGAGCACCGCGGCCTTGCTGCGGCTGTCGTTGTTGAAGGCGTGCGCGAAGTCGCGTGACGCGTAATGGATGTAGACATCCTTGCCGGAGGAGATGAGCGTGGTCGTCCCCCAGCCTTCGGTGCCGAGATATTGCGCGATGGTGGTTGTGAAACCGCCGGAGTTCGAGAAAATCGCAACCGATCCCTTGAGCAGCACTTCCTCGGGATTGTCCCCCCCGAGCGCGCCGCCGATGCGCACCCGATTCCAGGAATCCGCCACACCCAGGCAGTTGGCGCCGAATATGTCGATGCCGTTCGCCTGGCCGAGCGCGCGGATCTCGCGGGCGTCATGCACCGAAATCTTCTCGGTGATGATCACGATCTTCTCGAGTTGCGGGTTGACGCGCACGAGCTCGGCAACGCCATCGCGAACGCCGGATGGAGGCAGGTACACGACGCCGGTGTTGAACGCGTGCCCGTCATCGAGCCCCTCGCGGACGTTGTTGTAAACGGGAATATCGCCGGCCGGCGTCGGCAGCACCTGGCCGCGGCGTCCCGGCGACGTTCCGAACACGACATTGCCGCCGGAAAACGCGTGGCTGACCGGCGTCACTTGCCGGGATTCTCCGCCGAGGATGTTGAGCACGCAAACCCGATCGGCGCGCTGCGCCACTTCTCTCAGCGAGGCTACACCGAGATAATAGGGAAATCCTTCGATGCCCTTCTTGTACATGCTTCGACCTCGCTTTCTGGCCGCGGCTCAGTGAACCTGCTGCAGGCCCAAATGCGTGGCGATCTCGTTGCGGCCGCCCGCCTTCATCCACTCATCAATTCGCTTGGTGTAGTTCACGACCTCGGAAATGGCGCTGTCGAAACCGAAGAAACGATAAGGAAGGTTGAGTGAATCGCAGGTCTCGGCGAGTGCCCCCATGCCGCGCACCAGATTGGGCCCCCCGCGCCCAAGCACGACGTAGAGGGGCGAAGGACCGTGCCGGCTGAAATGCTCGCGCAATGCATCCCCCATTGCCCGGAAGGTCTCGTAGATATCCGTGTTGTTTGACTTTCCGCCGATTATGAAAAGCACGTTCGCCTGCTTGAGCCAGTGCTTGTAGCAAATGCGAGCCACCTCCTTCATTTTTTCATATGGAGGATTGCCGCCGAAATCCGACGAGATGATCGCGTCGTCACCTAAAACCTGGGTCACCAGCGAGTTGGCGCCCCCGCCAAAAGTAGGTGCCAGGACGGTGCCCTTGGGATTGATGACGAACACGTCGGACTGTCCCTGATGGGTGCGCAGCTGATTCACCTCCTGTTCGAACTCGGAAGCATCGGCGGTGAACAGATGGTCGGGCAGATCAAGTCGCTGCCAGCGCGGGTCGTCGCGATCGAAGCCGCACTTGAAGTCACAAGCGACCGGTGTGAGGCGCCCTTCCCGGCCCGGCCGCATGCGGATTGGATTGAGCTCCAGCGTCGTCATGCCGTAGTGGTGCACCAGCTCCCAAAGCTTTGGCAGATGCTGCACCAGAGGCGAGATGATCTCCTTCGGTGCGCCGATGTCGGTAAGCGCGTTGGCGACGACGAATGCCTTCAGGCCGGTTAGCGCCTCGAATGGCACCTGCGCGATGTTTTTCTTCTCCAGTTCCTCGATATCGACGCCGCCCATATGCGTAAGCGTCATGGTCGGAGCGCGGAACTCGGTGGAATCCGTAATCGCGAAATAGACCTCGTGCTCGGCTGGCACGCTGCTTTCAAATGTCACGCCGTTTGATTTAGCAACAACGTTTCCGTGCCGATGCTCCGCGAAATAAAGGCGCTCTTTCTCCTTGAGCGCCGTTTTGAGGTCAGCGGCCTTGCCGATGAGGCCGGACTTGCCTTTCTTGCCAACGCCGCCCTTGAATAGCGGCTTGATGAAAATGAGCTGGTGCTTGTTTATAAATTTTTGGATTTCATCCTCAGTTGCGTCGCCGCCCAACACTTCAGAGGCCGGGAAATCCACGTGCGCCAGCAGGGGCGCACCGTACAGCATGCCGGTAATGTTCATAAACGCCCTCCGAAAGCGTGACTGGCTTTATCGGGCGATTGCCTGCCCGGGCGTGAGCGACTCGTCTGAGACTTGCGCCTCCTCGAGCGCATCCTCGCTGGTCGCATAGTTCTGATCGAGCTCGCGGTGGAGCACTTCGCGATCGCAGGCATGCTCCCACATCGAGACCACCACGACTGCGACCGTGTTGCTGACGCTACTGGTGAGCGCGCGGGCTTCAGACATGAACCGGTCAATCCCGACAATGATCGCCACGCCGGCCACCGGCACCTCTGGAAAAATGGTCAGCGTCGCTACCAATGCAACGAAACCGCTTCCAGTCACGCCCGCTGCCCCCTTCGAGGTGAGCAGCATCACGAACAGCATGCCGAGCACCTGACTCCAGGAGAGATCGATGTTCATCGCCTGGGTGATGAACACGGAAGCGAGCGTGAGGTAAATCGCCGTCCCGTCCAGGTTGAATGAATAACCGGCAGGCAATACCAGCCCGACGACGCCCCTCTTGCAGCCCAGCCTTTCCAATTTGTACAGCAGGCGAGGCAGCACGGGCTCGGTCGAGGACGTGCCGAGCACGATTAAGAGCTCCTCTTTGGTATAGCGCAGAAGCTTCATCAGGCTGAAGCCGTGCATTCGCGCCAGCAGGTTCAGAACGACGAAGACGAAGAAGCCGCACGCGACGTAGAAGGTGACGATCAGCATTCCGAGCGAGCCAATCGACTTGATGCCATAGCGGCCGACGGTGAATGCTATCCCGCCGAATGCTCCGAGCGGGGCAAGTTTCATCAGAAAATTGAATACAACAAACAATAGGGTTGAGAATGAATCGATTGCTCGTTTTATGGGGTCGCCGGCCGTTCCAACCCGCGTGAGTCCAAATCCGACCAGGATGGAGAGCAAAAGTACCGGCAGCACCTCGCCTTCGGTGAAGGCCGCGAAGAACGTGTTCGGAATAATATGAACGATAAACTCGACGAAGCCCATCGATTTTACCTGTTTCGTGTACTGAGCGGCGACGGCAGGATCGATGGATGCTGGATCGATGTTTAGACCCACTCCCGGGCGAAGCAGATAGACCGCGACCAATCCGGTGAGCAGAGCAATGATTGTGAGCGCGTAGAACAGGCCTAGTGCCTTGAGCAGAGTCTTTCCAATCTCCTTATTGTCAGACATGGAGTAGATTCCGCTCGCAATCGTGCAGAACACCACGGGCGGAATCATCATTTTAACGAGCTTCACGAAGATGTCGCCGAACGGCTTCATCGCGGCGCCGAACTCGGGCCAGAAATGACCGATAACAATGCCAAGCATCACGCCAATCAGGACCTGGACGTAAAGCTGTTGATAAAGCTTCTTTGGCCTGGCGTGATGGGCTGTTTGCTGAATTTTCATTCCGCTTTTCCTAACGAGACCGACGCCGGTCTAAGCTTCCAACCAGCGATCGTCACCTGCAGGAGAAGTGATCTGCTTGCGCATGCGAGAATTCCGCGCCGAAAGGGATGCGCTCTCGCTGCAGCGATCACCCTCTGACCCGGTACGCACGCGCAAGTCGCCACACCCACGGGTATCGGTGCCTCGCTCACGCGACCTCTTCGGCCTCATGCTCCACGATCTGCCGTTCCGCTGTCGCACTTGCCCGGCCGCCGTCCAGAACAGAGCGCTTGACCAGAACGTGTCCTTCGAACAGGCGGCGTGCGGTCCTCACCACGAACGCCGCGGGCTCGATGTAATCAGAATGCTTTTCCAGCCTTATGTCCAGACAACCCGACGGGTGCTCGATCCGCAGATCGGTCGGCAATGGACGGGGACCGACCAGAATGGCGGGAAGCGTACCAGGTGTGACGGCCGCAGTAGCAACTGCAATCGAGCCGGTAATCGCGAAGGCACCATGACAGAGATGCGGCATGAAATATCGTCCGGCCAAGGTTCCGCCGCGAGCCGGTGGAGCGATCAGCACCGGTTTGGGAATGACGCGGTCCGCGGCATCCGCAATGCCCATCCGTTTCCCAGCGTCGATGCGCGTTTTTTCCAGCCGCGCCATGAATGCTTGATCGGCATTGAGTTCGCTCACGCTTTCATAGCCGGTTTTGCCGAAATCTTCTGCACGCGCGATCATCACCGGCATGGCGGCATCGACACAGGAAACGTCAACTCCGTCGACGCGATCGACGGGCGATCCGGTGGGCAAGAGCTTGCCGGTCTTCGATCCGGCCGCGCCAAGGAACGCGAGATGGACCGGCGCCGCCGTGCCCGGAACCCCGTCAATTGCGACATCCCCGTCGTAACATACCGTCTTGTTGGGAGTGGCGATGCGTGCTTCGATCAGCCGTTTGGTATTGACGTTGTAGATTCTTACGATTGTGGTGCCCGATTGGGCAGGAACAAGCCCTGCCTCGATCGCAAAGGGTCCGACGCCGGCGAGCATGTTGCCGCAATTGGGCGAGGTATCCACGACACGCTCTTCGACCTTCACCTGCGCGAAGAGATAATCGACGTCCGCGCCGGGCTGTTTGGAAGGGTTGACGATTGCGACCTTACTGGTGAGAGGATTGCCGCCGCCAATGCCGTCGATCTCGAGCCAATGGCCTGAGCCCATGACTGCCAGCAGCACCTGATCTCTGCTTCCCGGGTCGGCGGGAAGATCAGATGTCAGAAAGTAGGGACCCTTGGATGTGCCGCCGCGCATCAGAACGCACGGGATGCGCATCAGATCATTCATGGGCCTCCTCCCGTTTTTGCGACGATAACAAGGCAAGCGCTTGCTTGTATAATGCAAAGTTATGTGATTATTGATGCGTTATGCGCATCAATTTCGAGATGCTGGATCTGCGCGCGTTACTCGCCGTCTCGGAATTGCGCAGCTTCCATCGCGCTGCGGAGTCGCTTGGGCTGTCGCAACCGGCGTTGTCGCGCCGGATCAGAGCTCTGGAAACATCGCTGGGAACGCCGCTCCTCGAGCGCTCGACACGACGCGTTGCGCCTACCGCCGTAGCCAGACAACTCGAACCGACGATGCGGCGCCTTCTCCAGGAGTTGGAAAGCTCAATCCTGTCGTTGACGGAGGCTGGCTCCAAGCTGCACGGGCGCGTCAACATCGCATCCATTCCAACGGCAGCCATCTACTTTCTTCCGCGCGTCATTGAGGAATTCAACTCGCAGTATCCAAACATCCGTTTCCGGATTTTGGATCTTTCGTCGAGCGAAGGCCTGGAAAGCATTGCGCGCAGCCAGGTCGAGTTCGGGATCAACATTCTTGGCGCTACTCACCCCGACCTTGTGGTGTCCCCGCTAATGCACGATCCCTTCATGCTGATCTGCCGGCGCGACCACCCGCTCGCGCGCAAGCGACGCGTGCGGTGGAGCGATCTGGAGAATCACCGCATCATCGGAGTCAGTCGTGAGAGCGGCAATCGCATTGTGCTCGAAAATGCGCTTGCTCGGGCAAATGTGCGCGTTGGCTGGTTTTACGAGGTCATTCATCTTTCGACGGCATTTGGACTGACGGAAACCGGTATGGGCGCCTCAGTTCTTCCTCGCCTTGCGACCCCGAGCAAACATCCGACCATCGTCACCAAGGCCATCGTGGAACCAACGGTTACCCGCACGATCGGAATTGTGGAGCGCCGGGGTGGTAGTCTTTCGCCAGCCGCAGGGAGATTTCGAGAGCTGTTGTTCAGGAAGTGGGGAAACGCCGCTTCTAATCGCTCAGCGACTGTGTGATGGATTGTGTCCGGGACGTAGCGACCGCTAAAGCGATCTCTTCGATGTGAGTGTTTCAGTCGATACGCTTTTAGCCCCGTCGCCTCTCGTAGCTCTCTGCGACCGCTTGCTTGATGCGCAAGGCGCGACAGATCGGATGCCGGCAAAGCTGCGAAGGAAGCAATGATCTTCTGGGATTCGATTGCGCTGGGAATTCCGATCGTCGTTGTTGTCGTAATTCTTCTGTTTGAAGCCGCAGAAGGAAGAAAATCGAAAAAATCCGAAGGGGATTGAAAGATGCAACCGAGACGATAAGCAAATAACCCAAGCAGAGCTGAAAGCGTTCTCGGCTAAGCTCGATGCAATTTGATCGCCAACGATGATTCGCTGCGACCCAACAGCTCCATAATGTTTGGGTTTGCATGCAGGGTTTTGCCTGTTGCAATGCAGTCCCAGCAAACCTCCCATGAGCGCGTTGAATCACCCGCGCTTCTCGGCGCAATACGCTGCCCTATTGCGGCCCTACACGGGCGCGGCATGACTGATCAGGCAGCATTTCAACGCCGTGCGTGGAACCGAACTCGACATGAGTACATAGTACGTCAGTAGGCCGTGACTGCGATCCCGCTCGGCCACGTGGAGCAAGCGATGCCCCGCGAAGCTCTCGCAGATCTTTCGCTCGAGAAGAGCACGATGCGGCAGGTCAGCCTGCGGCTCGTCCCGTTTCTGATGCTCTGCTATTTCTTCGCCTTCGTCGATCGCGTCAATGCGGGATTCGCCGCATTGCAGATGAACAAGGACGTCGGGCTCTCCGCGTCCGTGTTTGGCCTCGGCGGCGGCATTTTCTTCATCTCCTATTTTCTGTTCGAGGTGCCGAGCAATCTCGCGCTGGAAAAGGTCGGCGCACGGCTGTGGATAGCGCGCATCATGATTACGTGGGGGATCATTTC
>JBKPOZ010000245.1:0-9486 GCA_046733355.1 Pseudomonadota bacterium | reverse complement strand
TTATTGAGCACAGCCATATCGCAGCTTCGCGAAAGACTACCTTGCAGAGATCTCCGAATTGGCCAGTCCGGAGCGGCAACTAGCCAGTCCGGAGGAGTCCTCCAGAGATTCCTCTGGAAATCGTATCCGCAATGGTCTTCGGCCTGACCGGCTTCTGGCCCAAACGAGTGAGTTCTTCGTTCACGTCAGACGCAATTTCTTCGGCTGTAATTGTCTTGCTTCCTCGGAGGGCGGCTTTGCGCCCCCAGAACTTCTCCGCATGTTTGCAAACTACGTCAAGGACGACCGTCCCTCGAGTTTTTCGACTCTCTGGGCCCTTGGCCAGACATTTCTCTGCCACCATTCCCTGGCTGGCCCAGCGATTGACCTTGCCGATAGCAATGGTGAAGCTCCAATGCGCGTTCATCAGACGCCAGCAGATCTCTAGGGACTGGGGCTTCAAATTCTGCCTGAGCAGTTGATCAATTTCGTGCAGCAGATGGCCGATAAGCCGATATCGGGATAAAGGCTCCGTCATATCTATCAGCTGATCGTGCCAACTCCGAAGTTCGTAGGGCTGATTTCCTAGGTCCTCCTCGTTGTCCCGGTCGTACCGCCATTCGCCTCCAGCAACTCTGATCCACACGTATTCGCGATCGGTCGGAAGCCCGGCCTTCTGTAGTACTAGACGCAGCATATGAGCTAAGATTTTGAATCTAGCCTCCGCGGGTAGGCGGTCCTTCGTCAGGCCCAGCTCAGCCATCTGCTCTCGGAACGTTAAAGACAGCAGGCCGCGCTTGATCGCGCCTCCGTCTCTACCGTCAGGTTCCAAGATGTATTTGATCCCCCCGCTCAGCTCGCTCCCTCAGTTCGTTTGGCGACATCGAACCGAATTCCCCCAGGTGATTCGCTCTATCGAGCAGGAGCAGCGCGATTCGTATTCTTCAATGTTACTAGTTATGCACATGAATGTCGCGCGTTCTGGTACTAACGTGTTCGGCGGAATCCCTTCTTGAACGATGCGCGCGCTTGAGCAGCTGCATTTTGCTGGTCGATCAGCAATTTTCGGCGCTATGAGCAACACCGAAAAAGGCTCACGCAGAAAGGATCAGCAATCCGTCACGACGGCAGCCGGACAACGGCTGGCCGAAATTGCCGAAATCCTGGCGACCGGGCTCATGCGTCTTCGGGCGCGGAAGTCCAGTGGATTATTGCACACGGGAGCAGATTTTTTTCTTGGATCACTCGCTCGACAGAGCGGTGCTGTCGCCGAAATTGAAGGCGACACCTCATGACTAAGTCGGTTCTGGCCCAAATTGGGGCCCTCAAATCCATGGACGCCAAGACCCTGAAAGCCCGCTGGCGCGAACTCTTCGGCACCGAGCCGCCGCCCTATAACCGGCGCTTCCTCGAAAGCCGGCTGACCTACCGAGTCCAGGAATTGGCATACGGCGGGCTCAAACCAGAGATTCTGGAGCGTCTGGCGGCCTTGGCCGAGCAGGTCGATGGAAGGCCCACCCGTCGAACTCGGGTGGCCCAGGACAGGCCGATCGCGGGCACCCGGCTGGTTCGAGAATGGAAGGGTGTCGAGCATACCGTCACGGTTCGCGACGACTGCTTCGAATACCAGGGCCGGCCATATAAGACGCTCTCCTCCGTTGCACGCCTGATCACTGGGACACGCTGGAACGGCTGGATCTTCTTTGGGCTTAAGAATCAGCGGGCACGGCCATGAACAAGCCGGTCGTCCGCAAGCTTCTGTGCGCTGTTTACACTCGCAAATCGACCGAAGAAGGCCTCGAGATGGAGTTCAACAGTCTCGATGCTCAGCGCGAGGCATGCGAGGCATACGTTGCGGCCCAAAAGGCGGAGGGCTGGCTCCTCGTTCCCGATCGCTACGACGACGGTGGATACTCGGGTGGAACGCTGCAGCGGCCCGCGCTCCAGCGGCTGCTGGCCGACATCGAGGCCAAACGCATAGACGTGGTGGTAGTACACAAAATCGACCGGCTCAGCCGCGCCCTTATGGACTTCGCGAGGTTGGTCGAGGTGTTTGATCGCAACTCGGTGACCTTCGTCAGCGTCACCCAATCCTTCAACACCACTACCTCGATGGGGCGGCTCACGCTCAACGTCCTGCTCTCATTCGCCCAATTCGAGCGCGAGCTTACAGGCGAGCGCATTCGCGACAAGTTCGCGGCATCACGAAAAAAGGGGATGTGGATGGGCGGCTGGGCTCCGCTCGGCTATGACGTTCGCGATCGGAAACTTGTCGTCAACGCGCGTGAGGCAGCTCACGTTCGCTTCATATTCGAGCGCTTCGCGCGCCTGCGCTCAGTCACCAAGCTGATCCCCATCCTTGCGGCAGAAGGTATAAAGACCAAGAGCTACAAGCCCGTCGAGAAGGGCTATGTGTATCGCATCATCAGCAACCCCGTTTACGTCGGCGAGGCCAGGCACAAGGGTACCTGCTATCCCGGCGAGCACGAGGCGATCATCGATCGTCCCGTGTGGGAGCGAGTACAGGACATTCTAAAGGTGAGCCCTCGCAAGCGCGCCGCGCACAGCCGCGCGCGCACGCCGGCTCTGCTCAAGGGACTCATCTTCGGTCCCACCGGCGCCGCAATGACGCCGAGCCACACGCGCCGGAATGGAAAGCTGTACAGGTACTATGTGGCAATGGACGTGCTCAAGCGAGGCGCCGAACCCGGTCCGGTCAACCGGATCCCCGCCGGCGACGTCGAGCGCATAGTAGTCGACCAGCTGCGTGCGATCCTACGAGCCCCCGAAATCGTACTGCACACGTGGCGCAAGGCACGGCAGAAGATTGACAACCTCACCGAGACCGAGGTGCGTGAAGCCATTGAGCAGCTGTATCCACTCTGGGACGAGCTTTTCCCGGCCGAACAAGCTCGCATCGTTGGGCTGTTAGTTGAGCACGTCGATGTGCAGGAAGACGCAGTCGAGATCCGGTTCCGCGTGGATGGGCTTCGCAGTCTGGTGGAAGATTTCAAGAGTGATGAGGCGCCATGACTCCCTCGACAAAGCTCAACAAGACGGGGCGAATCCTGACAATACGAGTTCAATTGCCACCACGCCGCCGCGGGAGCCGGAAATTCGTGGTCGGGCCGGGAGGCATCGCATGGACCGGTCGACGAGTTGTCCTTGACAACACGATCGTCAAAGCACTCGGTCGCGCCCATTGCTGGAAAGCGAAGCTCGAAGGTGGGAAGTATGCGTCAATGACTGAGTTGGCGCAGGCCGAAAAGATCAATCTGTCTTATCTCTGCCGAGTGTTGAGGCTAACGCTTTTGGCCCCTGATATTACGGAAGCGCTGCTTGACGGCAGATATACTTGCCAAGTCTGCCTCTCGGATCTTTTCCGGCCGATTCCCCTCATTTGGGCCGAACAGCGGGACATCGTTGGGGTTAAGGAACGACGCGCCCAACGTATTTAAGGTATTCGTGGATAATCGTTGGACGGCGTGCCGGAGCGAAGGGCACAGCGCGCCAGCGAAACCAAGGCTGCACGTAGAGCCTATGATCATTCACCCCCCGCGACTTGGAAGATAGGACTAGACCGGCTATCTCACGAACGGGCGAGCTTTGGGTCGCCCGTTCGAGGTTCAAGCCAAAAACTTATAGATGATTGAGCACCTCAAGCCGCCGCTCGTTCCAGCTTGAGACCTTCGCGGACCCGTCGCCGAATCATCGAAAGACTCTCCTCGTAGTTATCGGCGGCGATCGACAGGCTCTCTTTCGTGAGAGCCGCTCGCATGTCGCTTTCGCTCCAATCTTCGTTCAAGCGCTTTGCCAAGGCGAATACCGTCGCCTTTCCGACTCGGAAAGCCATGGCTCGCCTGGCGGCTTTGGTCACAAGCATACGTGTGTTCTCGGGATCACCCTGTCCGGCGAATTCAGGTTCAATGTCGGAGACAGTGCGACCTACGGCTTCATAGAGGCCGTTAATGAAGAGCGTGCCCGTTTCGACGAAGAATTCAGCAGCGCGTCCTTTCAGTTTTTTTTCGTCAACTTCTTCCTGAGTTTCCAACATGATGATCTGCGGAGGCTTTTCATATACCTCATAAAGCGAGGTAATAGTCGCACCCTCAGGAGCCTCGTGAACAAGGCGCCTACGGGGCCTCCTATCCACTGAGCGGTCCACGATCACCCCCTTAGGCGATCCATTAGGCCAAACATCTTGAACGTGACCTGCCCCCTCAGCTGAACGCTCACCTGCGGGATTCAGATGCCGTCCGAGCACTTTTACCTTGTATTTGTTCAGAAGCGTCTGGAGTTCCTTCTGGATATCACTGTAATCCTCTGTCTGGCGGGGGCTTGCGTTCCGGATAACCTGTTTGACCCATTCAGGCATTCGTTCGCGAACCTCTAAGGCGAAATCCTTCGGCAGAATGTCGTCGCCTGTCTGTTTTGAGATCAGCCGTTCGCGGTACTGCGTTGGACGTGCGTCATCATCCGCGAGCTCAATGTGCACGCAGAGCTCTTTGGAGCCGAATGGGATCCCAAACCTTGGGGCTTCTGCTGACCACTCCTTACCGGTCATAACCGAGTACATCTCATCCTTATGCACGAGACTGCAGGTGGTGGTGGTGCTCGATAATGCGCCGCGTGAGGAGGTACGCAGTCCAGAGCGATCGCCAACCCACGGATCGTGCAAGAAGTGAATTTTGATGCTCTCCTCTGGAATGTGCACTGTTTCGTATCGTGCGAACCTGTCGTAGCGCTGTCCGATGGGCAAGAAGTTGCGCGTTCCATCAAGACGATGGTAGCAAGCGTCCAACCTAAGTTTTACGCCTTCCGGTAAACGGTAGAAGCGCCGGTAGAGTATGTTCGCGATGTAAGCCTTTTCCGAGTCTGACCCGGTCTCAAATAGCTTTTGTGTCGTATCCTGGTCTTGGCGATTGCCGAGGAGCATGACCTCGGTCCACTCATACCCTACGTCCCTTCCATCCTTCATGGCAGCTTTTGTGACATCAATCACCGTGTCTCTCTTGCCACCCAGGTCGCGTTCAAAGCGCACGTAACGGTTACTATCTAGATCGTAACCCAGGATTACCTCGCTCACCTTTCCGGTTTTGCAGGAACGAAACCTCATCCCGAGGCGATTGTTTCGTAATGAACTCACTTTGGCGCCTACACCAAAGTTTTCGTCGAGCCCAAGGTTCTTGTTGATCTCACAAGCGAGATCAGTCGCGCACTTCAGTTCGGCAGCATCCATTCCTGGTCCTGTGTTCCAGATCACCGCCTTGCGTACGCCGTTCCACAGTGCCGAAGTCCAATGAACCATTTTCTCACCCTGCGCTTTCGATGCGGCCTCAATGGCGTTCATCGTCAGCTCGCGGACCATTGTCCACTGAGGTGCACGGTCGATCTGTGACGTGACCATGAACGGAACGTCAGCAATGCCGAGTTCTTCATTTGGCATCTTGATTATCCCTTTAACAACGATCAGAAGCTCGAAAGCCTTGTTAGCGTCGTCAGTCCAATCATTGTTCGATGCCTTCCTCGCCCTCAGCTTGCCGCTTCTCACTCTCTAGCCGCACGCCGTTTACGTAGACTACGGTTGGTGGATCAGTATCCGGAGCGAATTTGGGGGGCTGGTCTCCGTCGGTGTAGACCGACACACGCCGCGTTCGCGAGCCATACTGTTCGATCGAAAGTTTGAGTATTTGCCTCGATGTGTATCTCTCAACAAAGACCCCACGGTTTTTTTTGAAATCTACGTCCCAGTCTAAGTAGTCACTGCCGAGAACGGTGATACGGTGCTCTGCTAGCCGCTTCATAAGAGTGGCCACAGCTTCTCCTTTTTGCAGGCCACTCAATTGGGTTTGTAGGCTGAACGGCCCCGACGGCCCCCCGTCAAAGCGCGTGGTGTCCCACTCTGGGCTTTCACGGTTGAGATGCCGGTGAAATTGATGCACGGCTTCCTCGAATAGCTGAAGCAACCCGCGTACTTTTTCGTCAACGACCTGAAGATTCAGAAGCCAGTGGATCTTTTCGGCTCGCTTAAGGAACGACGACAAGCTGTGTGTATCGAGTTCGCGTAGCATTATTTGAATGACTGGAAACGGCCAGTCATCGTCTTCCTCGACTAACCCTGTTGCGGGCGCATTCAGCTCTGTTGCAGGCGGATCGAAAAAGCTGATGGGCACACGTAAGCCGTTGGCTAACTTCTGAAGTGTCTCCCGCTTCACCTCTTCGCCGCGGTCAATCTTCCGTAACGTCTTCCGGTCAACGCTGGTCTTTTCCGCTGCATCCAACAGCGTCAGCCCTTCCTTTTTCAGCCACTCCGAAAGTGCACCAGGATGGGGATGGACTTTGATCTTCGCCATTGTGCGACTCGCCAGTTCTATGGACACAAGAATGGCCCACGACCTGGGGACAAACAAGGTGAATTATCTGAGGAATTTTAGATCGCGCGAGGAATTATTTTCACTTTCCGAAACGGAACAGCGGAATTATGCGGGGAATTTTTCCGCTCTCAGGAGCCACGTGGGGGGCGCCACGGCGGCGTGTCGGCCTGACTCGTTCCCTCTTCGGGGTTAGCGGTCGCGCTCAGACACACTGGCAATCACATTTATTGCTGTCTTAGTTGCGCCCTGCGCGGCCCTTCGCTCTCCAGCATGTGGCGAGGCATAGCTGGCTGCCCAACCTGTCGATGCACCCAAAGCTCAATTGATACCCGGCCCGGGATTATGCGTGCGCATCGAATTATCGTGTCAAGCAACAGCTCGGGTCGGGCCTTAGCCTGCGCTCAAGATCGTGAGTGGCTCCGGTGCGTGGCTATGATCACCGTAGAGTTTTAGGCGAGTCAGTCTAACCGGCGTATTTCGATTCCATCTGAGGGTGTGGAGAATGGCGCCTGTGGCACGAGCGGCGTCGAGAGCCCTGCTGTCTTGGTGAAGCAGCAAGACCATACTTAGAGCCACCTGTTTTTTTCTATGCAGCCTGATGAGAGACTCCAGCAGGCGGCAGAAATCTCGGAAAGTGGGTTGATCCATCGAGTGGGCTGGATCATCGAGAACCATAAACGTGTAGCGAAACCGACCAAAGGTCAGATATTTAGTAAAAAACCAAGCGAGACCCAGATTGTGAACTTCCGCACCATTGAGAATGTGCGTTGCAATCGCCTCTCGTATCGAGCTCCTGACAACCACGGCGGCTTCGGGGGTTGCTCGACGGACTCCAAAGCGGAATGCGATAGCGCCAGGATACTGCCACGGTGCAGGCATCAAGTTCTGTGCAATCTCTACCCAAAGTGCTTGGATCGTTCTGGGAAGGTGCGATTCTGTTAGACTGTTCAAGCTATCCAATAGGCGTTGTCGGACTTCTCGCCAAGCTCCTGGCAACTGCGAAACCCGTTCGTATTCATCCAATGCCTCGTAAATATTGTTAGTTATTGCTTCAGCTCGCGCTTCGTTGTCCCCCCCTAATTTGGGAATTTTCGGTGAGGCTCTTAAATGCTGAAGAGTGCGCGTTAGGGCAACTCTGCCACTGGCAGTGGATAGGATTGATTCAATTTGGTCCGCGTTTTTCAACAACCAGCTAAGTTGGGAGGCAAGCTCGGATCGATCAAAAACAGAGGTGTCAGGCAAGCGCACACCAAGCGCCGAAATCTCTGCCGAAAGGTTCACCTCCTCCTGTCTTAGTTGCTGGCTCTTAGCCTCTGTAGCTCCCGTTCCTGGTCGTTCCGCAGCTTTGAAACTACTGCATGAATACCGCCGCGATTTTCAACATTGGAGTCGCAGATGGGACACGGGCTCCCATGATCCTCCGAGTGGGAAAGAAATTGCACCGCGGCCTCAAGAAGCTTGACTCTTTCGGAGGTCAGCTTCCCTGCGCGAACTGATGTTTCAATTCTCTCATTGAGACGTGCCTGCTGCTCACGCAAAGACTTAAGTGCAGCAGCCTCTCCGGCGTCAGGGTGCTGAGCGCGAGCGGCAAGCCAGTCTGCAAAGCGTTCAACCTTCTGTACTATGTCAACTTGCCACTCAGAGGAAGACACAGTTACGGTCTCGAGCAGAGCTGCTGCGCTTTCAAGGGCCTCTGCTCCGTCCTGAAGATGCCGAAGGATCAGGTCCTTCATCTTCGCTCGGGAGGTCTCACGGGCGATAGAGCGAGCTGTTTGTTCCACTCTGGCTTGCCAAGCTGCGAGTCGATCGGCGACGCGGTGAAACTCGTCAGCCAGCGCGATCTCCTGCAACAGTTCTACTCTAAACCAAGCGATCAATCCGTCAGTATTCGGGAACGCGTTTTGCAGACAACGCGATGCAACTTGGTCCGCCACTGTCTCCCGCCGGGTGACGTTGGCCCGAAGTCCCCATCTCCCATTGAATTCCCTTTGCTGCTCCTGCGCAGTTGAAAGGTTAGACTCGACTATTTCCAATGCCGCGTCAGCAAGAGTTGAAAAGCTCGATGCGATCTCCGCGCCCAGTTCAATGGCCGTCATGGATAAAAGTGATTTGCTGAAGTCTTGTGAAAAGAAGGTGCCCGAAAGGCCCGATATTGCGTTAGAGGCTGCCTCCTCTGACACTAATTGGATTGGCCGCGGAGCTTGGCCGTTGAGCCCGAGTTTCGCAGGACCGGAGGAACTAGTCAGATGGGCGAGGTAATCAGTGGCATACTTATCATTCCTGCCCCAGATTGAACGACTTGAGTCGGATAAATATCGAACGTGGCGGCCCGAAGTCCCCGCTGCAGCTATGCATAGGGCTTCAAAGATGCCGCTTTTCCCACTACCATTTGGCCCATGAATGATTGTTCCACCAACATTCTCTGTAGGGGCTCGAAAATCGATTTTCAAACTCGCTATGTTGCGGAAATCAGACAGAGACAAACTATATAGATCCAAAGACTTGCGATCGGAATCTCGCTCGGGTCCGGCATTCTCTTTGTTCAAAACCAAGTCTGAAACGCGCCTAGCGCATTGCGCAGCGAGACCGCGCGGAAAAGATTTTTCAAAAAAGCCCAGCATTTGACGCACAGCAATGTCTGCTCGCTCCCACGTTTCCACGGCGGAGCGGGTACTCTTCGCAAAGATGTATCTTGTCTCAAACAGCAGCCGCGGAAAAGCATGCGCTTGGCAGGATTCTGACCAAGTTCCATTTTGTCGGATGACTGCATCCACCGGCACTTCTTCGAAGTGGCCCGTTTGCTCCCTAAGCTCTGCTACCTGACTGATCCACTCTGGCAATTCTGGCTCGTCCACAAGCCAGTGCACCAATACTCTCCACGCGCCAAATTTATCGCCTGATTTGGACCTCGTGTGCTCCTCAGGGAGTAAGCGTGACCGAATTGAGATTGCTCGCGAAAGTTGGGTTCGAACTGCCAACTTTTTGTTAAATGGTAAGATGTAGAGGCAAATCCCGATGTCTGGATCGAGAACGAGGGCGCCGGTGGCGTCTTCCTTCGTTGTGGTCGGACGGAGGTCTGCCGTTTGCCAAAACCAGGCTGGTCGACTGATGAGAATGTCGCTTTCCTCTA
Organism: Pseudomonadota bacterium; assembly: GCA_046733355.1. Classification (GTDB taxonomy): domain Bacteria; phylum Pseudomonadota; class Alphaproteobacteria; order Rhizobiales; family Xanthobacteraceae; genus VAZQ01. The sequence goes on along the minus strand of JBKPOZ010000245.1, from coordinate 3 downwards.
GAA
>JBKPOZ010000244.1:0-27206 GCA_046733355.1 Pseudomonadota bacterium | reverse complement strand
TTTGAGGAGCACGTACGAGGAAATGTGATCATGCCCGTGGATGACCAGCTCGGCCCCATGGCGCACAAGCCTGTTGCGGAGCCTGGCTCCGTCGATGAGTCTTTTGAAATGGCGCTTTCTGCTGCTGGATGGCGGGTGGTGGATCGCAACAACGCGAAACAATCCTTCCCTGCCACAGGCTTCGAGCAGCGCTGCAAGCCGCTCGATCTGCGCGTCGCCGACCATTCCAGTCGCTGTGAATGGAGGGCAGGGCACGGCGCTCGAGACGCCAATGAGGGCAACCGCTCCACGCCGGCGTAGGAACGGAAAGCCGACATCCCCCATCTCATCGCCTCGCATATAATCATCCCAATGCACGTGCGGCTGCGCCGCGCGCGCATAGACGTCGTGATTGCCCGGCACCACGCTCACGTTTTCGGGTGAGCCCAGGGAAGCGAGCCAAGCTCGCGCGGGCGCATATTCAGCGGCAAGCGCAATGTTGATGAGATCGCCTGTGACGAAGATATGGTCGGGCTTCCTCGCCTTGAGATCGGCCACCACCCTGGAGAGTACATCGCTGCGATGGAGCAGCCGGCGCTTGCGCTGCCAATTGAGATAGCCTGTGGCGCGCTTGCCCATGAGCTCACGCCAAGTCGGTTGCGGCAGGGGGGCAAGATGCGGATCGGACAGATGTGCGAGCACAAACATCGACAACTTGGAGCAGATTCCGATGAGATTGGCCTGTGAGGTGCAACAGGCCCGCCCAGACTGCCTCCCCATCTGGGCCAAGGTTTCGGGTGAGGGGGTTACGCCGGTTATCGATCAACTGAAACCGGTTAGAGCGCGCCGCTTAGCTTATCCTACATCACCCCGCCCGTCGGCGGTCGCACCGCGCCGGGCCAACGTTCATGAGTGAGGGGCACTGTGAGCGTCGCATGCAGGCCGGTAGACCCGAAGCGTTGCTCCACGCGGCCATTGAGCTGGCGCTCGATGACCATGTTTATCAGGCGCGAGCCAAACCCCGGCCGTATATCAGGCTTGGGTGCCGGTCCGCCGCTCTCAACCCAGTCGAGCACGAGTGTGAGGCCTTGCTCAGTCCGCGTGACCGACCACGCCAGCTCCACGCGTCCACTTGCGCCGGCGAGACTGCCATGCTTGCTCGCATTCGTGACCAGCTCATGCACCGCCATGCTCAATCCGAATGTGGGGTCAGGCTCGAGAAAGACGTTCGGTCCTCTGAAGGACATGCGATCGAGAAAAGGCGCGAGGAGGATTTGCAGGAGGTCGTTGAGCGACGTTGATTTCCACCCTCCCTCTGTGATCAGTCGGTGCGCATTGGCCAGAGCCAGGACGCGGGCTTCGTATTTGGTCACCAGATCGGCGACGCTTCGCGAATTTTTTGCAGTCTGTGAAAACAGCGCCAGCAGTTGCGAGAACAGATTTCCGGAGCGGTGTCGCAGCTCGCGGATCATCAATTCATGACGCTGGTCCAGCTGCCTGCGCTGAATGGCGCCGGCGACAATACTCGCGGCGCTGGCAAGGAATGAGATCTCGTAATCGGTGAACTTCCGGCGCTTGCCGGTGTGGGCGCCGAGCACGCCATATGCGCGACCATCATGGCCTGCAATAGGAGCACTGATGCCGCTGACGGCGCCGTGGTCGTGCAGCAACGGTTCGCCGCGAAACCTCGTCTCCGCGGCGAGATCCTCGGCAATGACGGGGCGACCGGAAGCCAAGGCATAGCCGGCCTGTGACTCGCGGCCGGTAGAAATGTGAGCCGTGCCGACGCAGCCCGGCTTCCAGCCGATGCCCGCCCGCAGCAACAGCTCGGCGTCCCCTGGCAGAAGCTCCAGGATCTTCACCAGCTCTACATCGAGAATTTCCGCGACAGTGCCGACCACGTCGTTGAAGAATTTCTGCAGATCGGTTTCCGTAAGCGCGCCGTCGCTCAGCTTGCCAAGTGTTTCCTGTTGACGGGCTCGCACGCGGACTTCGCGATAGACGCGCAGCCGCTCCGTCACATCCCGGCAGATACCAAGCAGCCGCACTGCATCGCCATTCTCCAGAAACGGCGTGGCCACGGCTTCAAACCAGCGCTCGTCACGCCCCGATCCGCCCGGGAGCCGATACTCGACGCGGGCCGGCGCGCGACTTTCCAGGGTCTTGCTGATGACTGCGATTAGCCCGGCACCGTCGAGTCGGGGCAAAGCGTCGGGCAGGAGGAGGATCGCACCATCGGCCGTGCGCTCCGGAACACCCTCATGGGTTTCGAGATTGCTCGACCAGGTCAGCAGATTGGAACGCAGATCCCACGACCATACACCGACCTGGCTGGCCTCGAGCGCGCAACGGAAGCGTTCGAGATCAGCAAGCGTGTCTCGGTCGTGCTGCGAGGTATTGCCCGTGCTTTCTTGATCTCGTTGAGAACGAGCCACGTTCACGTCCGGCACACCCCTCCACCACAAACCGCATTGCGCTTGCCGGTGTCACGTCCGGATGCGCCGGCTTTCCGCAAAAACCAATCCGAATGACGCCGGTGAGCGAGCGCGTGTTCAATAACCGGGTGAAATGCCCGGGGTTCCGCAGTTGGTGCAAGCGCGTGCGGAACGCCTAGCAGACAGGAATGAATGAACGCCTCAGGACACGCAGCGACCGGGCACGCGCGAGAGGGGAGGCTGGCCAATGGCGCTCACCAAGCCCTCACAGCCTTCAAGCAAACCAGGCTGCATAATCGGTGCCCGGGAAGGGATCTTCGGCTCCGCCGGCCCATTGACCGCGTTCCGACTCTTTGCGGATACAAGAGGTAATCGGTCGCCCTTGAGCATGCGGTTCATGGAGGGGCCGGCATACATCCCAGGCGCTGCCTGGGTTGCCGATATTTCCAGCGCGATCACGAAAGAGGCGAGGCCGAACACCGCGCCCGCGCAAGCAACCAGAAAACGAGAATGACGCAGCATGGGGTTGGCTCCCACGATCCCTGTTGGGCATTAGTCGCGTTCACTCCTCGTTAGGTTCACGAATCATTGCGGCCGGTGAGCCGGTGCGGCCGCCACCCGCGGGTGAGGTTATTCAGGCTGGCTAATAGGCTGACCGGGCGGGGTTCTTTTTTGGGAACGAATCCGGCAAGGGCGCATTAACAAGGCAGCCGGCCGCCCATTTCCCCCTCCCCGTGCTCGGCCGGTACCTCGGGCGTAGTTGATCATATGATCAGCTACGCCCGTGCTTTTTTGGGCTGGCCAGGAACGCGACCCAAGGCCGTTATCTCGAGGTGCGAGCGAGCGTAGGTGACGAACGCGTCGGTCGGGCAGGCCCGACATACGTGGCTCGGCGCGTTGCGCCGAGCACCTCGCGATGATCGCGTGTTAAGCGGGAATGCGGCGTTCGCGCCTTTTGGCCCTGCGTTCGAAAAACAGGGCTTGGCTTGCAACTGCCGAAACCGTTGCCGGCTGAAACGGCTTGGCAATCAGGAACGCAGGCTCGGGGCGTTCTCCGGTCAGGAATCGTTCCGGGAAGGCAGTGATGAAAATGACCGGTGCCTCAAACGAGCCGAGAAGCTCGTTTACCGCATCGAGCCCGGAGCTGCCGTCGGCGAGCTGGATATCGGCAAGGATGAGTCCCGGCTGCTTTTTCTTGGTCAATGCCAGCGCCTCGGCGTGCGTGCGTGCAACCCCGAGAACACGATGGCCAAGTCCCTCGACCAGGGTTTCGAGCTCCATGGCGATGAACGTGTCGTCTTCGATAATGAGTACGTCCGTCGCGATTTCGGCGGCCAATTCCCGTCCCGACTCCTCAACCAGACTCCGAAGCTTCACCACATCGATGTCGAGGATGCGCGCAGCCTCAGCTTCGGAGAAGCCTTCGAGCGCGACCAGCAGAAAGGCCTGGCGAGGGAGCGGAGTTATGTTCCCGAGTTTGTGCTCGCCCGGGAGCGAGCCTTCCGCTGCGGCGGTCTCGGCGTTTACCGACACCGAATTCCAGATTTTCGTGAACAGGCGGTACAGCGCGGCGCGTGTTCCTTCCTTCTCGTCGATGAGGGAACGATCTGCGATCAATGCTTCGAGCGCTGCCGCCACATAGGCATCGCCTGAGGTTTGATTGCCGGTCAGCGCCCTTGCGTACCGGCGCAGGAACGGCAGGTATTGCGCTACGGCAGTGGTATTCGGCACTAAACCCTCCCATCGTTCCCGGAAGCATACCGGGCGAAAACCTTGTCGTCATAAAAAAGTTCCATGATGCCGGAACGAACGGTATTTCACCACGTTATGCTCAGACGAGCGGAAGGGGAAACTGCCGCTGATGAGCGCGCGGCGGTAAAATGCAGATGAAGGAATGGAAGTCGGTCAAGCGGCCCTTGGCGCGGGCAAGAGCGGATCAACCGCTCCCGTCCCAAGGCAGAACGCACGGGCCGGAGGCGGCAATGCACACCGAGACCCCCATACGCAGGACTGCCGGACGGCTGAGCCGGGAAGACCAGCGCCGGCTTGGCGATATACTCCAGCGCGTGTACGACGACGTGGTGCGCCAAGGCGTCCCCGACCGGTTCAAGGCACTTCTCGACGAGCTAAAGGAGCCGGGCGAAGAACAGCACGGCCCCGCTGCCCGGGAGCGGCGCAGCGAAAACGTGGGAGCAAGCGACCGAGCCGCCGAATCCGAGCGAGACCATATATTCGAGTCGGACCGCGCAACCGATCCGACCAGCAAGGGATCGCACTGATGACGATGCGACCGTCCGTACGTGAGGCGATGCTCGCAGCCGTTCCGAGCCTGCGGGCGTTTGCCATATCGCTGTGCGGCAATGTGGATCGTGCCGACGATCTCGTTCAGGAGACGCTGCTGCGCGCGATGGCGAACATCACGTCGTTTCAGCCCGGCACGAACATGTCCGCCTGGCTGTTCACCATTCTGCGCAATCTGTTCCGGTCCGAATACCGCAAGCGCCGCCGCGAAGTGGAAGACACCGACGGCACGTATGCGGAGAGCCTCAAATCGCATCCCGAGCAGCACAGCCGCGTGGAATTCGAGGAATTCCGTGCAGCACTTGCCAAGCTTCCTTCGGACCAGCGCGAGGCATTGATCCTCGTGGGCGCCTCGGGCTTTTCCTATGAGGAAGCGGCGGCGATTTGCGACTGCGCGGTCGGCACCATCAAAAGCCGGGTGAACCGCGCGCGAACGCGCCTTTCCGAGCTCTTGTCGATCGATGGTGCCGACGACTTCGGCCCCGATCACACCACACGCGCCATCCTCTCGGCAGGCGGCGGCCGCAGCTGACGCTCTCGTAGGCTTGTAGCCCGGATGAGCGAAAGCGAAATCCGGATCTTTTCCCCATATCGCTGCGCTCATGCGGGCTACGCGCCTATGCCGCGAGCGTGCTTGCGCCGGCTTGCGAGAAAAGAAAGCAGCGCCGGAAGCTCCAGGCAATTGAGCACCCTCTGTTTAGGGACCCCGCCTTTGCGAGCCATCTCCACGCCCCAGTGCGTCAGGTCTAGCTCTGTAAGGGAATGCGCATCCGGGTTGATGCTCAGCATGCAGCCCAATTCGAGCGCACGGGTGTGCCAGCGCCAGTCGAGATCGAGCCGCCACGGATTGGCATTGACCTCGACCGCCACGGCAGAGCGTGCGCACGCCGCAAGCACCTTCTCGATATCAAGCGCATAGCCCGGGCGCCGCAACAATTGTCGACCGGTCATGTGGCCGAGTATGGTTGTGTACGGGGATTGCACGGCGCGAATGATCCGTTCGGTTTGCAGTTCCCGCTCGAGCCGGAAGCGGCTGTGCACGCTGGCGACAACGAAGTCGAACCGAGCGAGCACGGCGTCGGGATAGTCGAGCGATCCATCGGCGCGGATGTCCGATTCAATCCCTTTCAGCACGCGGAATTTGCCAGCAGATTTTCGGTTGAGCCGATCGATCGCGTCTGATTGGGCGACGATCTCTTCCGGCGTGAGTCCGCCCGCGTAGTGCGCCGATTGTGAATGATCGGCAATGCCCAGATACGCATAGCCGCGCGCGCGGGCGGCTTCCGCCATCTCTTCGAGCGTGTTCACTCCGTCAGACGCATCGGTGTGAACGTGCAGCAGCCCGCGCAGGTCTTCGTCGCGCACCAACTGGGGCAGGATGCCTTGCTGCGCCGCTGCCAGCTCGTCGCCGCCTTCGCGTAACTCGGGCTCGATGAAGGGCAGATCGAGGCCGGCGTAAATGTCCGTTTCATGCGCGGCCGCAATCCTCTTCTTGCCGGAGTGCAGCCCATTCGGCGTCATCGTAAGGCCTCTCTCGCGCGCCCGCGCCTGCAAGCCGGAAAGATGGCTTGGCGAGCCTGTCGCCCACAGCAGCGTGGCACCAAAACGAGCCGTATCGGTCAGATGAACGGTTAATTGCGCGCTTGGTTTGAGGATCTCCGGCCTCTGTCTGCCCCTCGTTTCCACGACGAGCGCGAGATCGGAAACCAGCTCACAGCCCCGCCGAAAATCACCCGCCGGCGTAATGCGCTTGATGCGCGGAAGCGACGCCCGCACGTTCTTCTCCGCGGCTTGGAGCAGTTGGGCAGCACGATGGAGGTGATAGCGCTGTTCTCCACCGCGCGTGATTTCGAGGCCTTGCAATATTTTGTTCTGCAGCGCCGCACCAAGTCCTTTCGTTGCCTTGATGCGGTCCGTCCGCGCTGCCTGCTCCATTTCGGCAAGCGAAGAGAGCCCCAGCTTCTGATGAAGCTTGAGCACCTGGTCCGCACGCAGCCCGGGAACGTGCATCATCTCGAGCACGCCCGCGGGGATCTCGTGGCGCATGGCCTCGAGCGCGGGATGGGTGCCCGTGCGATGCAGCCTTTTGATGATGTCGGCGATGGCGTTTCCGACTCCGGGGATTTCCTGCAGCCGATCCTCCGCGATCAGCTCCGCAAGTGGCGTGCTGAGCGCGAGCAGGTTTTCCGCAGCGCGCCGATAGGCGCGGGCGCGGTAAGGATTGCCGCCGCGCAGCGCGCTGCGCTGCCCGAACTCAACGAGCAGGTTGGCTATCTCTGAGGAATCGAGTGCGGGCATGGCGGCTGTTTAGGGGTTCAGTGGCCGCTCCTCGAGGCCATCGAGGGCAACATCGTCGCCGACTTTCCTCTCTGCAACAAATCCTTCCAACTGCTCCTACTCGGGGCACGATCTCTAGTCTGAAATGGCGGGTTGCGGGGGGCGACTGCGCTCTCGATGGGGGACTTTTCGCCGGAAGCTACGCGGTGGTCGGCGGGGTTTCCTCTGTGGTGCCTGTGGACCTGCACATCCGCGGCTGCCCGCCGGGGCCCGAACAGTTGCTGGCCGGACTCTTGGCGCTGATTCAGACGACAGACGACAGATGACGGGGGGTTATAAGAGTCACGCGACTCGAGCCATCTCGCGCCTCATTGCCGGGCTTATCAAAGGTTGGCCCGCCAGCGGAAACAGCCGGAACTCCAGGTTTCCGACGTACGTTGTCGCGGTGGAGATCGGAATGCTCAACACGTTCTCGTCAACATCGCTTCTAACCACGATGGAGATCGTCGGCCCGATCATTCTGGCCGCCGCATTGATCTACGCGACCATCCAATGGTCCCGTCGGCGGCGAGCGAAGGCCGAGGTCAGCGAGGCCGCCACGCGCGGCCTTTATCGTGAAGCCGCAAGAGAGGAGCGCAACGAGGAGGCGGTTATGGAGACGAGCTCCGCCCCCACCACGCAAGCGGCAGACGTGCTGCCGTCGAACCCGAAAATGCGCGGGGAGCTGCGCTCTGGCCGCGAAGAGGGGCGTCTGACCGAGGATGAGATCGCGCGCGCGCACCTCGGCGTGACCGGACGCGGTGACGCATCGAAGGCGAAAGCGCTCGACGAACGCGAGACGCAAATCAACAAGCACCTCGATCCTGGTCATACCGCCTAGCGCATGATCCCGAAAAGTGGGAACCGGTTTTCGGAAAAGATCATGCTCCGCCAAATACGTAGAGCAGGATAGCCATTCGAAGAAAAGCTCTCCTGCTCAAGAAGTACCCGGCACGAGTGCCGCAATTTCGTGCGTTAGGCTAGTCGGCGTTAAGCCTACAATGCGACGCAAGCCGGATTCGGCGATGTGTGTGTGCCTTTCTGTCGCATTCGGACCGTGGCCTGCGTAGAATGGATTCGAGCGCAAGGCGTTTTGCCCGAAATTCTCGCGGCCTCAAGGAACCGCCGGCCTATACACCGTCTTCTCTTTCCGTCCAGCTTCCTTCCAGCTTCCCACCGCCGAAGAGTTCTCCATGGAAACTGTCCTGGCGAAGATTTTTGCGACTGCACTTGCGCTAAGCCAGGTGGTTATCGCTCCCGAGCGGCTGCAGACCCGGTTCGACCCTGCGCTCGACCAGCCCCGCGTGGCGGAGCTCCTGCGCGCAGGCTGCACCCACATGCGCAAGGCCTTCGATATCGAGGACATCAATCTCGACGAGCTCATCGCCACGGCTATGGACGATCCGCAGGCAATGGCGGGTGAGAGCAAGGCGTTCCGCGGCATGAATTTTGTCGATCTCATCAACGCCTACCGGCAGTTCTGCAAGAACGAGCAAGTTGCAGCCTCCGCAGTGGACCTGGGCCAGGTGATCGACTTCTATAACAAGGCACTCACCGATCTTCCCGATCACACGAAGCTCAAGGGGCTGAAGCTTCCCGGCGCCAGCGTGGTGCTCGACGCCAAGGGCGAGCGGTTTGCGGAGGTTTTCGAAGAGAACCAACGTCGGGTGTGGGTGACACTCGCCGATATCCCCGCGCATGTGCAGAAGGCGTTCATCGCTGCCGAGGACAAGCGCTTCTATGAGCACAAAGGGGTCGACGAACGCGGGCTCATCCGGGCGTTCATCGGCAATCTTGCGCAATCCGGCCGGCCACAGGGCGGCTCAACAATCACCCAGCAGGTCGTCAAGAATCTGCTCGTCGGAGAAGATCTGACCTATGAGCGCAAGATCCGCGAGATGGTGGTTGCGTCACGGGTGGAGCAAAGCCTGAGCAAGGCGGAGATTCTCGAGCTCTACCTCAACTCCGTGTTTCTCGGCCGGAGCTCTTGGGGAATCGAGCTGGCCGCGCGCAGCTATTTCGGCAAAGACGCGAATGACCTCAACTTGCTCGAAGGCGCGCTGCTGGCGGGCCTTACGAAGGGCCCGAACTATTTCTCCCCCGATCGCCATCCGGCCCGTGCGCAGGAGCGGCTCGCCTATGTGCTGAGCCGGCTGCAGGAGGACGGGATCGCGAGCGAGCCGCTGGGACGCGCCTTGCCGACGCTGCCGCCGATGGTCGCATTCGAGCGTCCGCGGCGCGATATCGGATTCCATTTCGTGGACCAAGTGGCGCGCGAGGCGAAGGCGCTCGCCGGCATCGATGCGATCACGGCGCATTCCTATACCGTGCGCTCCTCCATCAGCCCACCGCTGCAGCGCGCGGCCGAGGAGGCGCTGCAGGAAGGTTTGTGGCGCTATGAGCGCAATACGGGCCGCCTTACCTTCCGGGGACCCGAGGCGAGGCTCGCACAGGCGGTCAAGCGCATCGAGACGACGCGCGAGGCTAACGACAGGCGGCCGGCATGGCAGGAGGCGCTCGCGCAGGCACGACTGCCGCTCTACGACGTGCACTGGGCCCCGGCAATCGTCGTCGAGAAGCCCGGGGGAAAAAAAGGCGAGACCTGGCGAGTGGGGCTTGCCGACGGGCGCATCGTGCCGCTCTCCATGGATAATGCGGCCGCGCAGCGCCATCTTGCGCTTTACGACGCGATCTTTGTGCGCGTGACAGACGCCGGCAAAGCGAAGAGCAGCGCACGCGCCGAACTGCGAGTGCGCCCCAGCGTGCAGGGCACGGTAATCGTGCTGGAGAACAAGACCGGACGCATCCTCGCAATGGCGGGGGGCTTCTCCTATCCGCTCAGCCAGCTCAATCGCGCGACGCAAGCCGTGCGCCAGCCCGGCTCTGCCATCAAGCCGCTGAGCTATCTGGCGACACTGGGACGCGGCCTGCAGCCGAACACACTTGTCGAGGACGACGAGATCACGCTGCCGCCCGTCGGCGGCGGGAGCGCCAAGGATTACTGGACGCCCAAGAATTATGACGGCAGCGGGGGCGATACGCTGACGCTGCGGCGCGCGCTCGAGAATTCGCGCAATCTTGCCACGGTGCATCTGCTCGAGGGCGGCATTGCCGATAAACCCGAGGCGAGTCTTAACCGGCTGTGCGAGCTTGCGCTCGAGGCGCAGATCTATCGTGAATGCCTGCGATATTATCCGTTCGTGCTCGGTGCACAGCCGGTGCGGCCCATCGACCTTGCCGCCTTCTACGCGGCCATCGCCACGGAGGGTGTGCGACCGGTGCCGTATGCGGTCGAATCGATCGAGCACGAGGGCGAAACGATCTATCGGAACGAGCACGTCTCGATTCCAATCACCTCGGTCGATCACGCCGCGTTCTATCAGCTCAAGACCATGATGCAGGGCGTGCTTGCGCGGGGTACCGCACGCTCGATCGCCCATCTGTCGTCCTATGTGGCCGGTAAGACCGGAACATCGGATGACGAGAATGACGCCTGGTTCGTGGGCTTCACCAACGACGTGACCATTGCGGTATGGGTCGGCTATGACAATGCCGACGGCAAGCGTCGCACTTTGGGCGGCGGCTCGACCGGCGGCGGGGTTGCTGTGCCCATTTTCGAGACGGTGATGCGGGCGGCGTGGGCGCATGCCGCGCCGAAGACGGCACTTGCCCCGCCATCACCGGAAGCCAAGCGTATGCTTTCCTGCACGTCGGTTGATCCGGAATCCGGCGAAGCGCAGCGCGGCGGCATTACCGAGTGCTTCCGCATCGACGCGAGGGGCAGGATCATCGACACGCAGAGCAAGTTGATCTCGCGGGCGAGGGCCTCGGCGCGGCACCGCGATGATGATGATGAGCATCCGGCACGGCGCGTTTCGCGCGCCCGGGATGACGACGAGAGGCCGCGCGTGCGGCGAAGCAACGAAGTGCAGTGGCAGTGGGGCTGGGGCGGCGGCTGGGGTTGGTACCAGCCTCAGTGGCGCCGGTGGTGAGCTCGCGCACGGCAGGCCAGCAGGTGAGTCGATAGAGCAAAATGCTCCAGGTTAATGACGTTGTTGTCTGGAACTTTCTGAAAGTTGCCCGGTTTATTTTATAAAAGGAATTTACGATGTTCGCCGTTCGAGTCTGGTTGCTTACATTAGGATGCATGTTGGAGCTGGCTACTGGCCGCCATCGGCGTTGGGTCGCACGCGCAAAAGCGGTGCGGCGCAGCTGACTGGCGCTTCATTTATTTGAGATGGCGGGCTAGCTGGCGCTCGCCAAAGGCAATCCGGGGTGCAGCCGCAGCTCTTTCGCACGCGCATTACCGAGCTGTTCGGAGTTCGGCATCCGATCCTCTGCGGCGGTTTGATCTGGCTCGCCGACGCAACCTATGTGGCGGCCGCCGTCAACGCCGGTGGTATGGGCTTCATCACTGCGCTCTCCTTTCCGGAGGACCCCGAACGCTTTCGGCGCCGAGCTGCGCAAGTGTCGTACGCTCACAGGCGGCAGACCCTTTGGCGCAAGTCTCGCCTTTTCTGCGCGACCAAACGTCAACGACCGGCTCCTTCCCTACATTGACATCATCCGCGAGGAAAAAATCGCGTTCGTGGAACAATCCTGCGCCCTTTCTGCCGCTTCTGAAGCAAGCCGGCTGCACCATCATCCACAAGGTGCCGGCGGTCCGTTACGCGTTGAGCGCCGAGAAGATGGGCGTGCATGCAATCACCGTAATCGGCGGGGAAGCCGGCGGGCATCCTGGCACTTAGTCGAGGCGATCTTTGACGAGCTGATCGACGAAGCCGTTTCCGCGCTCGGCCTTTTGAAGGCCTTAGAGCACGCTCTAACGCACGATGACGGTCGCGCCGATCCGCACGCGGCTATAGAGGTCGATCACGTCATCGTTGGTGAGACGAATGCATCCGGAAGTGGCCGCGGTGCCGATCGTGTGCGGCTCGTTCGAGCCATGGATGCGATACATCGTATCGCCGAGATAAAGGGCCCGCGCCCCCAGGGGGTTGGCAGGCCCGCCCGACATATGATGCGGCAGGCTGGGCTTGCGCCTGAGCATCTGCTCGGGCGGCGTCCAATCCGGCCACTCGCGTTTGGCAGTGATGGTCGAGGTGCCGCTCCAGGTGAAACCGTCGCGGCCAACTCCGATCCCGTAGCGGAGGGCCTGGCCCTTGTTGAGGATGAGATAGAGCCGCCGCTCGCGCGTGCTCACAATGATGGTGCCGGGCTCGTGATTGGTCGGGTAGCTCACCACCGTGCGCGGGACCGCCGTGAACATCGAAACGAAATTCGACCACGGGTAATAGCCCGGATCGGCGCTCGCGCACTGAGAGAACAACAGAGCAGCCGAGACTGTCGCACCGGCAAGGAAGCGCAAAAGCATGCAGGAGGCCCCGGTCTCATGCAGGGTCGAATCGCTCGAAACAAATTACGATTCCCGCTGCCGCACTGTCGATGCGGCAATCGGACATTGCGGCGCATTATTTTTGTGTGTGGCGCAATTGCCGCGCGAGGATGCAGCGGGCTGTGGAAGTTTGTTGATGGTTCTTTCGTGGCCCGCATGAGCGGCAGCGACATGCGGGACGGCGGTTCCCGGATGTCGCTTCGCTCATGCGGGCTACGAAACGTCAAACAAGTAGCCGCCGCGCGCGGAGAACTGCGCGCATGACGTGCGTCACAGGTCTATTGCAAACGGCTATCGCGGCCCCGTTCGAGACCGACGATGCTAACCGACGTGCAGGGCCGGCACGGGCCGGCCCTGCAGCGCAAGTCGGATTAGCCCTTCGTGACGACCGGGGGCGGAGCCTTGCCCTTGCCCATGCCGGCGCAACCGGAAACGCTGACCGCCACGATCGTGGCGAGGAGTGCGAACACAAGCTTTTTCATCGGAATCCCCTCTGTTTACTGCCTCTGTGGTTGAAGCGGATGCGCGGATTGCAACACGAATCGAGCCCCATGAACTAGTGCTCGAAAGCCACAGTGCGTATCAAACCAGAGGGGCTCGCGATGGCGCCACAGGAGTTAAGGAAGATTTAAAGGCGGCAATAGCCGTAGTGAGCAAAGGCGTCTCGGTCTTAACGCGTGCGGGCACGCAGACAAGTTTACGCAGTCTGCGCAAGCTTGACTGCGTTGCGCGTGCGCCGTGCCGACCCGGAGAGTTAAAGGCCCCCGATTTTCCGCATCCTATATCGCTATTGCCCCTTACGCTCGTCGGGGCGGAAATACACATCCGCCTTCATGCCAACCGCGAGCGGGCCCGGTTCGGCGAGCTCTACAAGCACTTCGACGATGTCAACATCGGTCTGATTGCGCTGCAGACGAGGATTGTTGCGCGCGGGCTCGACCAGCGGTGCGATGAAGGAAACTTTTCCCGCCACTTCGCGCCCGCGGAACGCGCTTGGCCGCACCAGCACCGCTTGCCCGACCTTGATCTCGCCGAAATCGCGTTCATCAACCTCCGCCCGCACCCGCAGCGCTGAAATGTCGCCCAAAAGAACGAGCGGCTGCGAAGCCGAAGGAGTCGCGAGTTCTCCGGCCTTCGCATTGACCTGCAGAACGGTACCCGCAATGGGCGCCCGCACCACCATTTTGTCGATCGCCGCCTCGGCAGCCCATAATTCTGCGCGCGCGAGGTTGAGCTGTCCCTCGGCCTGGGTCGGCAAGGGCACCGTGTTGTCCGCCTCGACCTTGCGCAGCTCGGCTTCATGCTGGTTCAGCCGCTCCTGCGCGCGGACAAGGGCCGCGCGCGCGGCGTCGAGCTCGGCGGGCGAACCACGGCCGGCGCGCAATTCAACCACCGCGCGATCAAGTGCTGTCTGCGCTTGGCCGACCGCGCGCTTGCTCTCGGCAACCGCGTCCTCGGCCCGGCGCCGGTCGGCTGCCTTGCTGGACGGCGCCTGGTCGTCGCGCGCCCGCCTGCGCATCGCGACCTGCGCCTGTGCATTGGCAACGCGCGCCTGCGCCTCCTTGTCGCTCAGACGAAGGAGAGGCTCTCCGGCAGTGACCTTGTCGCCCACTTTCACGAGCACCTCCGCAATGGGAGCAATGAGCGGGGCGCCGATCTTGATCTCGCCCGAGATCGATTCGACGCGCCCCGGCGCAACCGCCTGCCAGCGCTTGTCCTCTGGCGCTTCCACCCGCGCCGCGCGCGCCCCCTCCTGGGCGGCGGCGCGCTCTGCAGGCGAGCCAAGGGCCACGGCCGTGCCGCCTAAGGCGAACGCGACCAACAACGCTTTGCGATTTTCCAGCTTCACTGCTCTCTCCGATTTCTCAGCGGGTAAAGACCATCGCAGGATCGATGCGCATGACCTTCACGATAGCGGCAATTGCCGACAGGATGCACATCACTACGGTCAGCACAAATATCGATAGGGTCAGCTCCGGTGTCATGATGATAGGCAAGGCAGAGTCGGCGGTCTTCTGCATGATGATGAAGCCAATCGCCGCAGCGATGCAGAAGCCGATGACCGCGCTCAACAGTGCCTGACAGATGATGACCTTGTGAATATACATGCCGGACGAGCCGATTGCGCGCAAAGTAGCAAATTCATTGAGGTGATCCTTCGTGCTGGCATAGAGCGTTTGCGCGACAATGACCGTGCCGACGATGAGACCCAGCAAGGCTCCTGCAAATAAGGCAGCGCCTGCGCCGGTATCAAACAGCCAGAAAGTGCGACTACGCTCGCGGAACTGATCTGGCGTGAGAACTTCTACATCCGAGATATTCGCCCGTAGCCGCTGCTGCACATTCTTGACCTCGGCGCCATCTGCCAATCGTACAAGGAAATATGTCGCTTTATTGGGCGATATGCCGGTGTACGTGCGGGCCCGCTCGAGCGGGGTGAAGACGTACGGAGTTGTCGTGAACGAGCGAATGCCCTTGGTGAGCGCCAGCACCTCCACTTTCTGCTCCTGGATTTCTGCAGTGGCGCCCAGGCGATTGATGCCCAGCCGGTTGAAATAGGACTGGTCAACCGCCACGCCGCCCGGAATTTCCAGCGCATCGATACTGCCCGCCACCACGTTCCACGGCCGTAAGCCGCCGTTGCGCAGATCGGAGCCGATGATGAACACCGGATTGTTGCCGCCGTCGGGCCGGTGCCATTGGGCAAACCCGATTACCAGCGTGTCAGCTTCCGCCACTCCGTCGACGGAAAGCGCCGCGAATCGTTTGCGGTAATCGAGGAGAGAAGGATCCTCAAAACATTTCGTGCCCACCGGCATGATCCACAGGTCGGCACCGGCATGATCGATCATGGTCGAGACCATGTGACCAAAGCCGAGATAGAGTCCCATCTGAATGGTCACGAGCACGATCGAGAACACGATGCCGACGACGGTAGCGATGAAGCGCAGTCGGTCGTGGAAAAGGTTTCGCGAGGCAAGCGTGAAGGTCAATGACATTGCGAGGAGTACCGCGACGAGCTAAGGCATCTTTGGCCAGTTGAGTGAGGTTCCATCGGCTGGTCGCCGCGAATCGGGGTCAGGCGCGGAACTCTGGCCAAAACCCTTGCCGGTATTCGACTATTCTCCGTTCTTCTTTCTCCGCGAAATTACCACATTCTTTCGCAATCACAGGCTCCATCCCAAATCTTAATAATCGAGGCGGCACTCCAGTGAAACCGCGAATCGCGATGCCCGTACTAGCAGTGATCTCGTTGGTCGTCACAGCGATGTTGACGTCCGCATTGCCCGCCCGGGCCGAACCATCGGTCGCCGGACTTTGGGAAAAGCGCGACGAGAACGGCAAGACGGTCGGCTGGTTTCTCTTCGTCGAGCGCAACGGCCACTACGAGGGGATGATCGCGAAGCTGTTTCCGCGACCCGGAGACGTGGGAAACCCGGTCTGCTCCCGCTGTGTCGACGATCGGAAAAACGCGCCCTTGCTTGGTCTCCCCTTCGTGCGCGGCATGCGACGACAGGGCTTGCATTACGAGCAAGGCAATATTCTCGATCCGCGGGACGGCAAGGTCTACAATGCCATGATGACGGTCAGCCCGGACGGCCAGAGGCTCACATTGCGCGGTTATCTTGGCATTCCGCTTCTCGGCATGGACGAGATTTGGAATAGGCTGCCCGACAGCGCAATGAAGGAGCTCGACCCTTCGGTGGCGAAACATCTATCTAATCAGGCCAGGCGATCAGACGCCAAGCCGAAGGCAGGCTCCGCACAGTAGCGGCTCGCCGCGGCAGAAGGGACTTCAGGCGATCGCGCGCGACTGCCCCGCCTGCGGGCATTCTGTCGATTATTCATTTCGTTTCCGTGTGAACGGCTGTGACGTGTTCGAGTGTCGCAGCTGCGGCGTGGGTTCGGCAGATACTTTCGGATTTGATCCTGCCTCCTACTACACTGCCGATTATTTCAGCGGTCGCCACGCGGACGGCTATGCCGATTATCGCGGAGCCGAGCCCGTGCTGCGGCAGGAGTTTGCGCGCAGCGTTGCGTTCATCCGTCGCTACCGGCGCGGCGGCAGGCTGTTGGAGCTCGGATGCGCGTACGGCTTCTTTCTCAAGGAGGCGGCGCGCTACTACGACGTCACGGGCATTGAGCTCGCAAGGGAAGCGGCCGAGCATGCACGGCTGGCCGGGCTCGACGTCATCCACGGCGTCGCGGATGAGAGCTCGCTGGCACGCGCGGGGCAGCTCGACGTTATCGTGCTCTTCGACGTTCTCGAGCATCTTCCGCAACCCCGCGATACGCTCGCTCTGTGTGCACGGCACCTCCATCCGGGCGGCATCATTGTCATCACCACCGGCGATTTCGGCTCGATCTCGGCGCGCGTCCTGGGGCCGAGATGGCGCCTGATGACCCCGCCGCAGCATCTGTGGTACTTCACTCGGCAAAGCATGCGCCGCTTGTCCGGCGGCCTCGGATTGGCGGTGGAGCGCATCGACAGCCCGTGGAAGATCGTTCCACTATCACTCATGCTGTTTCAGGCGCAGCGAATGATGGGACTACCCGGGCGGACGGTGCGGACGGCGAGCCGCATCGGTGTGCCTGTCAATTTGTTCGATACAATGCGCGTCGTGCTGCGCAAGCCGGCGTAGGGCGCCAGCATATTCCCGCTCGGCCAAAAAACTGCGCTGTTGGGCTCTACGCTTACGCCTTGCCGAGTTTGAGCGCCTCGCCGCGCAGGTTTTGCCCGAGCGCCTCGAAGGCCTTCGTCACAATTGATTTCGCGTCGAGCTTTGCTTGCGCATACATCGCCGCCGGCGAATCCTGGTCGATGAACACGTCGGGCAGCACCATGGAGCGCACCTTCAGTCCGCGGTCGAGCACGCCGTGCTCGGCCAGCGTGTGCAGCACGTGCGCCCCGAAGCCGCCGATCGATCCCTCCTCGATCGTGAGCAGCACTTCGTGCTCGCGCGCAAGCCGCAGCAAAATCTCGACGTCGAGCGGCTTGGCAAAGCGTGCGTCTACAACCGTCGTGGAAAGTCCGAGGCCGGCGAGCTCGTCCGCGGCCTTCAGACATTCGGAGAGCCGCGCGCCGAATGAGAACAGCGCCACCTTGGTGCCTTCGCGCAGGAGGCGCGCCTTGCCGATCTCGAGGGGCTTGCCTTCGGCGGGCAGCGGCACGCCCATGCCTTCGCCGCGCGGATAACGGAGCGCGGAGGGCCGATCATCGATGGCCGCAGCAGTGGCCACCATATGCACCAGCTCGGCCTCGTCGGCTGCCGCCATGACGACGAAGCCGGGCAGGCAGCCGAGATAGGCGACGTCGAATGCGCCCGCGTGAGTGGGACCGTCCGCCCCGACCAGGCCTGCCCGGTCCATGGCGAACCGCACCGGCAAGCGCTGAATGGCGACGTCGTGCACGACTTGGTCATAGGCGCGCTGCAGGAACGTCGAATAGATCGTGGCGAAAGGCTTGAAGCCTTCGCTGGCAAGGCCCGCCGCGAAGGTCACACCATGCTGCTCGGCAATGCCGACATCGAAGCAGCGCTCAGGAAGCTCTTTGGCAAAAAGATCGAGCCCCGTGCCGGCCGGCATGGCCGCGGTGATGGCCACGATCTTCGGATCTTTTTTCGCCTCCTGGATCAGCGCCTGCGCATAAACCTTCGTATAGGCGGGCGCCGCCGCCTTCGACTTCGCCTGGGCGCCCGTCGCCACGTCAAACTTGACCACGCCGTGATATTTGTCGGCCGATTTCTCCGCGGGCGCATAGCCCTTGCCCTTCTGGGTTACGACATGGACGAGGAACGGGCCGTTCTTGGCGTCGCGCACGTTCTTCAGAACCGGTAGCAGATGGTCGATATTGTGCCCGTCGATCGGGCCCACATAAAAGAAGCCAAGCTCGTCGAACAAGGTGCCTCCCGTCACCAGCCCGCGTGCATATTCCTCAATCGCCATGGCGCGCTGCGCAAGAAACGGCGGCAGGAGCTTGGCGGCCTGCTGGACCGTGTGGCGCAGCGATCGGTAGGTGCGGCCGGATACGAGGCGGGCGAGATAGCCCGACAGGGCGCCGACGGGCGGCGCAATCGACATGTCGTTATCGTTGAGAATGACGATGAGGCGGGAATTCATCGCGCCGGCATTGTTCATCGCCTCGTAGGCCATGCCCGCCGACATGGCGCCATCGCCGATCACCGCCACCACGTGATTGGATTTGCCGGCAAGATCCCGCGCCACGGCCATGCCGAGGCTTGCCGATATGGATGTCGAGGAATGCGCGGCGCCGAACGGGTCGTACTCGCTTTCGGCGCGCTTGGTGAACCCGGAAAGTCCGCCACCCTGCCGCAAGGTGCGGATGCGCTCGCGCCGGCCGGTGAGGATCTTGTGCGGATAGGCCTGATGTCCCACGTCCCAGACCAGGCGGTCTTCGGGCGTGTTGAATACGTAATGCAGCGCGACCGTAAGCTCGATGACGCCGAGGCCTGCGCCAAGATGGCCGCCGGTCGCCGCGACGGCATCGATTGTTTCCTGCCGCAGCTCGTCTGCCAGCTGACGCAGCTGGCTTGTCTCTAGGCGCCGCAGATCGGGAGGCGTTCTGACGAGATCAAGCAAAGGGGTTTTTGAACGCGCTTCGGATACTTCGGCCACTGAAATCTCCGATAAAAAGCGGCTAGCCTGATCCCGCTGGAATGTTAACCAGATCGTTGCCCAAGGGCAAACAGCAGATTCTCGCTATGCGGTTGCGATGGCTGGAGTTCTCGTATGCTGCGAGGGGAACCATGGTTTGCACTGACGCGTTCTGAGATCGCCCGGTAAAGCATATGGGACTGCAGGTCTATCGGCAGAAACGCAAGTTCGACGTGACCCCTGAGCCGCGCGGCCATGCCGCACGCAAGAAGGGCAACACATTCGTCATTCAGAAACATGCGGCTCGACGCCTGCACTACGACTTCCGGCTCGAGCTCGATGGCGTCATGAAAAGCTGGGCGATCACCAAGGGCCCGAGCCTGGTGCCGGGAGAGAAGCGCCTTGCCATTCACGTCGAGGACCATCCCATCGAATACAACACGTTCGAGGGAACGATCCCGCAGGGCGAGTATGGGGGCGGCACGGTGATGATCTGGGATCGGGGCACATGGATTCCTGATGGCGATCCGCACAAGGCCTATGAGAAAGGTCACCTCGATTTCACGCTGGAAGGGCAAAAGCTGCACGGCCGCTGGCATCTCGTGCGCATGCAGGCGCGGCGGGGCGAGACAAAAGAACCCTGGCTCCTGATCAAGGCGCGGGATCAAGCCGCACGCGATCAGGGCGATCCGGACATCCTGGAGGAGAAGCCTTTATCGGTGGCGAGCGGCCGCTCGATGCCGGAGATCGCCGGGGGCAAAGGCAGAAAACGCGTCTGGCATTCGAACCGGCCGGTGAAGGAGAACTTCAAGAGCTTCCTGAAATCGATTGAGCCGAAGGCCGAGAAACCCGCGCGCGCCCCGCGCTCTGCCGCGCGGAAAAAGAGTACGGCCGCGCGGCGGAAGAAAACAACAAAAGACGAGGATGCCCCGGCGGCGCGGCCGCTGCCGTTCGTGCCGCCTTCCCTCGCCACGTTGCGTTCGGATCCGCCCACCGGCAGCGAGTGGGTGCACGAGATCAAGTTCGACGGCTACCGCATCCAGGCGCAGCTTGCGAACGGGCATGTGCGCCTGCTCACGCGCAAGGGCCTCGACTGGACGAGCAAGTTCCCCAACGTCGCTGCCGCCGTCGCGGCGCTGCCGGCGCGCAGCGCGCTCATCGACGGCGAGGTGGTGATCGAGGACGAGAAAGGGATATCGAGCTTCTCGGGCCTGCAGGCCGCGCTCAAAGAGGGCGAGCAGAAGCGCTTCATCTATTATGTATTCGATCTCCTGCATCTCGACGGGCGCGATCTTCTCGAGCTTCCGCTCACAGACCGTAAGGCATCGTTGCAGAAGCTGATCGAGCCCGGCGCGCGGGGGCCGATCCGGTTCAGCGAGCACTTCGAGAAATCCGGACAGCTTGTTCTCGACCACGCGTGCGAGATCGGCCTCGAAGGCATCGTTTCGAAGCGAAAGGACGCGCCGTATCGGAGCGGCCGCTCCGAGTGCTTCATCAAAACCAAGTGCGCCAACGAGCAGGAATTCGTCGTCGGCGGCTATTCGCCTTCCACCGCCATGGCCAAGGCGATCGGGGCGCTGGTCGTGGGCTATTATAAGGACAAGAAGCTCGTGTATGCGGGCCGTATCGGCACCGGTTACACCCACGCCACCGCGCGCGAGCTATGGCAACGTCTGCACGCGCTCGAAGTCGAGCGCCCGCCGTTCGATGAAATTCCGCGCGAGGAAGCGCGCCGCAGGGATGTGCGCTGGGTTGCGCCGAAAACGCTGATCGAATCTCATTTCCGCGGCTGGACCGCGGACAATCTGGTGCGGCAGGCGGCATTCAAGGGCGTACGCGAGGACAAGCCGCCGGCGGAAGTGGTTCGGGAGGTGCCGGTTATGGCCCATCGAGGAGCGTCTGCCCGCAAGCGTCCGCAGCAGGGCGCTGCGCAGCCCAAGGGGCGAGCCGCAGCCGAAAATAATGACGTGCGGCTCACCCATCCCGACCGCGTGTACTGGGTCGATGTCGGGGTCACTAAGCAGGACCTGGCGAACTACTATCGCATGGTTTGGCAATGGATGGCGCCGCACCTCATTGGTCGGCCGCTCGCAATGGTGCGCTGTCCGGATGGCACCAAAGGCGAGTGTTTTTTTCAAAAGCACGCGTCGGCGGGCTTGAGCGAAAAGAATCTTAAAATGGTTATCGACAAGAACCGGCGTCAGGTGCTGGCGGTCGAGGATCTCGAGGGCCTCCTCTCTCTGGTGCAGGCCGGCGTGCTCGAAGTGCATGTGCGCGGCTCGCGCATCGAGCGGCTCGATACTTGCGATCGCATCGTCTTCGACATCGATCCGGGCGAGGACGTTGACTGGCAGGAGGTAGTTGGCGCCGCGCGCGACGTGCGTGCCCGCCTCTCCGCGCTCGATCTCATCTCTTTCGTGAAGCTTTCCGGCGGCAAAGGGCTGCACGTTGTTCTACCCACGGCGGGCGCGGATTGGGACGCGACCAAAAAGTTTGCCGGCGGCATCGCTTCCGCGATGCAGGGCGAGTATCCCGATCGCTACCTGCTCAAGATGACCAAATCGCTGCGCAAGGGGAAAATCTTTGTCGATTATTTCCGGAACTCGCTGGAGCAGACCTCGATTGCCGCGTACTCGACGCGCGCGCGCACCGGGGCACCCGTATCCGTTCCGGTCACCTGGGAGGAACTCGGCCGCACGAAAGGCGGCAATCAGTATACGGTGCTCAATTTGGGAAAGCGGCTCGATAATCTGAAGCAGGATCCGTGGAAGGACATGGGCCGGCTGAAGCAGAAGCTTCCGGATTTGCGTGCGCGCAAGCTGTAGCCCGGATGAGCGCAGCGACATCCCGGGCAGGTGTTCCCGCATATCGCTTCGCTCATGCGGGCTACGGGAGTCGCTACGGCACGTCGAGGGGCTCGGTGCCGCTGGGCTTCCCTGCGGCATCGAACGTGATCTTCTCGACGCGCGCCTCGGCAAGCCGCAACAGCTCCTCGCATCGACGCTTGAGCGCTTCCCCGCGCTCGTAAATGGCAACGGATTCCTCGAGCGGCACTTTTCCTTCTTCGAGCCGCTTGACAATGGTTTCGAGCTCCTCGATGGCGCGCTCGAATGGCAGGGTCGAGATCTCGGAATTCTCCGGCATAATGATTCTCGTCGAAACCTTGCTTTATATAGCACTGCGCCAGAGAACCAGCGAGCGTCTGCGCCTCACCCCCGCATGAGCGCGCTCACGTGGGCAGTCACCGAGTTAGCGAGCCCAACAAGGTCGTAGCCGCCTTCAAGGACCGAGATGACGCGCCCCCCGGCCGTAGTCTCGGCCACTTCCATGAGCTTCTGCGTCGCCCATTCAAAATCCGCCTCGACGAGATTGAGATTCGCGAGCGGGTCGCGCATGTGCGCGTCGAAACCTGCCGAGATCACGAGAAAGTCCGGGGCAAAGTCGCGCAAGCGCGGCAGGATGACGCTCTCGAATGCCTCGCGAAACGCGTCGCCGCCGTCACCGGGCCTCAAAGGCGCGTTGACGATCGTATCGTGCTCGCCGCGCTGGCTCACTTTGCCGGTGCCGGGATAGAGCGGCATCTGGTGTGTCGAGCCGTACATGACCGTGCGATCCGACCAGAAGATGTCCTGCGAGCCGTTGCCGTGATGTACGTCGAAGTCGACCACCGCGGCCCGTTCGACGCCGTGTTGCTTCTGCGCATATCGCGCCGCAATGGCGGCGTTATTGAACAGGCAAAACCCCATGGGACGCGATGTCTCCGTATGGTGGCCTGGGGGCCGCGTGGCTACGAACGCGTTCTTCGCCCGGCCTGCCATGACCTCATTGGTGGCAAACACGGCACCGCCCGCCGCGCGCAGCGCCGCCTCGTAGCTGCCCGGCGACATCGAAGTGTCCGCATCCAGCTGGACGAGCCCGCTTTCCGGCGTCGCATCGCGGATGGCCGTCACGTAGTCCATCGGGTGGCAGAGCGCGATTGACTCAAGCTCGGCGCGTGGCGCCTCCACTCGTGCAAGATGCTGAAACCGCTCGTGCTCGAGCGCGCGCTCGATGGCGCGCAGCCGGTCGGGCCGCTCGGGATGACCCGAAGGGTTGAGATGCTCGAGGCAGGCCGGGTGCGTGATCAACAGCGTCGTCATAGACAGCGCTCGCCCGTAACCACCACGCCCGGAGGCGGCGGCGGTTCCTCCGGAACGAAAAATGTGGGCGCAAGCGGCTGATTTCGATCGACTCGATACCGCTCGAAATCGCGCACGCCTTCCGCATAAAGAAAGCTGTCGTCGATGAGGAAGTTCCCGGAAAAGCTCTTCGCCGGCTTGTGAAATATTCGGTATGCAGCCTCCGCCATGATGTCGGGCGAGCGCGACATGCGCATTACCCGGTTGCCCCCGAGCAAATTCTTTATGGCGGATGTGGCAATGGTCGTACGCGGCCACAGCGCGTTGACTGCAATGCCTTGCTCGCGCAATTCGCCCGCAAGGCCGAGCACCACGAGACTCATGCCGAACTTCGTAATCGAATAGGCGGTCGACCCCGCAAACCACTTCTCCCGCATGTCGAGTGGGGGCGAGTTCATTAGAATGTGCGGATTTTCCGCCCTGGCCAGATGCGGAATGGCGTATTTCGACACCATCAACGTGCCGCGCGTATTGATCTGATGCATCAGGTCGAAACGGCGCATGTCGGCGCTCGCGACGGGTGTGCGGGAAATCGCGCTGGCGTTATTCACGACGATATCGATGCCGCCGAAAGCCGCCGCGGCCGCGTCGATCGCTGCCTTCACCTGCGCTTCGTCACGCACATCCATGGCGACCGGGAGAGCCTGGCCGCCTGCGCGCGCCACCTCATCGGCGGCCGTGAAAATCGTGCCCGGCAGCTTTGGATGGGCCTCCGTCGTTTTCGCCGCAATGACGATATTGGCCCCGTCGCGCGCGACGCGCAGCGCAATGGCCAATCCGATGCCGCGCGAAGCACCGGTGATGAACACGGTGCGGCCTTTCAGCGACATTACGCCAGCGCCGCTTCGGCGTTGTTGATGCTTTCTGCGCCTTCTACCACCGCGCGCTCGAGTGCCGGCGCGGCAACCGCAAGATTTTCCGCAAAGAACCGCGCGACCGCCAAGCGGCCCGATGCATCGGCGCCGTTTCCCGCAAGCCGCATGGCGGCGAGGGCCTCTTCGGCGAGCAGCGTTCCACCTGCCGCGAGCGCAAACAGCCTGAGATAAGGGGCCGCTCCCGCAAGCGCGGCCTCGCGATCATTGTGCGCGCTCCCAAGGAGCCAGTAGGTCGCGCGATCAAGCGACGCGACCGCATCGTTGAGCCGAACGCCTGTCCACCCGAGCGCCGCATCGTTGCGGGCATCGATGCGCTCAACTGTGCGGCGGAATTCCCTGATGCACGACTTGATGCTCGCACCACCGTTAAGCGGCAACTTGCGCGTGACCAGATCGATCGCCTGGATGCCGTTGGTGCCTTCGTAAATGGGGGCGATGCGCGCATCGCGGTAATGCTGCGCGGCGCCGGTCTCCTCGATGAAGCCCATGCCGCCGTGCACCTGCACGCCCAGGGAGGCGACTTCGGTGCCCACATCCGTCGAGAATGCTTTGGCAACCGGCGTGAGGAGCGAGCCGCGGTCATGGGCGGCACAGCGCGCCGCCTCATCGCTCGCGCGATGCGCGCGGTCGAGCGCCACTACGGCGGCATAGCATATAGCACGTGCTGCGCGGGTGAGCGCACGCATGGTGAGCAGCATGCGCCGGACGTCGGGGTGCTCGATGATGGGGCTTGCTGCCGCTTGCGTCTCGGTTTTCCGGCCTTGCCTGCGCTCTCGCGCATAGGCGAGCGCCTGCTGGGTCGCGCGCTCGGCAATGGCCACGCCCTGCAGCCCCACCGCGAGCCGCGCCTGGTTCATCATGGTGAACATGCAATGCATGCCGCGGTTCTCTTCTCCGACGAGAAACCCGGTCGCGCCACCGTTGTCCCCATACACCATGGTGCAGGTGGGCGAGCCATGAATGCCGAGCTTGTGCTCGATGGAGCGTGCATAGGCGTCATTGCGCGCGCCAAGCGATCCGTCGGCATTGAGCAAACACTTGGGAATGAGGAAGAGCGAGATGCCCTTCGTGCCGGAAGGCGCATCGGGAAGGCGCGCGAGCACCATATGGATAATATTATAGGTGAGATCGTGCTCGCCGTAGGTGATGAAAATCTTTTGCCCGGTAATGCGATAGCTCCCGTTGGCATTGCGCTCGGCGCGCGTACGCAGCGCCCCCACGTCAGAGCCGGCCTGCGGCTCCGTGAGCTGCATCGTGCCCATCCATTCGCCTGAAACGAGCTTAGGCAAATAGGCGCGCTTGAGATCATCGGAGCCGTGCGCTGCGAGCGCATCGACCGCAGCCATGGTCAGGAGTGGCCCGAGCCCGAAGGCCATGGCCGCGGAATTCCACATCTCGGTGCACGCCGCATTGATGGATTGAGGAAGCTCCTGTCCGCCCCATTGCGCCGGCGCGGCGACCGCATTCCAGCCCGCCTGCCACCAGGTACGATAGGCCTGTTTCCACCCTGGCGGCATGATGATGGCGCCGCCCTCAAAGGGCGTCCCATGGCGATCGCCCACGGCATTGAGCGGCGCGATGATTTCGCTCGCGAATTTGCCCGCTTCCGCAAGTATGGCCTCGACATCTTCCGCGGTGAGGTCGCCAAAGAGCCCAGCCCGTAATGCATCGTTAAAGCCGGCGGCATGCGCAAGCGTGAACGCAATGTCCGCAACGGGTGCACGATAGGTCATGATTGTTCTCTGACGCGACTACTCTAGCGGTCCGCTTAACTTGGTCAACGCGAGGACCTCTAGCGGCTCGTGCGAGTGCAATATGAATGAGCGCGTGTTGAATGGGCCAGGGGGCGTCGCTATTTTCGGCGCGCCGCGCGATGGGGCGTAGCCAAGTGGTAAGGCAGCGGATTTTGATTCCGCCATGCGGAGGTTCGAATCCTCCCGCCCCAGCCAAATAACTTGCTGATTCCACATTGGTTTTGTCTTTGGGACTTTTTGCCGCGAATTGGCGGCCATTTCTTACGTGCCGCATGCCGCAGAGACAAATGTGCGCGTTCTCTTCGGCGCCCGTGACGGCGAAAATCTCTCCAGCGGCATTTCGTGGTTGACTTTTTTGCTGCAGTCGAGCGCACTAAGACGCGGCAAAGAGCGTTGAAGTCAGACCAGTGTGTGCGAACTTTCTCACTGCTCGGTGACTTTCAGAATCCCAGCAGCGTGCGCTGCGCAGCCCCGTCGACAGGTAGCCGCGACGCTTTCCGCATCAGCGTCATGGCATTGAGCTGTTGCGGTTGTCGACCATTGACAATGGCGGTTGTGATGTCGGGTGCCAGCCAGGGCAGCCGCAGGAGCGTGTAGATGTAAGCCGCAGTTACACGCTCTTCGCGCGCGACATCGTGCACCGTCAGCTCGGTGTTTTGACTGAGGCGCCCCTGGATATCGTGCGCGCGAGCGATAACCCTGAGCAGGCTCCGATCGGCTTCGGCTTTTTCCTCAGCGCCTTCTAGTAGCATTCGCATTTCGCGGCCAACGCGTTGGAGTCGTGCTGGCGCTCTCAAGGTCATCGCATCGTGAGGCGCGGGGACCGCATTATGGGGCTGTGCCGCGAGGTTGACCGATGCTCCTGCAAGCAAGGCTGCAGTGCAGTCGCGGGAAACAGCGATGTCAATTCGATCGGAGTAGATCGTCACCCGGCACTGAAGTGCCATCAGCGTCGCTTTGGCCTTGTCTGGCGAGTCTGCGCCAAGTTCTTCCGCGACTTGACGGCCGCGCGTGATCCATTGGCGTTGCCCAGAACTAGGGTGTGCTTCTGTGCCCACGACGTCGAGGAGCGCCCCGGGGTTGGTAAGGAAGTCGCGCAACCTGTTGATCACCAATCCTTCCAGATCGCCGGCCGGGATGCGCCAGCCACCTGCGCGGTTTCCTTTTGCCTCTCTCACAAGGGATGAAGACACGTAGTACCGGTATCGCGTTCCCTTCTTGACCGCGTAACTTGGCGTCAGACGCTCACCGGTCGCGTCAAACACAAGGCCGCCCAGGACGCTCGGATGTCTGGCACGTGCGCCGGTTGCCCGCGCGACACGGTTTTGGGCGAGAACCGCCTGGACCTCGTCCCACAA
>JBKPOZ010000243.1:0-21750 GCA_046733355.1 Pseudomonadota bacterium | reverse complement strand
GGTGAGGTCGAAGGGCGCCGCATTCGTCGAATGCCCGGTCGGCGGCTCGACCGGACCGGCACGGCAAGGCAAGCTCATCGGCCTCGTGGGGGGTGAGGCCGCCGATGTGGCGCGGGCCGAGCCCCTTCTCAAACAGCTGTGCCGGCGCGTCGAGCATTGCGGCCCGGTCGGCGCCGGCGCGGTGATGAAGCTGACCGTCAACATGCCGCTGATGATCTACTGGCAGGCGCTTGGCGAGGCGCTTGCGCTCTGCCGCCCCCTCGGTCTCGACCCGGCGCGCATCATGGAGGTTCTTGCGGACAGCTCCGGCGGGCCGAATGTGCTGAAGGTGCGCGGGCCCGCCATCGCGCAGATGCTGCAAGGGCAGGAGGCCGGCGCGGCGACCTTCGCCATCAAAGACGCGATCAAGGACCTGCGCACCATGGCAGCGGAAGGCAAACGGCAGCGTGTCGATCTGCCGCTCGTGGAAAAGACACTCGCCTGTTATGAGGAGACAACACAGCGTGTCTCGGAATCGGCCGATCCTGCCGCCGTCTCGGTGTACTGGGCAAATCGGAACCGGAGAACGGACGACGGATGACAGAGGACAAACATTAATTCTATGCTCTCTGTCCTCTGTCTTCCCTCCTCTGTCATCTGATCCCGACAATGCCCGTAAATCTCGGCCAAGCTTCCACCATCGTCGACGCGGCGCTGCGCAAAGGACGCGAGCTCAATTGCGCCCCCCTCACGGTCGCCGTCCTTGATGCCGGCGGGCATCTGGTCGCGTTCAAGCGCGAGGACAAATCGGGAGTGCTGCGCTTCGACATCGCCTTCGGCAAGGCCTGGGGAGCGCTCGGCATGGGCTTCGGCTCGCGCACGGTTGCCGCGCGCGCCGCCAAGACCGCGATGTTCTTCACCGCGCTCGCCTCGGTGAGTGGCGGCCGCATGGTTCCGGTTCCCGGCGGCGTTCTCATTCGCGATGCAGGAGGCGACATCATTGGCGCCGTAGGCATTTCCGGCGACACCTCGGACCGCGACGAGACCTGCGCGATTGCCGGTATCGAGGCCGCCGGCCTGCGCGCCGATCCGGGCTCGGACCAGTAACACAGGAGACGGAATGGGTACCGCGAATTTCGGCATCGTCGGCCTTGATTGGCAGCAGCGCGTCAACTGGGACCGCCTGAAGAAATACCGGACCGAGCGCGCGCGCGAGCACATGAAAAAGCATGGGCTCGGCGCCATGCTGTGCATGTACGACGAGAACGTGCGCTATCTCACCGGCACGCTCACGCCGGGCTGGAACCGGCTCAAGCCGGGGCTGCGCTACGCGCTGCTGTGCGGGGACGCCGCGCCCGTGCTGTTCGAGCAGGGCGACATCGGCTTTCAGATCGAGCGCCACTCGCCGTGGATCCCGAAAGAGAACGTCCGCTACTCCTATGCCTGGATCAAGGGCGCCGCCGGTCCGGCTTCCCAGCAGCAGGTGAAGAAATTCACGGATGCAATCCTGCAGGAGATGAAGCGAGACGGAGTTGCCGGCCAGAAGCTCGGCGTCGATTTCATCGACATCAACATGATCAACATCTTCAAGGAGAAGAAGATCAACTGGGTCGACGGCATGACGCCGATGATGGAGGCGCGCGCCGTGAAGAACGCCGACGAGCAGGAATGCATGCGCATCGTCGGCGCCATCGGCGATGCGACTCACTGGGAATGCATGAAGTTCCTGCGCCCAGGCATCACCGAGAACCAGGTGACGGCGCACCTGATGAAATATCTCTACAGCATTCCGGGCATGGAGGACGTCGAGGATGTGATCGTCTCCTCCGGCCCCAATACCTGGCCCAACTGGCGCAACTTTTCCGACCGCATCATCCAGCCGGGCGACATCGTGTTCATGGATTTGGCGGCGTTGACCTGGAATGGATACAAGTCCTGCTATTACCGCACCTATTGCGTCGGCAAGGAGCCCACCCGCGAGCAGAAAGATACCTACGCCACCGCGCTCGAATGGCTCTATGACTCGATTGACGCGGTGAAGGCCGGCACCACAACGCGCGAGATTGCGAAGAAGTGGCCGTCGGCCAAGGAGGCGTGGGGCTACAAGGAAGAGGACCAGGCCGCGGCCAATCTGTGGGGCCATGGGCTCGGGCTTGCGCAATACGATCCGCCGGTGATCTCGCGCATCTGGTCGCTCGATCACCCGATCGAGATCAAGGCGGGCATGACCTTTGCGCTCGAAACCCAGCACGGCAAGAAATTCCGCTATGGCGTGCGCATCGAGGAAATGCTCATCGTGCATGAGAAGAGCACGGAGATCATCTCGAATTTTCCGGTGAAGCAGATCACCGTCGTCGATCCCATCCCGGGCTACGGCGATCACGTGAAGTAACGGTCGGTCGTGGTCATGGCCGCGCTTCGTCCCGGCCATCCACGTCTTTGGTTCACAAGCCCGTAGCCCGGATTGAACGGAGTGAAATCCGGGAACGCCGCCCCCGGATTTCGCTGGCGCTCAATCCGGGCTACGCCTGCAAGTGCTTGCGCAGAAACTCGATTGAACGCTGCCAGGCGAGCTTTGCGCTCGGCTCGTGGAAGCTGCCGCGCTCGTCGCAATGGAACCCGTGCTGCGCTTCGGGATAGACGTAAATCTCGCAGTCCTTTCCCCGCTTCTCCCTTATCTTTTCCACGTCGCTCATCGGGATGGACGCATCCTTTTCGCCGAAATGCATCAATGTGGGCACGTTCGGCTTCTCGTCGGCAAAACGCGCGATCTGTCCGCCGTAGTAGCAAACCGCCGCGCTGAGCCCGCTGAACCTGCACGCGGCAAGAAACGATACGGTGCCGCCCATACAGAATCCCATGATGGCGACGCGTCCGCCGACTTTGAGCTCCTCGATGGCGGCCTGGCTGTCGCGCAGCATCGCGTTCCAATCGGGATTGGCGACGAACTTGCGCGCTTCCGCGATCTCATCCGGCGAATAGCCGCTCTCGAAATCTTTCACCTGCCGGTCGAACAGAGCCGGTGCGAGTGCCGCATAGCCTTGGCCGGCGAGCCGATCGCAAACGGCGCGGATGTGATGATTGACGCCGAAAATTTCCTGGATGACCACGACCCCGCCTTTGGCAGTGCCCGACGGCTCCGCGCGATATGCGCCGAGCTGAAACTTGTCGGCAGAGGTCAGCGATACATGTTTGCCCAAAAACACCTCCCATCCACCTGACCCGCAGCCGCGCGAGCCGTGCCTGCAATTTCAAGCTTTCAGGCGGGCATTGCAACTGCAGGGACGAGCGCGAACGCATCGGCCAGGAGCTCGTAGGAGCGGCGGCGCGCTGCGTGATCGTAAAGCATCGTCGTAATCATCAGTTCGTCTGCCTGCGTTGCGGCAATGATCGCTTCGAGCCTCGCGCGGACCGTTTCCTTGCTGCCGACGAACAGGCGCTTGCGGTTGTGGACAATGAGCGTGCGCTCCGTCTCGGTGTAAGGATAGCGCGCCGCTTCCTCCGGGCTTGCCAGCGGCAAATATTCACCGCGTCGCCTGCGCACGAAATTGAGATCGAGCGTGACAGCCAGATCTTCCGCCTGGGCATCCGTGTCGGCGCAAACGACCGCGCAGCCGAGGATTGCGTAAGGCGAGGTGCGCATCGCCGAAGGCTGAAAGCTTTGTCGATAATTCAGCATCGCCTCGGTGGCGTCGTGCTCGGCAAAATGATGCGCGAAGGCGAATCCGCTTCCTACCATTGCGGCGAGTTGCGCGCTGTAGCCGCTGGAGCCGAGGAGCCAAATGGGCGGCAAGCGCACGTCGGCCGGCATGGCGCGCACGTTGCGAAACGGATGGCCTTCGGGGAAGGCATTGCTCTCCAGCAGCATCAGCTCCTGAAAGCGTTCCAGGAAATCGTCGTCGCCCGCGTCCTGCCGCCGCCGCAAGGCATAGGACGTGACCGGGTCGGTGCCGGGGGCACGCCCGAGACCAAGATCGATGCGGCCAGGGAACAGCGCCTCGAGTACCTTGAAACGCTCGGCGACCATCAGGGGCGCATGGTTGGGAAGCATGACCCCGCCGGAGCCCACACGCATGCGCTCGGTGATCGCGGCAATCTGCCCGATCATGATGTCGGGGGCGGAGCTTGCGATCGATGGCAGGTTGTGATGCTCCGCCACCCAATAGCGCGTAAAGCCAAGGCGTTCGGCAAGGCGTGCGAGATCAAGTGAATTGCGCAGCGCAACGGCGCCGGAAGCGCCCGCGGCGACGGGGGAAAGATCGAGAATGGAAAGCGGGACCACGCCTTGGATGGCACTCAGAACGGCCAGGGCCGGCGCAGGCGCCAGTCGTTCTTCCAGCCGGTCAGATGCCCGTTACGAAATTGGAGCGCGACCGCGCTGTCGACCGGATAGAAGCCACGGATGCCGGCCGAGCCGTACGCGACGTAAATTTCCGAGCCTCGATACGCGGAATGGTAGACGAGCGGCACGCCCAATGCTGCCGCCGCCTCTGGCGGGGTCATGCCGAAAGCAAGAGGAACGACGTTGTTGTAGCCGCAATATCCGGCAAAGCAGATCCAAAGCGACACAACGAGCCGTTTCATGCCGGGTTTTCTGGCATCCATGCACGGCGTTTTTGCGGCTACTCGGCGGCCCGGAGTTCTACGTAATCGCGCTGCTCCATATTGGCATGTACGGGCTTTCTTCCCCAGCAGACATACCAGGAGCCGAACACGAACTCCTCCATCGCGAAGTCCTGC
Organism: Pseudomonadota bacterium; assembly: GCA_046733355.1. Classification (GTDB taxonomy): domain Bacteria; phylum Pseudomonadota; class Alphaproteobacteria; order Rhizobiales; family Xanthobacteraceae; genus VAZQ01. Next base: position 17,031 of record JBKPOZ010000243.1, on the reverse strand, counting down.
GCCAGGTCCGCAAGATGGACCCACGGCCGGATGTAAGGATTTCCCAAAAGCGTGTGCTTCATCAGCCACGCTCCGGCCGGCAGGAAGAGATCTCCGAGCCGGCCAGGGGGAGGCTTCGCATCCATGATGACAATGCGGCCACCCGGACGCAGCATATTCCAGGCATGCTGCAGCACGACGCGGTGATGCGGCATCGTGTTGTAGGAAAGTCCAAACAGAATGCCGTGCACGGGCTCGGGTACGATGTACTCGGCGGCATCGCATCTGGTGAGCTCGACATTATTCCAGTCATTGCGCCTGCAGAGAGCACGCGCCCTGGCGAGCATGCCGGCGGAGACATCCACGCCATAGATACGCCCGTCCCGCCCCACCGCGCGTTGCAAGGCGGGGAAGTTTCGTCCAGTGCCGCAGCCGATTTCCAGGACGCGCGCGCCCGGCTCGACTTCGAGCCGGGCCGCCGCGAGCTGGCGCAGATGCGGAGGAAAGCAGAAGAGCCAGTCGACTAGCGGGATCAGCGCGGCGAGGCGATCATAGCGCCTGGCAACAAACGGGACTTCACGATCGACCCACCTAGCCAATCCTGGTTTTCCCGTCCCGAGCTTTCATTCATGCGCGAAAAGCATTGCATCATCATTCACACGAACAGAAAACGCTTCATCGACCGTGCGGGATCAGTGGCAAACGGTCGCAGACAGTGTCGGTGCGCGAACTCAAGGACGCATGCCGGACTTTGCCAATTCGGCCACATTTGCAAGGTTTCGTGTCTCGGGAACGCGTAAACAGGGGTGCGTGATGGCATTGACCACATTCCAGGACTGGCGGCGCGAGTGTGAAACCGTGCAGAAGGAAATGGACCGCCTGATTACTGCCGGGCGGCCGCAATCGGCGGAAGAACGGCTGGTTCGCCAGCTGCAGTTCACCGCGCTCGTCGAGCGGCGGGACGCCGCGGCACGACAGCTGCTGGGCACCAGCCCGCAGCCCGCAGAGAACGCCTGAGTAGTTCTTAGTAGTAGGGTGGCAAAGGCGCGCCCTGCGAGGTCTATCCATCAGTCTCGGGTTTGTGTGCGCGCCGTGCCCACGCGGGACAGCGCGGCCGAAATAATGTACCGCGTGCGCACGGGCGCCGCACACGATGTATAGTACCGCAATGCTGGTGGTCAGCGCCCTTTGCGCACCCTACGAAATCGGCGCAATGACCGAAATCACGTAGCGCGCCTGACGCCCAGGCACGCCGAAATATTCCCGCACGAGCGTGATCTCCGTTGGCTCGACACCGGCACGCGCGCTTCGCGCATTGAGCGCGTCCACGCAGGCTTGCTCCTCCTCGGCGCAGACGAGCGCGATCCCTTCGCGCGCGATCCGCGTCTCATCGATCCATGGAGACAGAGCGGGAGCGGTGATGAAATAGGCAAGCGCGCGTCCGGGAAGGTAAAACAGCACGCCGTTTGCGAGATTATCGTCACCGCCGACGATTGCGAGAGGCCTGTCGATACGCGCGCGCCAGGACTGTTCAAGCGCCTGCGCAAGCAGCCGATAATGATCGGCGTGGTGCGCGACGCCGTGGCGATGGATGATCATGGCGATGCCGGGCGCGGCAATGATCATGATCAGCGGAAAGGCGATCGCGGCCGCGAGGAGCGCTACTAATGCCCTCCGCGGCAGGAGTATGAGCGGCGACGAAAGCAGGAACACCGGCAGCAGGGTTGCTGCCGGAAGCATCCACAACGCCGTGAGCTCGACGCGCCGCGCGAGCGCTGCGATGGCGGCGACCAATGCAGGAGCGAAGAAAGCCGCATTGACCAGGCGGCGTTGCGGCGAGGCGGGAAAGAGCATGTCGCGCAACGCCGGGAGGTTCGGCCGGGCGGCGAGGAATGCGCCCACGACAGCCGGGGACACATAGGCCGCGCATCCTATGAAAAAGAGAGCCGTCGAAAGGAGCGCTGTCCAAATCGTTTCCTGGTGGCGCAAACCAATGTAGGCAACGGAGCCGAAATTGTGCGCATAAAGCCACATGAGATGTGGCGCGAGCAGAGGCAGTCCCACTGCAACGCTCACCCACGGTGCCTGCGAGCGGAAATAGATGCCTCGCCGCCTGTCGGCGATCGCAGCGAAACCCAGTCCGGCGATGAGGCACACCGACCAGTATTTTCCCAGCATCGCCGCGGCCGCGCCTGCGCCGGCAAGCGCCGCCGACAGCAGGCGCCGCGTCTCGAACGAACGCAGAAACCACCAGGTGGTCGCAGCCCAAAGCGGCAGGAGAACGGTGTTCGCGTTGTACTTGAGCGCATGAAAATTCATGAAAGGAACGAGGCTCAGCAATGCAATGCCGGCGACGCGTTTCTCGGGCTCGAGGTAATCCGCCGACAAGCGCCACGCGATCCACAGCGCGATGCCCGGCATCAGCATCGCCAAAAAGTAATAAGCCCATTCGGTGCGCGGCATCAGGGTAAACCAGAAGCGCACCAGCCAGGCGCCGAGCGGCGGATGTTTCGGCGTGCCCAGGCCGGCGGCGTGCGACCAGGCAATCATCTCGCCCATGTCCACATGCAGGTCCTGGCTGCCCTTGGCGAGCACGGCATAAAGCGACCATGTGAGGGCATAGCCGAGGAGCAGCATCGCCATGGTGCGCTCGCGGCGCGCCGGATCGACGAGCGCATCCGCGAGCCGCTCGAGCGGAGAGAGCACGCGCACGCGCAGGGTTGCTGCAGTCATCGAAATGCCTGCCTCACGCTTTCGCCTGCACGAATTCGCCGATGTGCCTGATCGCGCGCTGGCCTTCCGGCAATATGCGGGCATAGAGATGCCACCCGTGCGGCATACGCGGCCAGATCTCGAGCTCCGCCTCTCCGCCGGCCCGGCGCAGCTTCTCGGCGATACGCACGGAGTCATCGAGCAGCATCTCGTCGCTGCCCACCTGGATGAGCACCGGCGGCAGGCCGGCCAGATCGCCGAACACCGGCGAGGCATAGGGCGTGCGCGGGTCTGCGCCCGCGAGATAGTACGCCGCAAACAGTGGAAACTCTTCCGACTTGAAGATCGGGTCGCCTTTGGCCTTGGTGCCGAGCGAGTTGCCGGTGAGCGCGAGGTCCGTCCAGGGTGAAAGCGCGACCGCGGCAGCCGGGAGCGCAACTCCTTCGTCGCGCAATTTCAGCAGTGTGGCGATGGCGAGCCCTCCGCCGGCCGAGTCTCCCATCACGACGAGACGGTCCGGGCGGACGCCGGTGCTCAGGAGCCACCGGTAAGCGGTCACGGCGTCTTCGAGCGCGGCCGGAAAAGGGTGTTCGGGCGCCAGGCGATAATCGATGCACAACAGGCGGGCGCGTGCGGCTCGCGCCAGACGCCACGTCAGGTCGCGAAACAGCGCGGGCGAGCCCACCACGTAACCGCCGCCGTGCAGGTACAGAACATCGCGTTCGGCGCCCTCGCAGCTCACCATTTCGGCTTTGACCCCGCCGGCATCTGTGGTGGCAACAGCAAATGCCCTGGGAACGCGGGGAACGAACCGCGCGGCGCGTGCAGTCGAACGGCGCCACTCGTCGATGCCTTCGGCGCGACGCGAGCGGCGTTTGACCGACAGGCGAAGTGCCAGGCGCAAGAGATGGGCACGCACACTCATCTGCTGCTCAGCTCACGTCGACCAGTGCGCCCGCCACAGGGCGTCGCTCATAGCTGCGAGGGAAATGAATGCGCCGGCAAGCGCCGCGAGCGGGGCCAGGCGGCCGGTGCACCTGTTGATAATCGCGCTCACGACAATCGCAAGCAGCGGCAGAAGCGCGATGAAATATCGACCTTGCAGGCCAAGAATGCGCTCGGCCGTGCTCGGCGTCAGGGTGATAAAGAAAATGACGAAAACGGCAGCGCAGTAAGCAAGTGCCGCCAGCAGCGCGACCGCGGCAACTCGCGCGCGCGCGGTTGGCGCAACCGCAAGCGCGTCCGGCAAGCACAATGCAACGAGAATGGAGATGAGCGCATAGGTCCAGGGCCGCATCGGCACGTCGAGCCAGCCGAAGACGCCGATCATCTGCCGCCAAAGCTCGGGCGCATAATCGAGGCTGGTGAGGCTCATCTTCACAAACCCCAATGGATGTTGCAGGAGGTACGCGAGCTTCCACCAAAAATCGAATTCGTGCGCGGGCAGACCGCTGCCCTCGCTGATGCGCCAGGCACCCACATCGCCGGAGGAGAGAACAATCCATCCTGCAGAGAGAACGATTGCGGGCAGCACCACCACGGCCGCTTGCATCCATTGGATCCTGCTCCTGCCCGCGTCACGCATCAGCTCCAGCAAACCGAATGCGATCTGCGGCGGTTTCGTGAGCGCGCAGGCGACAATCCAGCCCATGCGCTCGGTTGCGCCGCCACGTTGTTCGACCACTCTGAGACACAGCGCGATGACGAGAAACGCGAGGCTGAGTGCCGCGCCGTCGGCGCTGACCACGGAGCGTTGATAGATCGCGGTCGGTAACATTGCCGTAGCAAAAAGCATCCATTTCAGCGATGGCGCCACGGCAATTGCGTAGGCGGCAAGCGCAGCTGTTGCGAAAAGTCCTGCGAGCCGCATCGCATACAACGTGCCGAGAAATTTGAACCCGAGCACCCTGCTGAGAAGCGCGGCTGGCACATAGGCCAGGTATGGCACCGGCGAGTAGCTCTCGGCTCCTTCGTAGGGGACGAAAACGGTGAAGCCGCTGCTCGGTTCGACCGCAGCTTGTGCGAAGTACCTGCTGAACGCGTCCATATAGATGGAACGGCCGGGCTTTGTCTCGCGCACCGCGTTGAACAGGGCAAAACCTTCGTGGAAGTCCCGAGGTAGGTAGAGTCCGCGCCGGCCGCGTGCATCCACGGTGCGCGGCACGAGCTCCCCCTGCGCGATGCCGAGCGCGCGCAAAAAATGCGCCGGCTCGTCCGGCCCCCGTAGCGGCGGGTTGAGTGCGATCGCAAGCAGCCCGCCAAGCGTCGCGAGGCTGAAGAAGATCAGCGGCAGTCTGGCTTGCATTCTTTTGAAAACATACATTCCTACCCCACCTGTAACTACTCCATCTCAACATCCTCCAGCCTAACTCCGCGCCCCGCGCGCAGGCGCCATAAGCCCCGCGCGCAGGCGGCCATAAATAGATTGCGCCCAACTCAGATCGTCGGGCCGGGATGGGGAAGAAGTATGCGGCTGCACGAACCCACGGACACTCGGAAAGGAGCGAAGCCCGCCATGAGACGGGGTACGCCTGGATTGCTTAGGTTCACCGTCCGCGTCGTGGTCCGCGAACTTCCGTTGGCCAGGTTCTTGCAGTCGTGTGTGCCGACGCTTCAGCAACCGCCGTGCCAAAGACAGTTGTTCAGCAATGTCCTATGTTTCGAGCAAATCGCAGCCCGACCCGTGTCAGGAAAGCGGACGCTCGCGTTGCCAAAACCGACACGGGAGCGGTGCGCCGGCTCCCGGGCCAGCAGAAAAGCCACCGATGCGCTCATTGCGGGCACGCCTGATTGCGCTCTGGATCACGCTGCTTGCGTCGGCTTTGGTGACGGCCTTCCTCCTGATTGAGTTCTACCGCCAGTCCGCGAACGTTCAGGTTGCGCACGCGGAAGACAGTATTATCCGCGCGTGCCGTGCCATCGGTGATCGGTATGCCTTTTATGTGAGCGGCTGGCGCGGACGGGATAACGAAATCGGCGATGTCTTGAAGAGCGAGCTGCAAGATGTCATCGGCATCGCACTCAGCCGCGCGGCAGGTGTCGAAGGAGGAATCTGGCAATCTGCAAAGGAATCGCTTGCCTATGCGTTCCCGACCTATGAAGGAACCGGCCCGAAGACCGATATTCCAATAGCAGAGCTGGCAACGATCCGCAGGGTCAATCTCGAGGCGCTGCGAATCCAGCAGCCCGTGACCGTGCGGCAGTCCGGGCAATCGCAGGTTCTACTGCTGCACGCATGTCTCTTGGAAGGGCCGCTTCCCGAAGTCACGGCGTGGACAATGACGCGGGTCTTTACGGGACAAGGCCGTGCCTACAACCAGCTTCTCGCTGGTCTCGCGGTGCTTGCCTTGACGGTGCTAGGCTCAGCAGGATGGCTTGCGCTCATTCTCGTGGGCTGGTCGCGTAAGATCGCACGTCTCGAAACGGCGCTCGCCGCAAGGGAAGGCGGCATAGCCGACTTTCCCGCACTCGCGCGAACCGGAGAGCGCGAGCTTGACCGGCTTGTGGACGCGCTCAACGCCGCGGGCGCGCATCTCAAGGAGGAACGCGACCGTTCAGCCGCTGCCGAGCGACTTGCGGCGGTTGGGCGCCTTGCTGCCGGGCTTGCACACGAAATCCGCAATCCGATTGCTGCCATGCGCCTCAAGGCGGAAAATGCCTTATCGGCCGATGAGCAGGGCCGGCTAAAGTCGGCCTTACGCGTGATCCTGGATCAGGTTGGAAGGCTCGACGTGCTGTTGCGCGACCTTCTGACAATGACCCAGCGCAGTCTACCGCGGCGCATCGATACCGATGTGCAGGCAGTGCTTGGGCAGGTCGCGGGGACGCACGCCGAGGTCGCAGCTTCGAAGGGGATCACATTGGGCGTGGCTTCGGCTGGGAGTTCAGCTGTTGTCGCCGCTCTGGATGCTGACCAAATACGCCGCGCGCTCGACAATCTGGTTCTCAATGCCATTCAGAATACGCCGGCAGGCGGCTCGATCACCCTTTCAGCGGGTCATGTAAACGGCCGGCTGCGCTTGCGCGTGAGCGACACTGGACCAGGCGTCCCCGATGACATCCGCGGGCGGCTCTTCGAGCCGTTTGTGACAGCACGCGCGGACGGAACCGGCCTTGGACTTGCAATCGTGCGAGAGATTGCCCGCGCGCATGGAGGCGATGCCTCCCTGATCGCCAGCCCGCACGGTGCAGTATTCGAGATTGATTTGCCGTGGCAACGATCCTGATCGTTGATGACGATGCCGGAATGCGGGATGGTCTCGCGGAGGCTATTGGCGATCTCGGACATCAGCCTCGCACAGCTGCGACGGGCCGTGCAGCGCTGGACGAGCTCGATGGAGAGCCCATCGATGCGGTGTTGCTTGATTTGCGCATGCCGGGCGAGATCGATGGCATCGAAGCGTTGCGCAGAATGCGGATGCGGCCCCATCCACCGCCTGTCGCGGTACTGACCGCGTTTGCAAGCGCCGAGAACACGATAGAGGCCATGCGCCTTGGAGCTTTCGATCACCTGACAAAGCCGATCGGCCGCGATGACCTCAAATCGCTTCTTGCCCGCATGCTGACTCACCGCGAGGCGATGGAGCGGCAGGAGGAGACACCGGAGCAGACGGCCGGCACGCTGATCGGCACGAGCGAAGGTATGCGCCGCGCCCAGAAGACCATCGGTATGGCGGCGGACAGCGAGGCAACAATTCTGATTCTGGGCGAGACAGGGACCGGCAAGGAACTTGTTGCGCGCGCGCTCCATCAGCACAGCCGGCGAAACACCAAACCGTTCGTTGCGGTGAATTGCGCCGCGATACCATCAGACCTTCTGGAGAGCGAGCTGTTCGGGCATGTCAAAGGCGCCTTCACCGGTGCCGCCACGGATCGACATGGGGCTTTTCGTGATGCTGATCACGGCACGCTGTTTCTCGATGAAATCGGCGACATGCCGCTTGCAATGCAAGCCAAGATTTTGCGGATTCTGCAAGAGAGAGTTGTGACGCCAGTCGGCGGGAAGCCTGTCCACGTCAATGTTCGGGTTATCGCAGCGACGCACCGCGATCTTGAAAGCCTCGTCGCCTCCGGCGCATTCCGCGAAGACCTGCTCTATCGGCTCAACGTCGTGCCAATCCCGCTGCCGCCGTTGCGGGAACGTCTTGCAGACATCGTGCCGCTGGCAGAGCATTTCCTGCGGCTCTCGGCACGCTGCGGCGCGCCCAAGCGCCTCACGGCCGCTGCCGCTTCACGTCTGCTAGCGCACTCCTGGCCGGGCAACGTGCGCGAACTCAAGAACGTCATCGAGCGGGCAAATGTATTGGTACGCGATGCGGTCATTGATGCCGATGACCTGGAACTTGGACGGATGGAGCGGGCCGATGCTGCATCTCTGCCACCGCAATGGCTGGATGCCGACCTGCCCACAGCGCTCGCAAGTCTTGAGAAGGCCATGATCGTCCAAGCCCTTGCAGCGTGTGGCGGCAAACGCACCGAGGCTGCGCGCCGGCTCAATATCAATCGCCAGCTCCTCTACGCAAAAATGCAACGCTACGGCTTGGCTGAAAAATCTGCGTCAGAAAACCCGACAGCAGGTGTCGGTAAAGCCGACGACGACACTTCCCACGAGTGAAAAAACTCCGCTGATTTCAGGCGTTTGCTGCTTGGCACGGGCATTGCTGTGCCAATGGTCACGGGCGGCTGACCATAAAGAGCAAGGAGCAAAACGATGATCTCGAAACGATACCGCGTCCTCTTGGCCGCGCTGTTGACCGCGATCGCGCTGACCGCAGCTGCTGCGGTCTACGGCCAGGCCCCAGGGCCGCTGTGGGATGCGACGCAGCTGCCGGAAACGAAAGGCACTGTGAAACAATACACGCTCACGCCGCGCGGCGATGTCGATGGGCTAATCCTGACCGACTCAACCGAAATCAAGCTGCCGCCTCATCTCACCGCGCAGATCGTCTTTGCAGTGAAGCCCGGTGACGCGGTCTCGGTGCGCGGGCTCAGGGCGCGTGCGCTGCCGCTCGTTGATGCCGCCTCGGTGACCAATTTGGTGACCGGGGCGACCGTCACCGATAATGGACCGCTCGGCGGCCCTGGTCGCGCGACCACCGAGACGACGCTGTCGGGCAAGATCGCGACAGTTTTGCACGGCAAACGGGGCGAAGTGAACGGTGCGCTCCTCGAAAATGGCACGGTTCTCCGTCTGCCGCCGCCTGAAGCGGAGCGCATGCAATCCCTCCTGCAACCGGGCGAGTCGGTTGCCGTGCGAGGGGTCAGCCTTGTCACGCCTCTTGGAACGGTCATCGAAGTGCGAGCTATCGGCAGCACGCCGGAGCAACTGACCGAGCTCGCTGTGCCACCACCGCGCGGACCCGGCCCCAAAGGCGGGCCGAAGGCCAAGGGCCGCGGACCTGCGGAATTTGGGCCGCCCCCACCACCGCCCGCACCGCCGGGCTGACCGATCCATCTCAACGCAAGACGGACTGGCGCGTCAGCGCGCCAGTCCGGTCTCTCATGAGAGGCGAGTCGTGAAAAACCACCGAACAAACACTTCTGGCAATCCCCGCAAGCGGGTCAAACGTCCGCTGGACGCGTTGAATTTCTTTGTGGCCGATGTCCGCGACGGACTGGGACCTATCTCGCCATTTACCTGCTCACGGTGCAGAAGTGGGATGAGGCCAGCATCGGCCTGGTGATGTCGATCGCCACTCTCGCCGGTCTTCTTGCGCAGACTCCAGCGGGTGCGCTCATCGATGTAGCACGAGCGAAACGGGCCGTCGTGGTAATCGCAGCGCTGCTGGTCACGTGCGCTTCATTATCGCTGCCGTGGTTGCCGACATTCTGGTGGGTGGCAGCCTCGCAGGCCACAGCGCACTCCGCCGCCGCGGTCTTTGCCCCGGCGATAGCCGCCATTACCTTGGGAATGGTGGGGCACGCTGCCTTTGCGCGTCGCATCGGTCGCAATGAGTCATTCAATCATGCCGGCAATGCCTTTGCAGCGGCAGCGGCGGGTATTTGCGCATTTGTATGGGGGCCACCCGTGGTGTTCTTTCTGCTGGCCGCCATGTCGCTGGCCAGCGTTTTGAGCGTGCTTGCGATTCCACGGAGAGCCATCAATCACGATCTGGCGCGCGGCTTGCATGACGTGACGCCCGTGCAGCGCGCAAGGGGAGAGGACCGCGACCGGCCGTCCGGTCTCGAAGTCCTCATCAATTGTCGGCCGCTGCTGATTTTCGCGATTTGCGTCCTGCTGTTCCATTTCGCGAACGCGGCCATGCTTCCGCTCGTTGGCCAGAAGCTCGCCTTGCAGGACAGAAACTTGGGAACGAGCCTGATGTCGGCGTGCATCGTTGCCGCGCAAGTGGTGATGGTGCCCATGGCGATGATCGTCGGCGCCAAGGCGAACACCTGGGGACGAAAGCCCCTATTCTTGATCGGATTTTTCATTCTGCCCATTCGCGGCGTGCTCTACACGCTGTCCGATAATGCGTATTGGCTGGTCGCGGTGCAACTGCTGGACGGAGTCGGCGCCGGGATCTACGGCGCGATATTTCCGGTCATCGTCGCCGATCTGATGCGCGGCACCGGCCGGTTCAACATCGCCCAGGGGCTCATCAGCACGGCACATGGAATCGGCGCCGCTCTGTCGACTGCGCTGGCAGGCTTCGTCATCGTGCGCGCGGGTTACAGCGCCGCGTTCCTCGTGCTGGCGGGCATTGCCGCGGCAGGCCTCCTGTTGTTCTGGCGGCTGATGCCGGAAACGGCCGGGTTCGAACGAAGCACAACCTCGCGACAGCGGACAGATCGCGAGCGGCGAGCGGCGCTCTCGCGGCAGCTCCCGCGGAGTAGCCGATGTTGATGCGCACGACGGCATCGCTGCATCGCGCCGAGCGCGATCCAAACAAAACGTGGCTCAAGACGATCGCGCTCATCTGCGTCGTCGGAACTATCGTCGCCCTTGCGGTCGCGTCGTTTTCATTGTTCGGACGCCGCACGATAGAATCGCATCTGATCGAGGATGGGGCGGCCGTCGCGGCAGTGATTACCTTCCTTGTCACCTATGCGGTGGTTGCGATCGGCAAGCTGCCGAACTTCCATCTGGATCGCGCCGGCGCGGCCCTGCTCGGCGCAAGCCTGATGTTGGCAACCGGATTGTTGTCGCTCGACGACGCCTACCGGACAATCGACATCGATACCATCGCGCTGTTGCTCGGCATGATGATCATAGTCGCAATCTGCGGCTCTCCGGATTTTTCCGGCTCGTCAATAACTGGGTCGTAACGCGCGCAGGGCACCCGATTGCACTGCTTGGCGCGGTGACGCTCGTATCCGGGTTCTTCTCCGCCTTTCTCGTCAACGACGCCATCTGCCTGGCGCTGACGCCGCTCGTTCTTGATTTCGTCACCCGCTTGCGCCGCAACCCTGTGCCGTACCTTCTTGCCGTCGCCATGGCCTCGAACGTCGGCAGCACCGCGACGATCACGGGCAACCCGCAGAACATCATGATCGGCAGCTTTTCTGGGATAAGCTACGCCGCGTTCGCCGGCGCGCTCTGGCCGATAGCGGCAGCTGGCCTTGTGCTGGTGATCATGCTTATCACTGTTCTCTTCCCTGCCGAGTTCTGGACACGCGAACGCCTTCGCGGCGGTGTGCAAGCGGCACGTGTGCACCGGGCTCTCCTCGCCAAAGCATTCGTCGTCGTGCTGGTTACGATGGCGGCCTATTTCGCAGGCCAACCACCGGCAAAGGTTGCATTGATCGCCGGCGCATTTCTACTCCTGACCCGAAGAGTGAAATCGGAGAAGGTCTATAAGCAGATCGATTGGCCGTTGCTGTTGATGTTCATGGGCCTGTTCATCGTGGTGGCTGGTTTCGAGAAGGCCGTGCTCACGCCCGATACCGCATCGGCGGTGAGCTATATGCATCTCGACCAATTGCCCCTGCTGAGCCTTGTCACGGCGGCGCTGTCCAATCTAGTCAGCAATGTTCCGGCGGTGCTTGTGCTGAAGCCGTTTGTAGCGAGTCTGCCCGATCCGCAGCGCGCCTGGCTGGTGGTCGCCATGTCATCGACGCTTGCGGGCAATCTCACCCTTGTCGGCTCGGTTGCCAATCTCATTGTGGTGCACCTGGCCCGTGCCCACGGCGTGACGATCCGATTCTGGGATTACGCGAAGGTCGGCACTCCCCTGACCATCCTCACGATCCTGATCGGTGTGCTGTGGCTGCAAGCATCTCGATGAGTGATCATGTCGCTCGTCCATCAAGCTCTGACAACACCGCGCTGCCGTTCAGCGCCATCTCTTTGGCGTTCCGCAACGACGAAAAGCGGCAGCGAAATGAGCTGCGACACAACAGCAAAGATTACCAGCGCAACCGGCGAATGCTCGTACAGCAATCCGGTCGCGATGCTGCCGATCAGCCATCCGACCCCGTATCCCGCGTAGAATAAGCCGAAGGCCAGATTGCGCTTGCCCTCCGGCAGAACGCCTGCAACCACAGCCTTCAGCAGCGTGTCCTGCGTGGCGTATCCGATCCCCCAAAAAAGCATTCCCATCAGTACCGCCGGAAAACGGCCGAGGAATGCAAAGGGAGAAAAAAGCGAGGATAAGAACGCAGCGACCAGCAGGGTTGGTAAAGCAGCGCGGTCGTAAAGCTTTCCGAGTATGAGACTGGCGAGCACCCCGCATCCTGTGGAAAACGCCAGGAACACGGGTATCCACTGATCGCTGACGATCCTGGCCGTAGCCAGATGATACGCGACCAACTCGTAGCTTATCAGGCCAGCTGCGAAGCAGGCTGCCGCTGCCATGTAGAGCCAGTATGACCGGCTCAACCCGGTTGCCGGCGCGGTTTGTCCCTCTTCCAGCCGCGATGGCACGGGAAAGTTGATGCGGGCGATGACAAGCGAGGCAAGTGCCAACAAGCTGGAAATCAAAAGCAGGGCATATCCAGTCCGGTAGCTGCCATTCAGCAAAAGGACGAGGGCGATGATGAGCGGGCCAAGCGTAGCGCCGGTCTCGTCGAGCGCCGTGTTGACGGCGTACACCCACCCCCTTCCGTGTTTACCGGTAGTATAGGACAGCATGGCTTCGACCGTCGGCTTGCGCAAAGCACGGCCAATGCGTTCACCGAGGATCAGGAGGGCGGCAATCTGCCAATTGCCGGCCAAAGCCATCGCGGGAACGGCGAGCAGGTTGATGCTGTAACCGATGAAAGTGACAAGCCAGTATCTGCCGCTTTTGTCGGCGATGTAGCCAGCGACCGAGCGCAGCGCGTATCCTAAAAATTCGCCCACGCCCGCGGTAATGCTGACGATGGCGGCGCTCGCGCCCAGGGTGGCCATGAACTGCCCGTTTATGGCGCCGCCACCTTCATAGGTCATATCGCTGAACAGGTTCACCACGCCCATCGTCAGCACGAAGGTGAAGGCGGGCGACGAACTAATCGACAGGCGCGACTTGGTCATTGGCTTCCAAGCCTCCCGTCTTCGCTTGAAAGAGATCAGGTTCTTGAAATCATGGCGCGCCCGACAAGATTCGAACTTGTGACCTCTGCCTTCGGAGGGCAGCGCTCTATCCAGCTGAGCTACGGGCGCGAAATGTGCGCCGTTATTATAATGATTGGCGACATGCGGCACCAGTTTGCGGCCACAGCGCATCCCTGAATCCCCTTGCCACCCGGCGAGCAACGGGCGCATGAAGAGGCGCACGGCAAAAAGCCCGGGAGCGTCCCAATGTCGCAAGTGTCGCAGGTTGCGGAGCAGCGTGAACGTCCGACGTCAGCGCCGGCCAAGGAGGCGCAGTTCCGGTGGGACGATCCTCTCGATTTCGAAGGCGAGCTCACCGAGGAGGAGCGCATGGTGCGCGACACCGCGCGCGGCTACGCCCAGGACAAGCTCTTTCCCCGCGTGCTCATGGCCAACCGCGAGGAGCGACACGATCCGGCCATCGCGCGGGAGATGGGCGCGCTGGGGCTGCTCGGCCCAACGATTCCGGAGGCCTATGGCGGCGCTGGGCTGGGCTATGTCGCCTACGGGCTGATTGCGCGCGAAATCGAGCGCGTCGATTCGGGCTATCGCTCTGCTATGTCCGTGCAGTCATCTCTGGTGATGCACCCGATCTTTACGTTCGGCAGCGAGGCGCAACGCAAAAAATATCTGCCCAGGCTCGCCACGGGCGAGATCGTCGGCTGCTTCGGCTTGACGGAGCCCGATCACGGTTCCGATCCGGGCTCCATGGCGACGCGCGCGGAAAAGGCGCGCGGCGGCTATCGGCTGACCGGCAACAAGACCTGGATCACCAATTCACCGGTGGCCGACGTTGCCCTCGTCTGGGCCAAGCTTGACGGGGTGATCCGCGGCTTTCTTGTCGAACGCGGCACGAAAGGATTTTCGACGCCCAAGATCGAAGGCAAGCTCTCGCTGCGCGCCTCGATCACCGGGGAGCTGGTGCTGGATGACGCGCTCGTGCCGGAGGAGAACATGCTGCCCGACGCCAAGGGACTGGCCGGGCCGTTCAGCTGCCTCAACGTCGCGCGCGCCGGCATTGCCTGGGGCGCGATGGGAGCGGCGGAATTTTGCTGGCACCGCGCGCGAGAATACGTGCTCGAGCGCAAGCAGTTCGGCCGGCCCCTTGCCGCCAATCAGCTCATCCAGAAGAAGCTCGCCGATATGCAGACCGAGATTACGCTCGGTCTGCATGCGGCGTTAAGGCTCGGTCGCCTTCTCGAGCAAGGCAAGGCGGCGCCGCCCGCGGTTTCCCTGCTTAAGCGCAACAACTGCGGCAAGGCGCTCGAGATCGCGCGCATGGCGCGCGACATGCACGGCGGCAACGGCATCGCCGACGAATTTCACGTCATGCGCGTGCTCTGCAATCTCGAGACCGTAAACACCTATGAGGGCACGCACGATATCCATGCGCTGATCCTCGGCCGCGCGCAGACCGGCATCCAAGCCTTTTTCTGATGCGTGCTCCGGCCGCGATGTTTGCTCCGTATACCTCCCCCTGAAAGGGGGAGGTCGGCGAACGAAGTGAGCCGGGTGCGGGTCGCGAAGAACTTTTGTTAGAAGACCCCCACCCGACTGCATTGGCTCGCTGCGCTCGCCCACTGCAGTCGACCTCCCCCTTTCAGGGGGAGGTATTGCGGAGAGATCGGTGCTGCTACTTCGGCATGCCGTGCGCGAGTTCGGCGACACGCGCGGTCATTTCGCTGTTTGGATCGCTGAGCGCATCGAGCACGGTGAAATGATTGCCGGGGCGCTCCTCGTAGCGCGCTCTTGCGCCTGCCTTCGCCCACGCCTCCGCAATGCTGCGGCTCTGCCGCCGGAACTCGCTCGATTCCAACGCGCCCGCGACCGCATCGAAGCTGCGCCCCTTCGGCGCCGGCCAGAACAGCGGCGAGACTTCGCGCGCGCTTGCCGCGTCGAGCCGCAGGTCCTGCACCATGCTGGTGTGCACCAGCGGGGTGAGGTCGAACAGCCCGGCTGCGGAATAGGCCGCATGCACAAGATCGCCCGGCGCTTTCGGGTAGAGGGCCTGCCAGTCGGTCGCCAGCATGGTTGCGGCAAGATGACCGCCGGCGGAATGGCCATAAACGAGCATGCGCTGTCCGGTGCGCAGCCAGAGAAACAGGCAGGCATGGCGGATCTGATCGATGATCTCCGTGATGGTCACCTGCGGGCAAAGATCATACCCGGCAACGGCGACCGCAACGCCCTGCGCGTTGATGCCCCGCGCCATGTGGCTGAACATTGCAGGGTCGAGCGAGCGCCAGTAGCCGCCGTGCACGAATAACGCGAGCGGAGCGGTCACATCGCGCCGGGGCGGGAACAGATCGATCGTTTGCCGCGGACTCGATCCATAGCTCAGGCCCAGCTCGGCGCGGCGCTCCTTGAGCGCCTCGGCGCGATAATCCTCCGCCTCGCGTGTCCAGCGCGCAAAGATCTTCTCGTGTTCCGGCACGCGCGCGCGGTTGTTGTATTCGGCTTCGTAATCGAGCGGCATTGATCCTCCTCGTTGCGCTCTGTAGCACCTTCGGGCAAATGCCGGGAAGGATTTGCTTTCCTCTGCAACAATCGCCGCTATCAGTTGAAGCATGAAGGTCGACGGGTTTCCCACGCGCAGCATCTGGGTCGAGGACGATGGCTGGTCCATCGGCATCATCGATCAACGCGAGCTGCCGCACCGGTTTGTAAAAACCAGGCTGACGACGCTGGCGGAAGCGGCGCATGCCATTGCCGCCATGCAAGTGCGGGGCGCGCCGCTGATCGGGGCGGCTGCGGCCTATGGGGTCTGCCTGGCGCTGCGCGCCGGCGCCTCCGACGCTGCGCTGGAGCATGCCTGTGCGGTGCTTCTTGCCACGCGTCCTACCGCAGTCAATCTGAAATGGGCCTTGCACGAGATGACGGCGGCGGTGCGCAACCGCGCGCGCGAGGAGCGCGTGCGCATCGCCTATCAGCGCGCCGGCGAAATCTGCGAAGAGGACATCGCCGTCAACCGCTCGATCGGCAGGCACGGAGCGAAGATCATCGCCGAGGTCGCCGCCACGAAAGCGGGCCCGGTGCAGGTGCTCACCCACTGCAACGCCGGCTGGCTCGCTACGGTCGATTTCGGCACTGCGCTCGCGCCGATCTATGTCGCGCACGACGAGGGGGTACAGGTGCATGTGTGGGTCGATGAGACGCGGCCGCGTAACCAGGGCGCCGCGCTCACTGCCTGGGAGCTGGGGCAGCATGGCGTGCCGCACACCGTCATTGCCGACAATACCGGCGGGCACCTGATGCAGCACGCAATGGTCGATCTTGCGATCGTCGGCACCGACCGCGTCACCGCACGCGGCGATGTATGCAACAAGATCGGCACCTATCTGAAAGCGCTCGCGGCCAAGGATAACAACGTGCCGTTCTACGTGGGCGCGCCGTCGCCGAGCATCGATTTTGCGCTGAGAGACGGGCTTGCCGAAATCCCCATCGAACAGCGCGGGCCCGAGGAGGTTGCAGCGATCACCGGCCGCACTGCCGACGGCAGGCTGGAGACGGTGCGGCTCGTTCCGGAGAAATCGGGCGTAGCGAATTACGCCTTCGACGTCACGCCCGCGCGGCTGATCACCGGTCTGATCACGGAGCGGGGCGTCATCGCCGCGAGCGAGGAAGCACTCGCGCGCGCTTTCCCCGACCGTATTCGCCAGCAAACGCCGGCGCACTCCCTCTCCCCAGCGGGAACCGTTGCGAAATTCTGCAGTGGTGATTCTCTCGGGTGAGGGAGAACCGCAATGATTCGGAATCAGCGAAGCTTCATTGAGGCGTTTGCGTCGACAAAGCTTGGCCGCAATGAGCGGCTCGAGCGGATTGGTAAC
>JBKPOZ010000242.1:0-11352 GCA_046733355.1 Pseudomonadota bacterium | reverse complement strand
CCTGCCGCAATCACCGCCGGCGCGCCAAACCGTTCGGCCAGTCGCGGTGCAATGACGTTGACCGGCAACACCACGCCCATCATCGGCACGAAGGCAAGCCCGGTCATGAGCGGCGACCAGCCGTTGATCTTCTGGAAATAGAGGCTGAGCACGAAGATCAAGCCGTAAAATGCAATGTTGACGAGTAGGCCAATAAGCGAGGTCGATGCAAACATCCGGTGGCTGAACAGTGAAAGCGGAAGCATGGGCGCGCGGGCCTGCTTCTCCTGCACGAGGAAAAGCGCGGCGAGAATGACCGAAGCGAGGAAACCGGCGATGACCCACGGATTTTGCCACCCGACTCGCCCGGCTTCGATCATTGCGGCAGCCAGGACGCCGAGCAACGCAATCGCCGCTGCCTGACCCGCAAAATCGATTGCATGCGATGCGCGCAGCGTATCGCTCACGTATCGATGCGTCAGCCACAGTCCCGACAAACCGAGGGGCAAGTTGACCAAAAAGATGCTGCGCCACCCGGTGAGCGCGATCAGGCCGCCCCCGACCAGTGGTCCCGCCGTCAACGCCAGACTCGCGCCGGCAGCCCAAAACCCGACGGCGCGGCCGCGCTCGGCCCCGCCCGCATACGTGTGATTGAGCAGTGCAAGCGAGTTCGGCACCAGAATTGCCGCGCCTATTCCCTGTACCGCGCGCGACAGGATCAGAATGGCAGAATTCGGTGCCAGCGCGCAGCCGAGCGAAGCAGCGGTGAACATTGCGAAGCCGGCCATGAAAATCCGTTTCGCACCCAGCCGGTCGCCCAATGCGCCGGCAGTCAGGATGCAGGCGGCGAACGAAATCGTGTATGCGCTGACCACCCACTGCAGCCCGGACACGTCGCCGCCGACGGATGTGCCGATCGCATCCAGAGCGGTGTTGACGATTGTGACGTCGAGCTGGACGACGCCATAGCCAAGGCTCATGGCAGGAGCGTGAGCGCTTTGGCGCGGTTCGCATGCGCACGAGCTCTGTCTGCCTGGCTCCTTGCACGCCGGGAAGGAAACGGTGTGGATTTCAGAGAGATGCTGTGCATTGGCGAGCAACGTCCATCTATCGATGTCGTTCGCATGAATGCTACGGCGCCGGCCGTAGCGAGAGCGGCCGGTTCGCTCCTATATTACGGCGCATGAGCACCCCGCATCTGGACATGGCCGAACTGGGGGCGCTCGTCGGCGATCCGGCGCGCGCGAACATTCTCGCGGCGCTGATCGACGGCCGCGCGCTCACCGCGACCGAGCTCGCCGCGATTGCAGGCGTCGCGCCGCAGACCGCGAGCGGGCATCTCGCCAAGCTGAGCCGTGCCAACCTGCTCGCTTTGAAGGAGCAGGGCAGGCATCGCTATTACCGGCTGGCGTCGCCGCTCGTCGGCAGCATGATTGAAAGCATCGCCGCGGTTGCGGCGGTTCAGTTGCCGCCGCGCCGAAGCCGCCGTTCGCGCCTGGATGATGCAATGCGCGCTGCGCGCACCTGCTACGACCATATTGCCGGCCATCTCGGCGTGGCTATGGCGGACGCGCTAATTGCGCGCGGTTACGTCGTTCTCGGCGACGACGGCGGCGAGGTCACCCCGGCGGGCGCGGAGTTCCTCGGTGCTTTCGGCGCGGGTGTGATGGCCGGCGGAACGCGGCGCGTCTTCTGTCGCCCTTGCCTCGACTGGAGCGAGCGGCGCTGGCACATCGCGGGAGCGGTCGGGGCCGCGCTCTGCAAGCGCTGCATCGATCTGCATTGGGTCGAGCGCAGCCCTGCTACGCGCGCCTTGACTATCACACACAAAGGCCGCCGCGGATTTGCCGAAAGCCTGGGCGTAAGGCTGGTTTGAACCCTGCGCGCAACAGAAGATGCGCCAAGGACTCTGAACAAGTGAAAAAGAGCGAATCACGGAACGATGACTCTCCGTCCCGGCTCATCGACGCGAGAATCAAGGAGTTGGACGACTGGCGCGGAGAGACACTCTCCCGCATTCGCGCTCTGATCAGAGAGGCCGATCCCGAGGTGACCGAGGAGTGGAAGTGGAGAGGGGTTCCCGTGTGGTCTCACGCAGGAATCATCTGCACCGGCGAAACGTACAAGAGCTGCGTGAAGATGACCTTCGCCAAGGGCGCTTCGCTGCAAGACCCTTCCGGCCTGTTCAACGCAAGCCTCGAAGGCAGTACCAGGCGTGCCATCGACCTCCACGAGGACGACAACATTGACGCGGACGCCCTCAAGGCTCTCGTCCGCGCCGCCGTGAAGCTGAACACGTCATCAAGCCGCGGCAGCAGGCGGAAACCGGCGTTGCGGAAGGCAGCGACGAAGAAAGCACGTTGAATCGCACGACAGCGGCCACACGTGCAGTCGGGAGAGCACACGAACGACTTGAGGGTCGTCCAGATCGACCGCGATCCGGCCAAGCTGGCGAGCTTTGCGATCTCCCAGAGCACGAACGTGCGTATCAACGTTCAGCATCCCATTTGATCCCGGTGGAAACATTTTCGCCCTTGATCCTGAGCTTGCCCTTAAGCGAGCCGATCAGCTCAGCCGAGTCGGCGCCAAACGGAATCAGCTTCGCCACGGGCTTGCCGCGCTTCGTGACCACGATTCCTTCCGGATCCACACGGTCGAGCAGCGCCAGGCACTGCTCCTTGAACTTTGATGCCGATAGCCGCTTCATGACCATAATATATGTCCGGCCGCTTGAGATGTCCGATTCGTTCCACCACTATTCACGCGCAAATCGCCGGCTCTAGCTGGATGCCCCGGCCTGATGCCGCTCACATGTGCCGATATCGGCCAGCGGTAACCATTCGTTTGCCACATCCTGCGGCTTCTGCGCGTTTGTCCGATCCTGCCCTGAACCGACCTACGTAATCACGTACGGCATCGTGCGGGTGCCGAGGGGTGTGCCGTGGGTGATCGGGGGTGGACATTTCCGCTGATGGCGGTCGCCATTGCCGGCACGCTTGCGGCTTGCGACGGCGGCCGCAACGCACAGCCCGTGAATTCGCGTCACACGCAGCCGCTTTCGGAAAGCATCGTTGCCGAGATGCAGAAACGGAACATGACCCCGCAATCGCCGATCCTGACGCGCATATTCAAGGAAGAGGCGGAGCTCGAAATCTGGAAAGAGGATGCCACGGGGCGCTTTGCGCTCCTGCGCAGCTATCCGATCTGCCGCTGGTCGGGAGACCTTGGTCCGAAGATCAAGGCGGGCGACCGGCAGGCGCCGGAGGGCTTCTACATGATTACGCCCGGGCTGATGAATCCCGATTCCAGCTATTATCTCGCGATCAATACCGGATTTCCGAACGCCTATGACAGGGCGAACGGGCGTACCGGCGCATTCCTCATGATCCACGGCGACTGCGCCTCCGCCGGCTGCTACGCCATGACCGACGAGCAGATCGCCGACATCTATGCGCTTGCGCGCGAGGCCTTTTTGGGCGGTCAGAAATCGTTTCAGATCCAGGCTTATCCATTTCGCATGACGCCGGTGAGCATGGCCAGGCATCGCGACTCGCCGCACGTGCAGTTCTGGAAGATGCTCAAGCACGGCTATGATCGCTTCGAGGTGACCCATCTGCCACCCAGGGTCGACGTCTGCGAGCGGCGCTACGTATTCGATGCGGACACGCCATCCGAGCTCGATGCTCTTGGTCCATGCCCGCCCGACAAGGGCCTGGATCCCGTGGAGGCGCAGGTGCGCGAGAAGGAGCGCCGCGACGAGATCGAGACCGAAAGGCTCATAAAGCTCGGCGTGCCTGTCGCGCCGACGAATCGCGGCCATGGCGGCATGAACCGCGTGTACCAGGCCGCCATCGCGCAGGCCGGCGCCGGCGTGGCAATCCGCACCGCGGCGGGCACCATTCCGGCCCACGCGCACCCGCCGTCGCTCAACGCAATGAAGAGCGAACCGCTCTCCGTCGAAGCAGATGCTACAGGTTCACGCCGCGCAGTCGATGCAGAGCGCTTTGGCTCGGGTTCGCCGGACGACTGAGCAATCAGGCAGCGGTACGCTCTGGCGCACTCCCTCTCCCCGACCGGGAGAGGGTTGGGGTGAGGGGGTCACAACAAGGTGGATACAATTTAACCCCTCACCTAACCCTCTCCCAATGGGAGAGGGAACTCAGTCGAGGTCGCCCGATCGGCGACTCATATTGTTACGAAATGCCCGGGCGTTGCGCTCTGATATGTGCGCCCGTGAGCTCGCCATGTCGCTGCTCCAGCTCGTGCAAAAGCCGGCTCAGGGTCGCTTCGATGTCCATGCCGCGATCGCTCGGCTGGGTCGCAGGGCTTGTTTCCGCATGATCGGGCGCCGCAGCCGTGCGACGGCGCTTCTCAGGAGCCTCGCAGCGGGCCTGCGCGGGCTTCGAAGCGACGCGCGCGGGATGACAACGCTTTGATGGCGAAGCGGCGAGTTTCATGATCGCATAGCCGATGGCGGCGGCAAGCCCGAGCGCGCCGGCGAGAACAGCAAGCAAGGATCCCAAGCTGAACGCAGGTTCTGCCGGCTGCTCGGCAATCACCTGGCCCGCCGCGCTCGCCGGTTTCGCCGAATCATCTCTCGACTCCGGCGCGGCCTGCGTGTCGGCATTTCCGAGCAAGATGCCGTCGCCGCTTGAAAAGGCGGATGTCGGCAGCCCCTGCCAGGTCAAGGATGCAACGGCTAGCGGAGTTTTCTCGGCCGCGGCTGCTGCGCCATCAACGAGCGCCTCATCCACAGACTGCTCGGAAGCCGTTTGCATGGCGGGCTTCGCCGCGGGTGTCGGCACCCGCGACGCAGTTTCGCGTGCAGGCGCGCGGACCTTTGGGCCTTCGGCCGCCACATACCAGCACTGCCGTTTGTTCACGCGATCGACCCGATAATACCAGTGACTGCCCTGCGGAGCCGGCGCGTTCGGCTTGACGATGCATTCATCGGCAGCGCTGCTCGAGCGCGCTGTGAAGAGGACCCCCGCGACCAGCAACACCACGATTGTTGGAACGTAGACAGCGAGCCGCAGCAGTGGTTTGCTCGCTCGCTCGCGAATGCGAATGTTCATGATTGATGCCCCCGTTGTTGTGATTTCGCGACAGGGGAGCACAAAACGCGTCAGGCACTGTGGCCGAAATCGAAAAAAGCCGGACCGTTGCAAAAATCCCACAAAGTTCCGTTGGTGAGGTGCGCAGACCGCAGGGTTGTAGCCCGGATGAGCGAAGCGATATCCGGGTCCTTCGTCCCGCATGTCGCTGACTCTCATGCGGGCTACGATTTCTCCTCAAGTGGCGCGTCAGCGCGCTTCGCCCGCAAAGGCGGCGCGCAGATCTACAATCCGGTCGAGCGCGGCGGGCGGCAGCGGTCCTTTCTGGACCGCGGCGAGTGCGTGCTCGAATTGCTGCGGTGTGGCCATGCCGACTAGGATGGTGCCCACGGCGGGGTGTGACAGCGTAAAGCGCGTGGCGGCCTCGGCGAGGGTTTCCGCAAACCCCTCTTCCACCAGCGGCAGCAGGCGCCGGGCACGTTCGAGGTCCCCCTCATAGCGCCAAGCCGAGCCGATGGGCTCCGGCGGCGGACTCGCAATGGGATGGCGCTCGGCCGATCCGGACAGCGCGCCACCCGCAAGCACGCGGATGGCGATGACGCCGGTGCCGGCTGCGGACGCGCGATCAAACAGCCCACCATAATCCTGCGCCGGATAGTTCGCGGGCAGCGCAATGGCCGCAGATGGATTGAGCATGTTGTAGACCACCTGCGCGCTGTCGAATGCACGGGTGTCGATCACCCGTTGCAGCGCCGCCGTGTCACCTACTGCGGTGAGCCCGAGAAAACGTGTCTTGCCGGCGGCGCGCAGCCGCTCGAATGCCGGCACCACGTCACCGAGAACCTGCTCAACGCTGAGACTCTCGCCGCCGCCTCGCTCGGTGATCGCATTATGCAGATGGAAGATGTCGACCCGATCGCGGTGTAATCGCGAGAGGCTTCCTTCCAGCGACTTTGCCACGGCGTTCCCGATGCGGCCGAATTCGCTACTCGGCAGCCGCACTTTGGTGCCGACGATTGCATTGCCCGGCTTGAGCGCTTGCAGGATGCGCCCGAGGTTCTTTTCCGATTCGCCATTGCCGTACTGGACCGCGGTATCGAAATAGTTGACACCGGCGTCGAGTGCGCGCGCAATCGTGCGCTCCTGGTCCCGCGCATCGCCGCGCACCATGAGGCCGCCCACCGCGCCGCAGCCAAAGCCCAGCACCGAGATCTGCATTCCGGTGCGTCCGAATTTCCGCGTTTCCATTGCCGTTCCTCCGCTCGCCATTGGAGACTATGCCGCCGCTTGGCGCTCATGTGGGCTACACGAGCGGCGCTTTTGACTTATATCAGGGTGTGAGATTGGCTATGAAAACCGTCCGCGCAACGAGATACGCATGACTGATCTTTCCGTCGACGCCCGACTGCTCGCGAGCGAGCGCGGCGCGATCCCGCCCGTCAATCCCGCAGTGGTGATCTTCGCCTCGGCCCTGCTCGTGGCCGGCGCGCTGGCGCTTGCGAACGCCTATTCCTGGCAGCAGGGAGCGCTTTTTCTCCTCGGCGGCGCGCTGGGGATCGTGCTCTATCACGCCTTGTTTGGCTTCACCTCCGCATGGCGCGTGTTCATTGCCAATGCCCGCGGCGCGGGCCTGCGCGCGCAAATGCTAATGCTCGCTGTTGCCGTGCTTTTGTTCTTCCCCGCGATCGGATCGGGGACGCTGTTCGGCGAAGCGGTGCGCGGTGAATACGGCGCGGTGGGAGTGTCTGTCCTGGTCGGCGCGTTCCTGTTCGGACTGGGCATGCAGCTCGGTGGCGGTTGCGCTTCGGGCACCCTCTACACCGCCGGCGGCGGGAACACGCGCATGCTCGTGACGCTGTTCTTCTTCATTGCCGGATCCGTGCTCGGCGCCTGGCATCTTCCATGGTGGTCGGCGCAGCCGAACGTTGGACGCATCTCCCTTGTGTCGGCGTGGGGCGTCATTCCGGCGCTGGTCGCAAGCCTTGCGCTCTGCGCGCTCATTGCGGCGGTCACGGTTGTTGTCGAGCGGCGCCGGCACGGCGATCTTCTTTCCGGCGTCAAGACGGATCGCCACGGCTGGCGGCGATTTCTGCACGGGCCCTGGCCGCTCCTTGCCGGCGCCGTCGCGCTGGCAATCGGAAACTTTGCGACCCTCTATCTCGCGGGCCGGCCGTGGGGCATCACGTCCGCATTCGCGCTTTGGGGTTCGAAGATCATCGCCGCTTTCGGTGTTGACGTCGCCGCGTGGGGCTACTGGCAAACGCCAGCTCGCGCGCCGGCGCTGCAGCAGAGCGTCTTTGCCGATATCACCTCGGTGATGGACTTCGGCATCATCCTCGGTGCGCTGCTCGCGGCGGGACTTGCGGGCAAGTTCAAGCCGGGCTGGAGAATAGCGCCACGCTCGCTCCTTGCTGCGGTCATCGGCGGGCTCCTGCTCGGCTATGGCGCGCGCCTCGCCTACGGCTGCAACATCGGCGCCTATTTCAGCGGCATCGCCTCATCGAGCGTGCACGGCTGGCTGTGGCTGGTTGCGGCGTTTTTCGGCAGCATTCTCGGCACGCGCCTGCGGCCGTGGTTCGGCCTGAGCGTGGAAGGCACGCTCACGCGCGCGCAGACGGGTCCGGTCGCGCGCGATTGAATTAGCTGATTGCCAGTCGCGCAAACCTCGCGCCGAAAGTAACGTCGAGATTTCTCCGCGCTTGCGCGTTCACCGCGAGGCCTAGCGTCGCCAATATTGGCGGTTTCTCCCCGATCACCCCCGAATCCTGGACGCAAGCTGTCCTCGAACGAGGACGCGTTCGAAACGTGATCCGAATGTGAGGCGCGTCACCTTCAATCTTTATGCGCGCGTATAAAAGAGTGCGCAAGACAAGAGGACCGAGCCTTGAAGGGACGCGACCATGCGATCAGCAGTCCGAAACGAAACAGTTATCGAGCGGAACGCAGGCGCGACGCCCCACCCAATCCCCGAGACTGCGGAACCGGATGCGCACGGCCAGCAAGGCTGGTGGCAACGGATTGTGAACGCGCTGTTTCAGTCGCGCATGTGGTCGGCGCAGCGTGAGATCGAGCCCCATCAGGACCGAATTCTCTTTTGGCGGCGCGGGCTGGCGAACCGAGGCGCGCATCTCCGCCCGGTAGCGGAGGACAGCGCCAAAGTGTCAATCCATGCTGCGGCCTCACATAGTCGCGCGCAACCCCTTCTCGTGCTCCCGAGCTCGGCGGCGCATCCATGCGTCCCCCTGATCTTCGAGCGGTGGCGCAAACGGGTCCGGCTGCGCCGTGAGCTGATCGCCCTCAGTGACAGCGATCTCCATGACATCCGCTGGACCAGGGCTGAGGCGCAAGCAGAGGCTCGCAAGCCTTTTTGGCGGGCCTGATCGACCTCGCAGCCAGATCGTTGGAACCAGGCTGGAACAACGGACAAAGTTATTTGTTGAACCTCCGGACCGGCTCGACGAAGGAGGAAACGATGGGCTTTGGACGCGGACTTCTTCTATGGCTTATCGGCATTCCGTTGCCGATTATCATCCTGCTTGCCTTGTTCTGGCACCACTGAACTGAAAACATCGCCTATCGGCCCGACGGAATTTTATACGTCGGGCCGAATTGTGTCGGTGGGGCAGCGCTGTGGTTGTCTTACCGCGCGAAGGCGCTCGTTCGTTGAGCGCCACGCGGCCGGCCCGTTGGCGTGGCATTTGATAATTCCGGCGCCCTGCTGATCGCCGATGATGTCGGCAATACGGTGTGGCGCGTGTCTGCCCGGTCCCGGTCACGGGCGGAAGAAACGAAGCAGCCTCGGGAGACCGAGGCTGCTTTGCGTCGGACGTTCATCCGAGCATGACGAGCAGGCGGTAGAGACTGGTCAGCCTTTGGTGATGACCGGAGGTGCGGGCATAGGCGGAGGAGCTTTGCCCTTGCCTTTTCCGATTCCGACACACCCGGAAAGGGCCAACACTGCAACCAGGGTCACGGCTGTGACGACGAGCTTTTTCATGAAACATTACTCCTACAACAGGAGACGGGCAGACTGCGTGATTCGTCGTTAATAGAGTCTCTATCGCGCTAATTTCGCGGTGCGCGCCGTTTTGGGGCAGCAGCGGCTGGCTGGGCGCCGCGCACCTGGTCAGCCGCGCGCGTGATCGCGTCGTGGCACAGCAGAATTCCAAACACCACAATTGCGCCACCCAGCATCTGCCACGGACCTAATGTCTCGTTGAACAGAATCCACGCGAAGCACGCGGCGACAACCGGTTGCAGCAGCAGGGTCACCGACGAGGTGAAGGCGGGAAAATATTTGATCGCAAATACCAGCAACCCCTGCCCGCCCGCATGGGTGAGCAGCGCAAGCGCGAGCAGCGTGGCCCAGCCGGCAGGCGTTCTCGGCAGCAAACTCTCTCCCATCGCCAGCGTTACGGGAAACAGAAAGCACGCGCAGGAAAGCGTGGTCACGCCCATGACCAGGCTCGTCGGCATCTTGTAGCGGAAGCGGCTGACCACGAGCAGATAGCCGCCATAGGCCGCGCCGGCTGCGACACCGAGTCCGTCGCCAAGAAGCTTGCCGCGCTCGAACGTCGCAACCCCGCCCAGGAGCAGCGCGATGCCGCCGATTGCGATCGCATAGCTCAGCACGGCTCGCCGGGTCGGCAGCTCGCCGAAGATCGCCCACGCGCCAAGCGAGACAAAGATCGGCGCGAAGTTCAAGAACAGCGTGGCATTGACCACGCTGGTCCAGCGCAGCGACCAATGCAGGCAGAAAAGGTCCATGGCGAAGCAGCCACCGGCGGCAACGAGCCAGAACAGCCCGCGCCATTGCGCTTTCGAATAGGCGGCGAGCAACGGCGCCTCGCCACGCGCGAACGAATAGAACAGAAATGCCGGCGCTGCGACCGCTACGCGCCACAACGCCGTTGCCGTCGGCTCAAGCTCACTCAGTCGCACCAGGATCGGCGAGGAGCCGAGCGCGATCGCGCCGGCGAAAAGCGCGAGCAGCGGAATGAGAGGCAAGCCTGGGCGCGATGAGGAGGCCGTCAGCCCACGAGCTCTTTGGCAGTGATGACGTATTTGAAACCGTCGGGATCGAGCGCATCGAGGCGCTCGCCGTTCACCTCCGCCTGCGGATACATGAGAAAGCCCACCTTTGCATTCGAGGAGCCCGGCAATTCGACGTCATGGGCGAAGTTGTAGGCGAGCCAATTCATCTCCCAGGCGCCGAATAGCGTCTGGCGCGCAGCCTTCACTTTGGGATGGTCGAGCGCCAGCTGCCCCGGCGGCTCTTCTAGCACGACCTTGCGAACGTCGGCCGGATCCACCGGTACCCAACCGAACCCGTTCAGAAACACCTCGGCCCGACAATGCTGGGCCTTGCTGACGACCTCGCCCGCGGTGCCAAGGCTCTTGTAGCCGAAGCGCGAGGGCGCGAGGCGGATGCCATAAACATCGCGCGCGGGCAGCCCGACTGCGCGCGCGAGCCCGACATAGAGCGCATTCAAGTCTGCGCATTTACCACCCAGGTTGCCGCCCTTGAGCATGGACGCGATGTCACCAATGCCGCAACCGGGCGTCTTCGGATCCCGGAATGTACTATCGATGATCCACTCATAGATGCGGCGCGCCTTCTCGACATCGCTGAACGCCCAACCGACGATGCGATCCGCCGTCGCTTTGACGATGCCATCCGTCGGTATCAGATCCGTCGAGGCCGTATAGAGTCGGCGTTCGGGATCCGAGAGCCGCAGAGCGGCGCGGCGCGTGGAAAGATCGACTGCGCGATCCCGCGTCGCTATGCGGCTCACCAGTTCGGCGGTTGCGGCCCGCTCACCCTCCCACTCGAGATGCAGCATCTGTGCGCCGTATTTTGTATCGCGCTCGATTGCCGCCGATGCCGCGTTGGTGTTCCATTCGTTGCCGAGCGGCTGCATCCAGGCCGGCTCCGCAACTGCCGGCAGCGGCAGCCACGCCTGCGCCTTGCCGAACGAATTGACGAGCTCGACCCGGGTGGTGATCTCGAATCTTCGCCAGGTATCGGGCTTCGGGGAGAAAGCGATTTCGGCAAAGCCGTTGCGCGGCAAGGCGGCGGCGGCCGCGACCACGGCGCCGCGGCGCAGGAATTCTCGTCTCAGCATGTCGAGCTCTCCCTTTTATCCGCACCGGAAGCTTCAGCTGACGCAGCTGTCATTTGCGCGTCTCGATGAGCAGCTGCGCGAGCGTGTTCACCACATCGGGCCTCTCCCAGTCGACATCGCCCTCGGCGATAAACCGCGGCTTCAGGCCGAGATCCAATACGACGCTGGAGGGCAGCGTGTGGATATTCCAGGCT
>JBKPOZ010000241.1:0-3212 GCA_046733355.1 Pseudomonadota bacterium | reverse complement strand
GGCGCAAGCTACGCTCGAAAATCCAGCCCATATCAGCACCGCGCTCATTTGTGGCGACAATGCCGAAATAGGTTTGCGAGCCTTGGCGGATGGCCGGTTCGCTGAATTTGTCTGGTGGCGCGTAGGCGTCGGAGCGCTCGTACCGCAAGTATCGACGCTGTCGCCAATGGATCAAAACCCACACTGTTATTCGTTTCAGTCTTTCCACCAGCCTTTGAACCGATCCGACGATAGCTCCGAGTACCGCACCGTGTGTTGAATGTACCGATGCCCGAGATAGGCTTGCAGCCCTCTCGTATCGAAACCCCTGTTGGCCAGCGCGTATCCGCAACCGTGACGCAGCATATGAGGATGCGCCTTAATGTCTAGGCCCGCGGATAGGACCGCTCGCTCCATCATCCGAGCGAAGCCCGCAGTCGTGAATGGTGCCCCACGCTCCGAGACAAACATAAAACGCGACGTGGGAGCTTCCCGTTGCAGCCGGCGCAAGGCTCTCATTTGACGGCCTGTCAGGGGATGAGTGCTGGGCGTGCCATTCTTGGCCCTACGGACGTGCAGGACACCCCTATTAAAGTCGATCTGGTCCCAGCGCAGGTCGCACAGCTCCGACGCTCGTAGACCATGCCTGAAGGCCATCAGGAGCATGGTGGCATCCCGATGTCCGTTGCGATTGTCGCTGGCTGCCTTGATTAGCCGCTCGACTTCCTTCTCGGTCAGGTGTTCGCGTGTCCGCAGCGCCTTATTCGGCAAGCGCCGGGGAACTGTTCGATTTACGCTCGCTGGCGCAACCAGCTTCAGGCGTGCCTTGGGCATATAATCTCCAGGTTGGCAAAGGATACTGTTGATATAACACGCCTTTTACGAACAGTGTCAAGCTCAAGCGGCTTAGTGCACTATTACATTTCCATGTAGTTCTGCCTCCGGGTGGCAGGAGGACCCACCTCCGTTATGCTGACGCGGTCGGCTGCGCCGCTGCTCGCTCGGCCGACCTTAGCGCGCCGATTGCACCGCGAGCAGAGCCTGTTTGCCCTGAGTGCTTCTCACGTCCACCATTCTGAGGGTTCTGAGATAGTGGAGAAGGCCGCTCGGCTTATCACCGGGCGCGTTACAGGGCGGCAAAGAGGCCGCGGAAACCGTCCTTTGGACCCAAGGGGGTGAAACACCAGCACGCCGCGCTGCACCATAAGGTTCACAGCCCATGATACGTTACTCGGGATTACCAACTGCGCGCGAGCCCGTGTGTCCGCGGCAATGACCGGGAAGCAGCTTTACTTTTCATTCGTAGATTGGGTGCCAAGATGAAGGTAATGCTCGAATTGCCGGGTACTTAAATGAAGAAGATGAAGAAGTTTGTTGTGATCGTCGTCGCGGTCTGCGTCGCAATCGACCTATTGGTTGTGTGGATGTTGTGGTGAGGCGAGTAGGGCCGCCAAAAAAAGCGAGCGTAGCGCCGGGCTTACGGACCAAAGTGTCGGGCGATTTCTCCATCCTGCTTTCTCCGAGAATTCATCGATGGTCGCCCGTAGCGCGACGTGATCGGGTTGGCTGTCCGAACACCCTAACAAAAGCCGCCCGGTGGTGAGCCGAGCGGCAAGTAGGCCAAATGGAGGGATGCCCCCCTTTAGACCCCGCGATGGCTCTGAATGCCCCTCATCCCCTCCGCGGGGCCTTGCAGGAGATTATAAGACATAGACCTTACACCTTGAGGTCGCGTCAGAACCGAAGCCATCAAAACATTTCCGTACTGTGTCCCCGAGGATACGGTCGCAAGATAAAGAGAAGCGCGGTGAGCCCGAGCAGGTAGACATTTTGGGAGATTCACTACCTGCGCGCGACCTATGTCCGAACTGAGGCTCTCGACTGCCAGCGCCGCGCGTAAATGTTTTGCAAATTGTAAATTGTCTCAAGCTAGCTCTGCCTCTGATTTATTTCGGGAAGTTTCAGATTGTGTCCTGCTTGCAACAGACTCCATCCTAGGGTGTGCAGTAATGTGCCGCTCAGGGCCGCAGGGGAGTTAGCGTATCGCGGCCGAGGGGGTTCGAATGAAAAAGGTTTTGTTAGCGGCGACTGCGTTCACGACTATCGCCAGCTCGGCACTGGCGGCTGACCTTGCAGTCAGGAGAGCGCCGCCGCCCGCATACGTGCCGGTTGTGGCGCCTGTCTACAGTTGGACTGGATGTTATTTCGGCGGTAACGGCGGGGGCATCTGGGCCAAAAGCGAGTGGAACGATGGCTTCTTTGGCGGCTTCGGCGATAGCACCGCCAGCGGCGGGCTCGGCGGGGTCCAGGGCGGCTGCAATTATCAGGCCGGCACCTGGGTATTCGGAATCCAGGGCGACTACGACTGGACCAGTGCCAGCACCGACAACACCAACGTCGTTCTTACGAACGCGTTTGGCCCCACGTTCACCGACCACACAGAGATCAAGTCGATCGCATCCGTCACTGGGCGCATCGGCTATGCCTGGGGACGCTTTCTCCTTTACGGAAAGGGCGGCGGCGCCTGGCTGCGCGCCGACCATACTTTGCAGGTGAACGGCGTCAACGTTGCCAGCACGAGCGATGACAACCACCGCGGCGGATGGACGGCTGGCGTCGGTGGTGAGTATGCTTTCAGCAACTGGCTCACCGGCTTCGTCGAGTGGGACTACTACAAGTTCGATAACAACAACAACTCGACCGCGATTGTCTGCACCGCGCCCGCGTGCGGCGGCGCGTTCTTCACGGCCAATCCCGGCATCAAGGAGACCGTCAATGTCGTGAAAGCAGGTCTCAACCTGAAGTTTGCGCCTGGAGGTATTTTCTATTAGGCTTTGGCATCGGCTTTCCGATCCCTCTGCCGATGCACAGAGAGCCCCGGCCGGTTTCCCCTGCCTGGGGTTTCTTTTCTCTTATCTGCCGCCCTTGACTGGTATGGAGGCATGGCGGGACGAAACCCGCCGGCAGAGAACGAGACGACATTCGACGCTGAATAGATTAGCGGAGCCCAAAAAACGAGAGGATGATCAGTACAAAAACGATCAGACCGTGGAATAATAGGGCGCGAGCTCGTCGAGTACCCAGGCCAGATCGACAAACCCTGCTATCTTGCGAGCCAGGTGATCGTCTGGGACTGCCTGTTCAAGACGGAACGAATAGAACAACTGCCCTTGATCATGATTGAGTCGTCCCATCATCGCCCGCCTCCACAGCGAATCGCCTCAGAACAGCGA
>JBKPOZ010000240.1:0-7125 GCA_046733355.1 Pseudomonadota bacterium | reverse complement strand
CGCCGCAATGACCGGCTGCGGCAGCTTTGTGATTGCCAGCATGAGCGCGCTGCAGCTCTGCATGAGCAGCCGCGTAAAAGCGAGCCCTCCATCGGCGTCGCCGCGATGGGCAGTAAGCTCCTTCAGATCGTGGCCTGCCGAAAAGGCTGCGCCATGCGCGGCAAGCACGATGGCGCGCACACGCTTGTCCGTCGAGATCGAGGCAAATGTCTCGCGCAGCGCCCCAAGCATGCTCTCGGACAGCGTGTTGCGCGCATCCGCCCGATTGAGCGTGACAAGCGCAATGTCGCGCGCGTTCTCGCGCAAAACAGGCGGATCGATGCCTGTGCTCCTGGGAGCGACTGCGGGCGCGGCTGTCATGGCGTATCTGCGCTTTTTACTTAACGTGCTCTGGAAACCGCGCAAGTGCGGCTAAAAGAAAGCAGGAAGGGTGGGCAAAGGAGCCGGCGCTTGCGCCGGCGACGTGCCCACGCGTGGGCACGGCGCGGCGCAGTCAAGCTTGCGGAGACTGCGTAAACTTGTCTGCGTGCGCGCCTTCCACCCTACGAATGTGATTGCGCGGGAATGACGGCAGCTTACGCAGCCTCGGTGGCCGGCCTGGGCGCGCCGGCCAGCACGTCGACGGTCGTGAAGCCTGCGGCCAGCAGACGCTCGCGCGCGAGTGCCGTCTTGGCAGCGTCCTGCGCGGGAAAGAGCACGGCGCGCGGCGCGAGCATTGCCAGCCGGTTGAGAGCAGCATCGCCCATTGCGGGGGCGTCGATGAGCACATGATCATGGCTGCGGCCGAGCGCCTCGACGGCAATCGCCAGCCGTTCAGCTGTGAGAATTGCCGCCGCGTCGACGGGCGCGCGCCCGGCAAGGACCAGGTGCACGCGAGAGGAACGATCCCGGGTAATAATGTCCCCGAAGCTCGCCTCGCCCGCTACGAGCTGCGCCAGCCCCGGGCCATGCGGTTCTCCTGCGATCGATGAAAGCGCGGAAGACCCTGGGCCAACCTCAACCAGAACCACGCGCTTGTCTCGGCCAAGGGTGCGCGCGAGCGCAAGCACGCTCGGCGTTGTCGCCGCGTCAGGTGTGGCGCCGAGTATGACGACGCGACGCGCGTCCTCTCCGGCGCGATCGAGACGGCGCGCGATGTCCGCGATCGGCTCAGGTGCATCCTCCGCCCGTCTGCCCATTGCCCGCACTGCCGCGCGCAGATCTGCACCCGGTGAGGATCGCCGCGAGTCGAACGAGCCGAGCGGCGCTTCTCTCTCGAAGAACACGGACTGTTGGTGCGGCATGGCTTTGAGCAACTCGCCCGTGAGCACGAAGGCAGATGAAAGCACCAGCATGGCGAGCGCTGCCACCAGAATGGTGGGCACCTTTTTCGGCCACGACGGTGTATTGGATACCGTTGCCGTGGAAATGATGCGCGCATCGGGAGCGGCAGCGCCGATGCTGTCGCGCGCGCTCGCCTCGCGATATTTGGCAAGATAGGATTCGAGGAGATCGCGCTGCGATTTCGCATCGCGATCGAGCGCGCGCAGTTGCACGTCCTCCTCGTTGGTCGAGGCGGCCTGCCCCTTGAGCTGATCGAGCCCGGCGGTGAGCTCATCGACCTTGCCGCTGGCGAGCTTGGCATCATTCTCCAGTGAGCGCGCGAGCCGATCGGCCTCGCTGCGCATCTGTCGCTCGAGATCCGCGATCTGCGCCCGCAATTCCTTGATGCGCGGATGCTGATCGAGCAGGGTCGAGGATTGCTCGGCGAGCTGCGCGGGGAGAGGCGTTCCCGCCTTGAGTGCATCGCGGATGAGCTTGGCCTTGGCTTCTGCATCCGCCTTCTGCGCGCGCGCCGCGGCAAGCTGCGCGTTGAAACCGCCCAGCTGCTGGTTCGACAAGGTGGTGTTGTTGTTACCGATGAACAGATTGGTCTTCGCCCGGTACTGCTCGACCTTGGCGTCTGCCTGCGCCACATTGGCGCGCAGGCGGTCGATCTCGCGCGAGAGCCACGCGCCCGCTGTGCGGGTCTGTTCCTGCTTCGCCGATCGCTGCAACAGGAGATAGAGCTCGGCGATGGTGTTCGCGGCCACGGCCGCGAGGTCGGGATCTTCCGACTCGAACTCGATGGCGATCACCCGCGACTTCTTCACCTGGAACGCTGACAGACGGTCGAAGTAGCTTTTGAGCACACGCTCCTCGGGCGTCATGCTCGCCGGATCCTTGATCAGCCCGGTGAGGCTGAGCAGCTTGCGCCACAGGCTCGGGCCACCCAGCATCGGATCGAATTCGGGTCGCTCCGCAAGGTTGAGCTTCCTGATCGCCTCGCGCGCCAGATCGCGCGACAGCATGAGCTGCACCTGGCTGGTGACCGCCTCCTGGTCCACGGTGGTGCGCTCCAGCGTCTTCTCCGCATCGGGGCAAGGAAAATGTTCTCGCACGTCTCAATGAGCACCCGCGCCTCGGACTTGTAGCGCGGCGTGATGAAGTTGACGGCGGCAAATGCCAGCGCCGCGGTCAGGAGCGTCAGGCCGAGGATGAGGGTTTTCTTGCGCCAGAGAGCGCAACCGAGCGCGCTAAAATCGATGTCGCCAAGCGGTGCCGCGGTCGTTTCCGGCTCCAGGCCTGCATTTCTCACCATACACACCAACGCGTATCCCGCGCGACTCGCCTGTTGCATTGCAGACGATTATGGTTGACGCCGCGTTAAAAACGCTGATGCGCGCTTGAATCGAACGATGACGGTAGCGGCCGAGCTCAACATTCTGCACGTGCTGCGCGCGCCGGTGGGAGGCCTGTTTCGCCACGTGCTCGATCTCGCGCGCGGTCAGGCAGCGCGCGGCCACCGCGTCGGCATCGTGGCGGATGCTTTGACCGGAAGCGACCAGGCGCAGGCGAAGCTCGCGCAGCTCGCCCCCGCGCTCGCGTTCGGCGTAACCCGCGTTCCCATGAGCCGGCATGTGGGACCGCGCGACATCACGGCGCTGCGGCATGTGCGCGCTCGCGCGCGCGAAATCGGCGCGCAGGTTATTCATGGCCATGGCGCCAAGGGTGGCGCTTATGCGCGGCTCGCCGAGATGGCGCGCGCTGTTCGCGTCTACACGCCCCATGGCGGCAGCCTGCACTACAGCTGGAGGTCGCCCGCCGGGATGCTTTATCTGCGCACCGAGCGCACGCTGATGCGGCGCACCGATCTGTTCCTGTTCGAGAGCAGCTATGGCCGCGAGGTTTTTCTGGCCAAGGTGGGAGAGCCTGCGGCGCTCACCCGCGTCGTGCACAACGGGGTCACGGCCGAAGAATTCGAGGCGGTCTCGGCCGAGGAGGAAGCCACCGATCTCGTGTTCGTCGGCGAGCTGCGCGCGCTCAAAGGCATCGATCTCCTGATCGAGGCCGTTGCCGTCCTCGCGCGGCACGGCAAACGGGTCACAGCCACGATTGCGGGCGATGGAGGCGAACGCAAGCGCCTGGAACAACGCGTCGCACGCGAAGGGCTGGCGGAAGCTGTTCGCTTTGCCGGCCCAATGCCGGCCCGCAAGGCGTTCGCTTTGGGCCGTCTCCTCGTGGTCTGCTCCCGCGCTGAATCGCTTCCCTACATCGTGATCGAAGGAGCGGCCGCTGGCCTGCCCATGCTTGCCGTGCGCGTGGGAGGCATCCCGGAGATTTTTGGGCCTTACGCCGCTGCCCTCCTGCCGCCCGAGGACCCCAAAGCGCTGGCGCAGGCGATCAGCCACGCGCTTGAGAATTTCCGCACGGCCACAGCTGCGGCGCAGCGCCTGCGCACCTGGGTACGCGCCTCGTTTTCCGCCGACATCATGACGCGGAGCATTCTCGCCGCTTACGGCGAGGCCTTGGCGCGCGCCTCCTCCGCCGCATTGGCCGCCCGCCTCTCCGCATCCGCATAAACGAACACCGTCGTCATTCCGGCCGAGGCTGAAAGCCGAGGGCCGGAATCCATAATGCCAGGCCTGTGGTTATGGATTCCAGGCTCGCGCTGCGCGCGCCCCGGAATGACCGCGGAGAGGATACGTAAAGATTCATCTATTTACCCTCTCACGCCTAAGCCTTTCTTGAAACTTTTTCTCTACCAAATGCGCCTGTCGAATCGCACTGATTGTCAGGCCGGCGATGCTCGAAGTGAACGCGCGCAAGATGGTGGAGTCGGCGCTCCCGGCCGGCGCATTGCCGCGCGACGCGTCGTTCGCGCGCGCAGCTTTCGAGCGGCCGGGCGCGCCTGCGTGGTCGCCCATCGTGGTCGCCGGTGACGAGCAGGATCAACAAAAACTCGACGAGGCGCCATCCGTTCGGAATGGGGCCGCTGCAATTTACCGAGCGATTTGTGGAGGACCCCCACAACACCTTCCTCAACGAGTTCATGTCGGGAGGATGGCTCGCCGGCCTCACCTATTTCGCGCTATGCGCCGTCACACTGATGATGAGCACGCGCTTTCTGTTTGTGCGCACGCCGTGGCAACCCGTCTATCATGTCGTCTACGCCGCCTAGTAGCTGTGGTGGCCGAGAGCACGTTCATCGACATCGAGCATTGGCGCCATTATTTCCTCATCCTCGGCGTGCTCTGGGGATTGATGGCGGCTTCGCGCGCCTATGCGCTCGAGCGCATGCCCGGGCTTTCATCGGCTGCGATGAGCGGATCGACTTAACTTCAGAAAAACGGGCGGAAGAACGGGAATGGGCGGAAGGCAACCTCGCGTGAGCTGCGGTGCTCTCTGCCCGAGGACTCGCGGCGTTTAGCGGTCTTTTTGGACTCTGCGGGTGAAGTCTTCTCGCCGGCATCCCGTGCGGGTGCGGCCACTCCCGACACAAACCGCATGTGTTCAGTCGATGTTTGCGCGCGCGGCGCGGGAGCCGCAGGAGTGCCGGGCTCGGCAGCTGCAGGCGCGGTCGGCGCGGCCGCCGGCAGCGCGTAAAGCTGCGCGGCAGGTTGCGGCACTGAGTGGTTTACCGATGGCTTCAGCAAGTGCTGGTAGCCAATTGCAAACACTGCATAAATCCCAAGACCGCCTGCCACGACAGCCAATGGGCCGGACCGATGTCGCGAACGCGCGAGAAGCAATGGAACCATCCAGCCGAAATGAACCCGCTCTTTAGTCGCGGGCGCGGGAAGGCTGGTTCAATCGCGCGAATCTCTACTGTTGGCACGCAGCTTCGGGTCAGCTTGCGTGAGGGGTATGCCGAGCGTACATCTGCCGACTGGCGGAGCGTAGCGCAGCCCGGTTAGCGCACCAGTCTGGGGGACTGGGGGTCCCGAGTTCAAATCTCGGCGCTCCGACCAACAAAACCAGATACTTAGTGGGATGACACCTCAGCCATTTAAAGCTCAGGGTAACACCTGGGGTAACAGGAGGCACGAGAATTCATCCCCTCCCACATCTCCTTCAGCAGCATCCGCGCCAACATTTTCGGGGATAACCCCAGCCCAGTCTTGCAGATTTCGTGCCGTACGGGCTCCGGACGGTCAGCCAATCGTCCTCGAGTTGCCATCTGCCGACCAGAGTTGGGCCGCGGGGCAGGTTGTGTCCGACCGGTTCAGACATAGGCGCGTCTCGGATAAAAGCTTCGACGCTCACGCTGCCATCCTCGAATTGCGCGTGTGTGGTGAGCATCTCCAAGTCCTGAGCGCGGTATTGCTCCGCGAGGGCAATCCCCGCACCTTCCAGCGTCTCCCTGCGGCCGTCCCTTGGCCAAGCCCAGCGCAGATCCTTTCCCCATGGTCTTAACGCCGCAGCGTGCATTATCGGTGTAGTTTCCCTGCAGCGGTACGTCCGGGAGACATAAACGCAGTCCGCATCTCGGTCCCAATAAAGCTCAACGGCCGCGAACGGATGGTCCCAGCCGAAGTCCATTCCGCCTATTCGGGGCCAGTGGGGTGGAAATTCCCTGTGGTCGATTGCAAGCATTCCTTCCTCGACCGGGAAGATGCGACCAGAGCCAAGAACGGGAATCCCCTTGGTGCGAGCCTCCAACTCATGGGCAGGATAACTCGCAATAATCCGCGCTTTCTCCTCCGCGGTATAGTGTTTTACGTCATCGATTTGCATAGTCGTGACGTGTCGGTCTGGAGATTTCTCCATGAGAAATCGTCTGACAACTTCACTGACCCCGAGCAGGGGAGTAAAGGTCATAAAAACCGGCCCGTTACTCACATTTGTACGGGTCAAAACCTCAGTATAAATCGAGGCGTCGGGTTCCTCATCGAGCCACGCAATATCCAGCGTCTCACCCTGGAATCTCTCGCGGCCGGAGACATAACTTTTCAATCCGATGGTGGAGAACCCACCACTGACATGCTTCACCTTAATGGTGTCTAACAGGTCAGCAACACCTCTAGAGTTTATTAGCTGGCCGATACACTCCTTGGGAATTGCACCTTTGCCGTCCTTGTCTCTACCAAGTAGGACGCGCTGAACCGTGTCTCTAACGGTTTCACCCGTTGTCCCGCAGGCCCAAGCTACTATCGGACGGTCGAATCTTTTACCTTTCCACCAATCCGGGTATCTTCCTGTTGCATGGATGGCGATTTCGAACCCACCCGCCAAAGTCTTCCCGAGCTGGTTTCCTGCACATAATAGACGTTCTCGGTGAGTAGCCCCTGCGCTATGGAATTCAAGTTGCTTAGGATAGGGGATGTAATGTGCAAGCTTGTTCTCGTTTATGCGGCGTTCTTTTTCTGCAAGCAGTCTTTTCTCAAGCTGTTGTAATTTATCCTGCGTTAATTCCTGTACTTCCATCTATCCACTTCCAATTATTTCGCTTCCGCCCCGAGAGCCATTCTCTGCGACGGCAACCCCCACATGAGGTGGACATGCCGGAACGTATGGTTCTGCTCGCAACTGATTTAATGGTTCCGCAATCACACTCAGCGAGCCACAGACGGCCGCCCTCTGTTAGGGGTGCTATCAGTGTCCAGCGGCCAAATCTTTGTCGGCCAGGGGATTGAGCCAGCCTAGTGCTTTGTGTCTGCATCGTGAGCTTCTGTGTCCCGTTCGTTGCTTTCGACTGCGCGGGTCCGTAACTTCTTCAATATGAGAAGGTGTGCGGCAAGGTCGTCATCGGATAACTCGGCAAGGGCACCGGTTTCCAATGCGAATTCTTTGGGCAGCGTAGAAGCCACTACCTTCATGAATTCG